>CAJMSX010000058.1 GCA_905216195.1 uncultured bacterium
ACTTTTATCATAAAGATTAATATTCCACCAAGAAAGGAATCTCATTCTATTTGCTTATGAATGTCCAGAAGGAGGATTGCATATATGTGAAAGTTCAGTTTTTGTGGAGACGGATGTGTCTAATAATATGTATATCACCGATTTTAGTAATTGTCAAATGCCTTTGTTGAATTATAAGAATCAGGATAGAATAGTGATTTCAAACCATTTGTGTTCCTGTGGAAGGGTTTTCCGGTATATCGATCGTATAGAAGGTAGATTATCAGATGAAATTTTGAAAGAAAATGGCGATGTGTTGAATAATTCCTTCTTTTATTACTTAGTAAAAGATATCAATAAGTATAAACTTGTAATAGAAGAATATAAAGTAGAGCAATATAGATTGCAATTTACGTTTTATATTGTGCCTGGATCTGAATATAATGAATCTTATTTGGAAGATATCAGGCACAAAATGAAAGAGAATATTGGTTCCCATATTGTGATTGATTTTGAAATAGTAAAAGAGCTTCCACGAGAAAAAAGTGGGAAGTTGCGGGACTTTAAACGTATAGAATGATGAGATTAGTTTATTTGAATCCTGGCAATAGTTCGGTTATGGAGGCTCAGGTATTAGAATTATTGGCGTATTACTCTACGCTGGGTTTTTTTGATAAGATTGTTTTATTGCAGGGATATAAGAATAGAGAAGAAAAGGAAGTTTTACTAAAGAAGTTGGTAAATTATAAATTAAGGGTTATTTGGTTTAAAACTTATCCCAATTATACTTTCTTTCATGTGATTGCCCGGAAAAGTTTAAATCAAACCTTACAAAAACTTTTGGATAGGCAGGACCATTTTTTTATTCATATCCGAGGAGAACTGTATGGGGCTTTTGTGAAACATTTTTTGGAAAAAAATAATCTGCCTTTGCGTTATTTGGTGGATATCCGAGGTGTGAGTGTGGAAGAAGTTAGAGAATACCGTCATGCGTTTAAATGGTTAAAAAATAATAAAATAACCTCTTATCTAAAGGCTTATGAAAATTTAAAAAGAGTTCCGCATGCTACCGTAACTGTCGTTTCAGAATATGCAAAAGAATATTTTTTACAAAAATATAACTTCGACACTCAATATATATATGTCCATCCTAATATTTGCGGGCTACGTTTTAAATACAATGAAAATAAAAGAAATGAGATTCGCCAAAAATATGGGATTGCACAGAAAGAAAACCTGGTCGTTTGTTCTTCTAATGGAGCAGCTCGTTGGCAAAAAGATCAGCAGATAATAGAAAAATTAATGCAGAAGGGATGTAAGGTTATGAATCTTTCGCCTCATCCTGTTAATATACATGGAGTTATAAATAAAAAAGTTCACTTTGCAGAAATGCCGGATTATTTATCTGCGGCTGATATGGCCGTTTTATGGAGGGATAAAAGTTTTGTGAACGAGACTGCTTCTCCCAGTAAATTTAGTGAATTTGCCATGATGGGTTTATATGTAATTCATAATGGAACTGTCGGTATAGCTTGCGATTATATAAAAAATACGAATTCCGGTTGTCTTGTGGATTGTACTCAGGATCTTGATGATATAAATTTTGAGACTATAAATCTTGGCAATCGGTTATCATGGATTAAAAAAGCATATAAACATTTTAGTGTAGATCATATAGCCACTAGTTATTTAAAAATTTATAAGGATTTATGATTCAAAGTAAAGAAGATTATTTGTATTATCTGGAAGCGGATCGCCTTGCCAATAATTGGAAAGAGAATACGATAAAACAAAAATTCTATTCATTATTCATTCCCGATTATTTGCGTTTATTTCACATTCAATTACGGAGAGTAGAATACTATAAAAATTGCAAAAAGGGAGTTTTATCAAGATTTTTGTATTTATTTATTGTTCGGAGATTTTATAAATTATCCCGTCTGAATGGTTTTTGTATTTCTGCAAATTGTTTTGGTCCAGGGCTCTCTATTGCTCATAGTGGTACTATTGTAGTAAATTCCAAAGTAAGAGTAGGTAAAAATTGTCGAATACATACTTGTGTGAATATTGGTACTGCGAAAGGTTCCACTGATAAAGTCCCTATTATAGGCGATAATTGCTACATTGGACCGGGAGTGAAAATATTTGGTGAAATTAAGATTGCTGATCATGTAACCATTGGTGCAAATGCAGTAGTAAATCAATCCGTTGAAGAGAATCATGTCGTTATTGCTGGTATACCGGCAAAAATTATAGCTGAAAATAAATGAAAGTTTTAATAGTTGCCAATTATAATTGTGGCTATTTTGCTGCTTTTGTTTTGGAGCAAGCTCAAGCTTTGCGAGCTATAGGTATAAATGTAGAATTTTATAAAGTGGTTGGCAAAGGAATAAAAGGATATTTAGATAATAGAAAGTATTTATTAAAAAAGATATATGATTTCAAGCCTGATTTAATTCATGCTCATTACGGTCTGTGTGGCTTAATAGCAAATTTGCAGAGACGAGTACCTGTAGTAACAACTTATCATGGAAGTGATATAAATTTGCCCAGTATATTAAAATTTTCTAAATTATCGATGTATTTATCGGTTCATAATATTTTTGTTTCTCCCCAAAATATCGAGATTGCAAAAGTAAAACGAAGATATTCATTAATTCCTTGTGGTGTCGATTTGACAAACTTTGAGAAAATTTCTAAAGAAGAGGCAAGAAAAATAATGGGGTTTCGTCGGGACGAGAAGTTAGTATTATTTGCTGGAGCCTTTGATGATCCAAGGAAAAATTCAGAACTTGCTAGAAAAGCGATTAACCTTTTAAAAAATGTCCGTTTGTTAGAATTAAAAGGGTATACCAGAAAAGAAGTTGCTTGCATGATGTATGCCTGTGATGTGGCTTTAATGACTTCACCTTCTGAGGGTTCTCCTCAGTTTATAAAGGAAGCTCTTGTCTGCGGAATTCCTATTGTATCTGTTGATGTTGGCGATGTGAAATATGTTATTGATGGAGTTTCGGGTTGTTATATGACAACCTATTTAGCTGATGATATTGCAGAAAAAATACAAATAGCATTAAAGTATGGGATACGAACAAAGGGGCGTGAGAAAATTGTTAAGTTAGGACTTGATAATGCTATTATTGCCAATAAACTTGAAGAAATTTATTCTATGATTTTAAGAAAATAAAATGTATAATTTGATATTTACTCTCGATTATGAAATTCACGGAAATGGTGATGGCAATCCCTATTTATTGATGGTCGCACCCACTTATCGTTTGATGAATCTATTGGAGAAGTATGGTGCTAAATTGACGATTATGGCTGATGTTGCCGAAATTTTGTGTTTTAAGCAATACTATGAGAGAAATCAGATAGATAAATTTCATTACCTCGATATAGAAAAACAATTAAAGGAGGCTATTAAAGGTGGCCATGATGTTCAATTGCATATCCATTCTTCTTATTTTAAAGCGACATTTGATGGAAAAAGATGGAATCAATGTATAAGTGAATACAATATGGCGACTTTGCCATACGAGAGAATTTATGAAATGGTACGGGAATCGGTAACCTATTTGAATGAATTATTACGTTCTGTAAAACCTGATTATAGCTGTAAAGTTTTTCGAGCTGCGAATTGGTCGATGATGCCTACCGAGAATATATACAAGGTTTTGGTGGCTAACGGAATAAAAATTGATACTTCTGTTTATAAAGGTGGATGTCAGGGAGGAAACGTATGTTATGATTATAGAATGGCCTATGATAATTTGTTAGCTTATCCTGCAAGTTGTTATAATATTAATGAATATGATGCTGACGGTGAAATGGTAGAATTTCCTATTTATACAGAAATGCGTTATTTCTGGAATTTTATTTCACCTTTAAGAGTCTTTCGCTTGTTGCGTTCTAAATTACATAAGCATCAACATAATAAATCTGTACATATAGATACAATCGAAAAAAACGATAATCGTAAACTTACTTTAAAGTCTTTCTTTAGAAAAAATCCCTGGAAATTCGATTTTAATCAGGCTACAGGCAGACAGATGATAGCAGCAATAAAACGGATAAGAAAGCGAAAGGTGGAAGGTGCTTGTAGGAATGTCGTGTTAATAGGGCATTCAAAAACTTTTGTTCCTTATAATGAAAAGACGTTAGAATGCTTTTTAAGGTATGTATCTAAGCAGGCTGATATTCGATCCGGCAGTTTTGATGTTTGATCGTTAAAGCCAATCGAAAATTTTAGAGATTCCGATTTTCGTGTATTCACGAAAGGATAATATATTGATATGAAAAAAATAATTTTAGTTGCGGGTGCTCGTCCTAATTTCATGAAGATAGCACCTTTAATGCATGTGTTGAGTTATCATTCTACGATAGAACCGATATTAGTACATACGGGTCAGCATTACGATATAAAAATGTCAGGACAGTTCTTTGAAGAGTTAAACATTCCTCGGCCCCGTGTAAATTTAGAGGTAGGTTCTGCATCTCAAGCTGTGCAAACTGCCCGGATCATGGAACGTTTTGAAAAAGTCTGTATGGATGAAAGGCCGGATTATGTATTGGTGGTTGGTGATGTTACCAGTACAGCCGCATGTACTTTGGTGGCGGTTAAGTTGGGAATAAAAACGATTCATTATGAGGCTGGTTTGAGAAGTCATGACAGGACGATGCCGGAAGAAATTAATCGTTTGGTTACTGATGCAATAAGTGATGTTTTTTTAACTACGAGTGTCGATGCTGACGAAAATTTATTGAGAGAGGGGGTTGCTGCTGAACAAATTTGTATGGTCGGTAATCTGATGATAGATTCTTTAGTCGCTAACCTTGATAAGGCTTTGAAGTCAAAGTTTGAATTTAAATTATTGAACAGGGAGAAGAGTATAGCGTTAGGAGATGATTTTCAACGTGGTGATTATGGAGTTATGACATTCCATCGTCCCAATAATGTGGATCAACCCGAATCATTGAAGAAATTAGTAAAAATCTGGGGAACTGTGTCAGAAAAGATCCCATTGGTTTTTCCTGTGCATCCCCGGACCTATAAAAATATTCAGAATTTTGGTTTACAGAATGAGATAGATCGATACCCGCACCTTTATTTTATAGAACCGTTGGGATATTTACAATTTATCGGTTTAGTCCGACAGGCTAAGTTTGTATTGACTGATTCCGGTGGGATACAAGAAGAGAGTACTTATTTAAATATCCCATGTTTAACTGTACGGCCTAATACGGAACGGCCTGTGACAGTATGGGAAGGTAGTAATAAATTAATAACTACAGGACAAATTGTTTCAGAAGTAGAATTGATCTTAGAGGGAAAAGGTAAAATGGGACGTATTCCTAAATATTGGGATGGTAGAGCTGCTGAACGGATTTTGGATGTTTTAGAGAAAATATAAGATGAAACAGAAGAAAAAAATATTAGTTTATTTGGGACATCCAGCTCATTTTCATCTATTTAAAAATGCAATTCAAGCATGGAAAAATCAGGGACATTCAGTTGAGATATTAATTAAGAAAAAAGATATTTTAGAAGATCTGCTAAAAAATGCGGGAATCAGCTATCATAATATATTGGTGGAGGGGAGAAAAGATTCGAAAGTTGGTATTTTAATAGGATTGATCAAAAGGAGCTATAGATTGTTGTTTTTTTGTTTAAAAAACAGACCGGATATATTGACCGGAACAAGTGTTGAGAATTCATGGGTCGGTCGTTTATTAGGTATTCCCGTGGTTAACACAAATGAAGATGATGCGGAGGTTGTACCGTTGTATGCCAAGTTAAGTTATCCTTTAGCTAACGTGATTTTGTCTCCTTCTGTTTGTGAAAATGGGAAATGGGAAAAGAAATCTTTAAAGTATGAATCTTATCATGAGTTGGCTTATTTGCATCCTAATCATTTTGTAGCTGATAAAAACATAGTAGAAAAGTATTTCCCCGCGGAACAACCTTATTTCCTTATTCGTTTTGCAAAATTGACGGCTCATCATGATGCTGGAATCAAAGGAATTAATGCGGAAATAGCAGAACGATTGATTGCTATCTTAAAACCGTATGGTCGTGTTTATATTACTTCTGAAAGACAATTAGAGCCTCAATTTGAATGTTATAGAATAAAAATAAATCCTCTGGATATGCATCATGTTTTGGCATATGCTCAACTGTATATAGGAGATAGCCAGACAATGGCGGCAGAAGCTGGGGTTTTAGGTGTTCCCTTTATTCGTTTTAATGATTTTGTCGGTCGAATAGGTTATTTACGGGAATTAGAAGATAATTATCAACTTGGATATGGACTAAAAACAGTTGACATTAATAATTTATATAGAATTACGGATGAGTTAACTCAGATGCCAGAAAGGAGTAAAAAGTTTCAACAACGTCGACAAAAAATGCTTTCAGAGAAAATTGATTTGGCGAAATTTCTGGACTGGTTTATTGCTGATTATCCCGAAAGTTTAAAGCTGATGAGGCGGGATAGGGATTATCAGAAAAGGTTTAAATAATTCTCTATTTATGATTTGGACATTATCGCCGAGCCTTATCTGGATATTGATTTTTCTAATCTGTTTTATATGACGGATACCGGTAGACGGTGGGACGGGTATAAAGTCAGTGTCAGGGATAAAATCCCCGGATATCAGGAAAAATGGGAAAGCCAGGGATTAAGATATCATTCTACCTATGATGTGATCAATGCGGTGGAAAAAGGACAGTTTCCTCCTAAAGTGATGATTACGAATCATCCTCAGCGTTGGACTGATGATAGGCTGGCATGGTTCCGGGAGTGGATGGAACAGAGTGTAAAGAACCAGATAAAACGTTTACTTATTCCATGAGATTGGGGTTTATTGGATTGATTTTAGTGATGATAACGCTTCCTTTGGCGGCTCAGAAACGGAAAATGGAATATGCGGTGCAATTGGATAGTTATATCGGGAGAGGGGGGATATTGCCGTTCTGGATGGGGAAGGATCAATGGGGAGCGGTGCCGGAGCGCACAGGAGGAGTGTTGAAAGTGGGATTGTTTTCCGGTTTCCGGGAGGACCGGAAGATTCAGACGGCTTATGGTTTTTCGGGTGTGGGGATAGGTGAGAAAGGGAATAGCCGGGTGTGGGTGGACGAGTTGTATGCGAGTGCCCGCTGGAAGCGTGTGCGTCTGGATATCGGAATGATACATCCCGACATAGAATATAACGGAGTTTCTTCGACTAACGGGAATATTGTAGAGTCGGCTAATGCCCGGGTTCATCCCGGCTATAATTTACGAAGCGAGTTTATACCGTTTCCCTTTATCGGCAAAGTACTGGCTTTTCGCTTTAGTTACGGAGATTACCGGATGATTGGAGATCGGTACGTGAACCAGGTGCGTTTACACCATAAATCTCTGTTTCTGAAAATATCTCCTCATCCCCGTTGGGAGTTGATCGTAGGCCTGGAACATTTTGCCCAATGGGCCGGAACTTCGCCGGAATTGGGAAAACAGCCCTCCTCTTTGAAAGACTATATTCGTATCGTAGCAGGTAGTGAAGGGGGAAGTGATGCTTCGGGTAGTGCACAGAACAATGCCTTGGGAAATCATTTGGGCCGGGAGCATTTGAGGATTAATTACAAGGGAGATCGCTACACCTTGACGTTTTATCATGATATTCCCTTTGAGGATGGTTCCGGAACGGATTTCCGTTCGTTTCCCGACGGGATCTATGCTCTCTATTACGGAAATAAAGATAAGTCTGGGTGGTGTACGGATGTGATCTACGAGTTTCTTTATACCAAATACCAGTCGGGACCTTATCACGACCGTCCGGCAACTCCTGCAGAGATGGAAAAGCAAGATCCCGACGCTCCCGGATACGGATGGAAGAAGGTGGGAGGCCGGGATGATTATTTTTTCCATTCCGAATATAAATCGGGGTGGACTACGGACGGGCGTACGGTGGGTACGCCTTTTTTGTTGCCAAACGGGAAGAATAAGGAGGGTGTAGTGATCGGAATGTATAATAACCGGGTGATCGCTCATTATCTGGGAATCAGAGGGAAAATTGCCGGGAAGGTTCCTTATTTGGGAAGGTTTTCCTATTCGTGGAATTACGGAAGGTACCGGGAGCCTTTTGAGCGGGTAAAACAGCAATGTTCCTGGGGAATAGAGGTGGGAATTCCCGGGAAACGATTACCGTTCAAGCTGGAAGCCGGAATTTATGGGGACGAAGGAAAGTTACTAAATGAGAATGTGGGGGTGATGGTACGGTTGACGATGAAGTGATTGAGAAACAAGAGAATTAAGAAATTGGGTGATTTTGAATTGTAGGAAGAGGAGGGGATAAAATAAGGGGGCATATTTTCATTGAATCAATAAATTTTAAGGGTATGGGAATTTTGAGAAATGGAGTGTGGATGCTGTTAGGGGGCCTTCTGTGTGTCTCCTGCGGATCGAGTAAGAAGGTGGTTTATTTGCAGGATGCCGACGTGAATAAACGGATTAAAGCTGAGTGTGAATATAAAACGGTGATTCAGCCGGACGATTTGTTGTCGATTATCGTGTCGTGTGAAGACATCGAGGCGGCGAAACCTTTTAATGGGCCGATGATCGGCTTGGGAAGGGAAAATGTGACCTCCTCTGCCCAACAAGCGCCTTCGGGATATTTGGTGGATAAAGAGGGATATATCGATTTTCCGGTTTTGGGTAAAATGCAGGTGAGTGGTATGACCCGGAAGGAGCTATCGGAAGTATTGAAGGAAAAGATTTCGGACTATCTGAAAAATCCGATAGTGACCATACAGTATTTAAATTTCCGCGTGACCGTTTTGGGAGAAGTAAAAAATCCGGGGAGTTATCAGGTATTGGGAGAACGGGTTTCCATTCTGGACGCTTTGGGGATGGCGGGGGATTTGCAGATCAATGCGAAGCGGAAAAATGTATTGGTGGTGCGCGAGAAAGGAAATGAAAAACAGTTTGCCCGGATGGATCTTACCTCGACGGAATTTCTGGATTCTCCGTTTTTTTACCTGCAGCAGAACGATGTAGTGTATGTGGAACCGAACCGGGGAAGAATAGCCGGGGGAAATGCCAGTGCGTTTCTGCCTTATATCCTGTCGAGCGTGTCGACTTTGGTTGCCATTGTGGCCCTGATCATCCGGTAAAATCACCGGAAAATGCGAGGAATAAATGAAACAAGTAAAATCAGTTGAAAAGAAAAGTTTATGAATGTGAGCGATTTGGAAAATGATTTGTTTTTGGCGGAGGAAGAGGAGGGTTTTGATTACCGGAAATTGTTTTATAAAATTCTGGCCCGTTGGTGGTGGTTTGTCCTGGCCGTTCCCTTGTGCGCCGGTATAGCTTTCTTTATAACGGTGAAAAAAACGCCGGTATATAGTGTGGAGGCGAAGGTGATGATTAACGATACCAAGAAAGGAGAATTAGGGACGAGTGCGGTGATGAAGGAGTTGGGATTTGCTCAGAGCGATGTGTTTGTGGAAAACGAGATGATCGAACTGCAATCTAAAAATCTGATGCGGGAAGTGGTGAAAAATCTGGAGTTGAATATCCGTTATTTTCAGGAAGGGATGTTGCGTCCGAAAGAATGGTATGGGGAAGGACCGGTGAAGATTCTAGCGGATCATCCGGAAAATATCAGGGATACGGTTTTGTATGTGAAAGCAATGGATGGGGACCGGGTCCGGCTGACATCCGAGCAAGGAGACCTTGTATTCGAGGGGCGTTTTTCGGAAAGTATTCCGATGGGAGATTACTGTATTTCTGTGGAAAAAGGTGGAAATTTTTCCGGAGAAAAGGAAACACGTGTGGTCTTACATTCTTACGGGACGGCTACTACTCTTTTTTATAATAATCTGGATATTAGTTTGTTGGAGAAAAATACCAATGCTGTAAAAATTGTAGTGGAAGATGCTTTACCGGTCCGGGCCCAACGGATCATCCGGGAACTGATTGCCACTTATAATTCGAACGGGATAGCCGGGAAGCAGTTGGTAGCGGCTAAGACCGTAGAATTTATCGATGCCCGCCTGAAAGTAATCAACCGGGAATTGGGTGATATAGAGGACGATGCCGAGCATTTTAAAAAACGGAATCGGTTGACGGATCTGAATGCCGATGCTACTTTTGTGATGGAGCAGAAAAAAGCGGCTGTCACCGAGTTACTGAAGCTGGAAACCGAACTGGACGTAGTGAAGAGTATCCGGGTATTTCTGGAGGATAAAGATGCCGAAGAGTTCCGCATTCTGCCGGAGAATCTGGGACTGACCGATGAATCTTTGAACGGAGGAATCGGCAAATATAACGAAATGGTTTTGCAGCGGAGCAAGTTGTTGCAGACGGCCCGGGAGAGCAATCCCCTGGTGACCGGTCTGGAGGAGCAGTTGAGAGGGGTGAAGGAGAGTATTGCCCTGGCGGTGGGAAATGTAGAAAGAGGCTTGAAAATCAAAATACAAAGTCTTCAAAGCGAAAGTAGATCGGTGGATAAGAGGCTGACCTCTGTACCGACTCAGGAAAAGGGCTACCGGGCTATTGCCCGTCAGCAGGAACTGAAAGAGAAATTATTCCTGTTTCTGATGCAGAAACGGGAGGAGTCGGAAATCGCCAAGCTGATGTATGTTCCGATGGCAAAAATTATCGAGGATCCCAGTCAGAAAGGCGGACCGGTGTCTCCCAGGAAGGCGATGATATTGCTGATCGGTTTGATGTTGGGTTTCGGTTTGCCCTTCGGGGGAATATTGCTGGAAGACGTTTTCGATACGAAGGTGAGGGATGTGGAAGAAGTGGAAAAAGCCGTTCGTACCCCGGTATTGGGGGGATTGCCGGAATTACCGGAAGGTAAAACGGGTATTTTCGAGGAAGATTTTGTGATGTCCGAATCCATGCATCTGATCCGGGAAAATCTGAATTACATGCTTCAACAGCGGGAATGTCCGGTGATTATGGTGACTTCTACCATTCCGCAGGAAGGAAAATCGCTGGTAACCGCTCATTTAGCCCATGCGTATGCACAGGTCGGTAAAAAGGTAATTGTGGTCGGATGTGATTTGCGAAATCCCCGGCTGAATGTTTATTTCCAGATCGATAACTATAAAGGGATTTCGGCTTATCTGGCGGGATTGGTTTCGGATTGGAAGGAGGTGGTGAATAAAATAGACGCGCATTTGTATGCCATATTCGGGGGAAGTGTGCCTCCGAATCCGGCTCAATTGCTCTCGAGCCCGCGGATGAAAGAGTTGTTAAATCAGTTGAAAAAGGAGTTTGACTGTATAATTATCGATACACCTCCTCTGGGAATGTTGGCGGATGGGTTTGCTTTGAGTAAATTTGCAGATGCCTGTGTGTATATAGTCAGAGCTCATGTGCTGGACAGGAAAGCCCTGAAGCTGGTGATCGATCTGGAGAAGGAAAAGAGACTGGAGAACCTCGGTATTGTCGTAAACGGCATTCGTATGGGACGTAAAGGGTATGGATACGGTTACGGCGGCAAGTACGGGTATGGATATGGGGGGAAATATGGGTATGGATATGGAAGAAAGTAGGGTTACGGGCAGTAAAGAGATGCAGACGTATAAAACCTAAAATGTAAAGAGAAATGTGGTGGAAGCAACGTAAACAGTATTTCAAATATCGTCAGGAGGTACACGCTCATTTATTGCCCGGTTTGGACGACGGCGTAAAAAGTCTGAATGAAGCCGTCACCGTTGTCGGAAAATTGAGAGGTTTGGGAATCGAACACTTTTCTTTGACTCCTCACATTGCTTTCCCCCATGTGGCGAACGGGAAAGAGGCGATCGGCACGGCATTGAAAGCCCTCCGGCAAGCTTGTCCGGAGGTGTTTCTGGAAGCCGGAGCCGAATACCGGATAACCGAGGAAGTGGTAAAATTGGCCGGGCAGAACGAGATACTCCCGTTTCATCAACGTTATGTACTGATCGAAAATAGTTTTGCGGGAGAATCGGTGTATCTGAAACAGGTGATCTTTTTGTTGAAAAATAAGGGATTCCTGCCGGTTTTGGCGCATCCCGAACGTTATCTGTACTATAAAGAAAACTTTATCGAAACCTGTAACGAATTTCGGAATTTAAACTGTTTATTGCAATTGAACTTATTGTCTCTGGCCGGTTTTTATGGAAAAGAAACAGAGAAAATGGCCTGGAAGCTGTTGAAAAGCGGGTTGGTCGGTTTTGTGGGAAGCGATACGCACAACATGGAATATGCCGGGTGTCTGGAAGATTTTCTCCATAGCCGGGTGGCCGGAAAACTGAACGATTATACTTTTCTGAATCAATAATACCGAATAGGGGGCTGTCTTGTCTGCATATCTCTTCCTCCTGAACGAAGGGAAGGATTTATGCAGGTAACGGACGACCGCTCGCAGGAGATGTTTCGTTTCATTCCACAGGAGCGTCCAAACGAGGAATGAGACAACCCCGCAATTTTTTTAAACGTATTCAATCATGAAAAATTTCGCTTTGATCGGGGCGGCGGGTTACATCGCCCCTAGGCACCTGCGTGCCATAAAAGATACGGGGAACCGGTTGGTTGCCGCGTACGATCCATTCGACAGTGTCGGAATCATGGATAGTTTTTTTCCGGAAACCTCGTTTTTTACGGAGATGGAATTATTCGACCGGCATTGTTCCAAACTCAAAGCCGGCGGGGATCGGATCGATCTGGTTTCCGTTTGTACACCCAATTATCTGCACGATGCTCATATCCGTTACGGTTTGCGGCTGGGAGCGGATGTGATTTGTGAAAAACCCCTCGTCCTGAATCCCTGGAATCTGGATGCACTGGAAGAGGTGGAAAGGGAAACCGGACAAAAAGCCTATAATATTTTGCAATTGAGACTTCACGACTCCATTATCGCCTTAAAAAAGAAAGTGGAGGAAGGCCCGCAAGATCGGGTATACGATGTGGATCTGACTTATATCACTTCGCGGGGTAACTGGTATTATACCAGCTGGAAGGGAGACATCCGAAAAAGCGGTGGGGTGGCAACGAATATAGGGGTTCATTTTTACGATATGTTGACGTGGGTGTTCGGACCGGTACAAGAGAATGTGGTGCATATCATGAGCCACGACCGGGTGGCCGGTTTTCTGGGGCTGCAAAAAGCCCGCGTACGGTATTTCCTGAGTATCAACGGGGAGAATCTGCCGGAAAATGCCGTGCAGGGAGAGAAGCGTACTTACCGTTCGATTACTATCGGGGGAGAGGAGTTCGAGTTCAGTCAGGGATTTACGGAATTACATACCGAGAGTTACCGGAGGATATTGGCGGGAGAAGGGTTCCGGATTGCGGAGGCTCGCTCTTGCATTCAAATCGTACATGCGATCCGGAATGCCCGGGCCGTAGGTTTGAAAGGGGATTATCATCCGTTGGCGGCTTTACCCCTCAGCCGGCATCCGTTCGGCTGGAAGTCGTAGAGGGAGCGGGGCCGGAAGGCGTTTTTTACCGGGATACTTAGAAAACGGCCTTCGGGCCGGGGAAGAGGGGTATCGCGGCCCGGCCGGGCTCCAGACGGGAAGCTTGGGGAAAACCGGAAGCTTTATTGAACTTTTGTGAGGAGAGTTTCGTTTTATTGGAGAGAAGAGTTAAAAATGAAACGAAATGGAAAAACAGGATAAGATACCGGAGCGGAAAGAGAATCACCGCCATAAAATGCCCGGCTTGCCTCCGGATGATGAAAAATTGCAGGCAGCTTATGAAGATACCCTGGGGGAAATATTGGAAAGGGACGATGAGGACGCCCGGGATAATCTGTCGGACTATATGGACGAATTGAGGGAGGAATCGGAAAATGTGGGACGTCCCTCCGGAGAATGATTTCCAGCGGATGTTCAGAGCAGGCCGAAGTGCCGGAGGGCCCGGGATATACCGTCTTCGTCTACGGAAGAAGTGACGTAATCGGCGGCCTGGCGGACGGAGTCACGGGCATTTCCCATAGCTATGCCGATGTGGGCATGACGGAGCATGGCGATGTCGTTTCCTCCGTCTCCGAAAGCCATGGTCTCTTCGGGCCGGATTCCGTAATGCTCCAATATTTTATCCATTCCTACCTGTTTACTGCTTCCGGCGGGAATCACATCGCTGAAAAGGGGATTCCAGCGGGTAGCCTCGCAATGGGGCATCTGTTGCATGATCTCTTTTTCCTTTTCCGGAGGAAAAAAGGCGACTAACTGAAAGATTTCTCCCGAGGCGGCTTCCTGTAAAGATTTTACCGGAGGTTGCGGAAAGTTCAGCATTTCAAATACCTCCCGTGTTTTTTCGTTTCCGTAGTTGAGGTAAAGCGCTTGTTCATGCACAAAAATACAGGGAAAAGAACCGTCTGTTTCCATGTATTTTACGACGGATTGAATATCTTCCGGAAGGATGCTGCGTTTATAAATCGTTTGGCGGTTCCCGTCAAGGCAATAACCGCCGTTTAACGTGATGTAGCCGTCGAACTGAAGAGTGCCCAGATTGTTGATGGAAAGGAAGTGTCTTCCGCTGGCAATAAAGGTGAGAATGCCCCGGGAGCGGAGAGCATTCAGGGCTTGGATCGCCGAGGCGGGCACCCGGTGGGTACGGAAACTGACGAGCGTACCGTCGATGTCGAAAAATACAGCTTTTACCATTTTTTGTTTTCGTTTGAGACCGCAAAGATAGGCTTTATTCGGAGAAATTATTTCTTATCGTTTTTTTCTTCTCCCCGGAGAAGAGGTTCTGTTACCCCTTTGCCGGGGGAAGAGGCCAACCAAAATACAACCGGGGCTTCGGAGAGGCAGGGACGAATTTCAAAAAATGGAAGAGACTGTCCGGTAAAAGGCAGCGTAAATGCGATCAACTGAATTCGGTTTTCAGTTGTTCTACCCATTTCCGGATCCGGCTTTCGTTTTCAGACGATTGGTTTTCGAAGTCGAGTACCAAGCCGATAAAGTGGCCGTCCCGAAGGGCTAGGGAACGGTTGAAGCGGTATCCTTCGGGGGAAGTATATCCCACCGCTAAGGCTCCGGCTTTTTGAAAAGCATCGGCCAATAAGCCGATGCCGTCGGCAAAATTATCCGGATAGTTCACCTGGTCGCCCAATCCGAAAATGGCCATTTTCTTATTTTGCAGATGCATGGTTTCAATTTCCGGAATAAGTTCGTCCCAATAAGCGGGGAGTTCTCCGTCGAACCAGGTGGAACTGCCGACAATCAGATTATCGTAGGATTCGAAATGGCTTCTCCAGGCCTTTTCTACAGGAATCATATCGATGGGGGTATCTCCGAACGCTTCCCGTATTTTTTCCGCTACGGCGGCTGTTTTGGCGGTGCTGGTTCCGTAAAATAAACCGATTTTTTTCATAGTATGGGGTAATTGTAATTTACGACAGGGTTAGAATTCCAGTAATTTTTTAGCTTCCCGGAAGATTTTTTCTTCGTCCGGCAGTATGGCCTTTTCCAGGATGGGATTGAACCCTACCGGTGTAAAAGGAGAGCCGATGCGCCGAATGGGAGCGTCCAGGGAGGAAAAAAGGGCGGAAGCGATGGTGGCGGCGATTTCGGCTCCGAATCCGGAAAATACTTTGTCTTCGTGTACGATCAGCACTTTGCCGGTTTTTTTCACCGAATTGAAAAGGGTATCGGTATCCAGAGGAATGAGGGAACGAAGACTTCTACCTGATAGTTGTATTCCCGGGCGAGACGGTCGGCGGCACGCAGGCAAAAATGAGTGGTATTGCCGTAAGTGATCATACTCAGATCCCTGCCTTCGCGGTGGATCCTTGCCTTACCGAAAGGGATTTCATAATCCCGAGGAACAGGGGCCGAAGCTTCTACGGAATTGTAGAGCGCTTTGGGTTCCAGGAAGAGAGTAAAGCCGGGGGAACGCATGCTGGTGCGTAATAAGCCGGCTGCGTCATCGGCAAAACTGGGGTAAACGATGCGGGCTCCCGGAAAAGTAGTCAGGGCGCCTTCTATGGTTTGGGAATGGTAAAGACCTCCTCCGATGTATCCTCCCGAAGCCAGACGAAGGGTGACGTTAGGCGTAAATTGTCCGTAGCTGCGCCAGTATTCGTGAGTGCATTCGATGTATTGTTCCATGGCCGGCCAGAAGTAGTCGGCGAATTCCGCGCCCTCGATGACGATACGGATTTTGGGATCGAAACGGCTCATGCCGTTGGCGGTTCCTACAATATAATCTTCAGCCAGGGGGGCGTTGAAAACCCTTTCTTTTCCGAATTCCTGCTGCATGCCTTTGGTGACGTTGAAAACGCCTCCTTTTTCTTTATTGGCTACGTCCTGTCCCCACAAAAAGGTGTCGGGATTGGCTCGGAATTCGGCTTTCAGGGTTTCGTTCAGGGCTGTGATCAAGGTTATTTTTTCGCCTTGGGGCTCTTCATTAAAATTTTCCGGATACTTGCGGGGCTGATAAGGCTCGGGGAGCACGTAATCGTAAATGGTGGCCGGATCGGGATCGGGAGCTTTGACGGCTTTCCGGTGAGCTTCCCGGACCTCCCTGGCCGCTTCTTCTTCGATTTGTTGCAGTTCTTCTTCCGTAAAACGTTCATAGCGGATCAGCATGCGTCGGAATTTTTGCAGGGGATCGGCGGATTTGACGTAAGAAAGTTCGTTTTCGTCCCGGTAAAGGGTATGTTTATCCGAGTTGGAATGAGAACCGATGCGAACGACATTGGCGTGTACGATGACGGGTTGGCGCGTTTCGAGGGCGTACTCCCGGGCCGTACTCATGGCGTTCATGGAATCGAAAACGTCTTTCCCGTTGCAATGTATGATTTTCAGGTTTTTAAATCCGGCAAAATTATCGGCCACTTTCCGGTTTGCGGTTTGTTCGTTTTTGGGTACGGATATCCCGTATCCGTTATCCTGGATCACGAAAATCACCGGAAGTTGTTCGGTACTGGCTCCATTGATGGCTTCATATACATATCCTTCGGAAGTCGTAGCTTCCCCGTGGGAAGTAATGGCTACTCCTTTGTGTTTGTAATACACCATGGCCCGGGCGACTCCGACCGCATGGAGGTCGTGGGTACCTGTAGCGGAAGACACGTTTTCGATATGCCACTCCGTTTTTGCGAAGTGGTTGGACATATGCCGTCCAGCACTGGCCGGGTCGGTTGCTTTCGACAATCCGTTGAGGATGATTTCTTCGGCTGTCATACCGGCCGAAAGAACGGTGAGCATATCCCGGTAGTAGGGAAATAAAAAATCTTCTCCCCGGGTAAATACCTGTCCGATGGCCAGTTGTATCCCGTCATGGCCGGCGTAAGGAGCGTGATACGACCAGCCTAAAGATTGTAAAAGATAGGCCGGTGCTTTTTCATCGAGGGTACGGCCGACGGTCATCAGCCGATACCAGCGTCGGAGAGTTTCCCGCTCAGTGGTTTTGATTGAAAACTTTTTCATAGCATTTGGTTCTTTGGTGCATATCTGCTTAGCGTCCAGGGTTTTCAAGGTAATCGGCGATTCTGCGAAGGAAATTTCCGCCCAAAGCCCCGTCTACAATCCGGTGGTCGTAAGAGAGGGAAAGGTACATTTTGTGGCGGATGGCTATAGCGTCTCCTTCAGGAGTTTCGATAACCGAGGGGCGTTTTTCTATATATCCTACTCCCAAGATGGCGACTTCCGGCTGATTGATGATGGGGGTGCCGAGGATGTTTCGGAAGGTTCCGAAGTTGGTGATCGTAAAGGTACCTCCTTCTATGTCGGCGGGAGTCAGTTTATTTTTCCGGGCCTTGAGGGCCAGTTCTTCCATTTTGACAGCCAATCCGTTGAGATTAAGCTTGTCGGCATCGCGAATAACGGGTACGATGAGGTTACCGTCCGGCAGAGCGACGGCCATACCGATATTGATGTGTTTGTGAAAAATCATCCGGTATCCGTCCACGGAGGCGTTTACCTGGGGAAATTCACTCAGGGCTTTGGCGACGGCTTCTACCACGGAGGGAAGGTAGGTCAGTTTAAATCCTTCTTTCTTCAGAAAATGATCTTTGATGTTTTCCCGCCAGCGTACCAACCGGCTCACATCGACTTCTACCACCGTAGTTACGTGAGGGGATATTTTTTTAGAAGCTGTCATGCGCTCGGCGATGATGCGGCGGACCGGATCCATTTCCCGGATCTCGTCTCCTTCGGCCGGCGAAATGGTGACGGGAGCGGGAGAATCCGCCCGCTTTATTTCCTCCGGGCCGGCTTTTCCTTTCTGCTTTTGTTCGATGTATTCCTGTATGTCCTTTTTACTTACGCGCCCCTCATATCCGGTACCCGGCACCCGTGTGAGTTCTTCGGAAGAAATGCCGGCCTCAGCGGCTAATTGAAGCACCAAAGGGGAATACCAGCGGTGGTCTTTTTCCGGAGATGCTTTCGTCTCGGTGCTCTTCTCGTTTTGGGGGACATCCTTGGGAGTCTGTTGTTCACTTTTTTCGGGAGGAGGGGGTGTTTGAGCCGATTCCGTTGCGGTGGTTGCCTCTTCCGTCTCTGTTCCCGTTTCTGCTTCCGTGTCAACCGTAGCTACGGTGGTTCCGACCGCAACCGTATCGCCCGTTTTAAACAAGATTTCCACGATTTTCCCCGCCACGGGAGAGGGAATTTCTGCACTTACTTTTGCCGTATTTACTTCGAACAAAATCTGATCTTCCGTGATGTAATCTCCCGGTTTTACCGACCAGGACGTAATGGTTCCCTCGGTAATACTTTCTCCCAATTTGGGCATTTTTATTTCAAACAGTGACATATTTGTATAATTTACAACTATTGATCCGGTCCCATTTTTTCCACAGAGGGGAATTCTTTCCGGCATTTTCCGGTAAAACGGGAAATGCAGGGAAAGAGTTTCGCGAACGCCTTCTTTTTCAGGAAATCTTTCCGTAGATCCAATCCGGATTCCGGTATTTTTTTTCAGCCAGTTGCTGGATGTTTTTCAGTTCTTCCGGTGTCAGGGTGAGAGGAGGACCCGATCCTTGAAAATGATGCAGTATGCGTTTCCGGAATTCGGTAAGGGTCGGATGATCCCGGAGATAGGAAGAGAGGTTGGTTACCGGATTTTTGACGGAGCGTACGGCGGATACCGAAGGAAGCGTGTGGAATGTTTCGGGAACATCGAGGAGTTCCTTCAGCAAATTTAAATCGGTGGAAAAAAGGAGGGTAGCATGATGGAGAAGCCTGTTTTTATAAATGCATTGGGCGCTTCCCGAGATTTTCAAATTTCCGATAAAAACGGCATTCCGTTCATCGGCCCGAGCCGGGATTCCGTTTTTTGTCAGAAAATCCGTCAGGAGCCGGGTGTATTTACCGAAGACGGGAGAAGAGGTGTTCTCCAGAAAAGTGAGGTTAAAATTACCGAGATCCTGGTAGACGGTTCCACCTCCGGAAATCCGGCGTAGGACCGGGATTTGTTGATTGGCAGCCCGGGATAGGTCGGCTTCCGTTTGCGGATGCTGATGTTTTCCTACAATGACCGAGGGAGCGTTTTGGCCGAGGATAAAGATATCTTTCCCGGAATGTTTCAGCAGATATTCTTCTGTCGCCAGGTTAAAAAAGGGATCGGTTACCGGATTATCCAGATAGTGCATGCCCCGTGTACGTAAAATCGGCCAGTTGTGTTTAAGCAGGAGGAAATAAAGAAGGAAAAACCGGCCGGCGAGGCAAAAAAATAAAAAAGGAGAGGACTAAAGTGCCGTTGTTTTGTTAATTTTGTATGTAACTAAATCGGTGGCCGGGCGTACCGATGGATTAAAAAATAGGACGAACGATGGGAATAGTTAAGAAAGAAACATTTTACGTGACGGGAATGAGTTGTGCCGGTTGTGCAGCGAATGTGGAGCATACTTTGGCGCATTCCGACGGGGTAAAAGAAGCGAAAGTGAATTTCGCTTCTTCCACGGTATGGGTGGAATACGACAGCGCGGAGGTGAGTCCGGAAGATTTACAAAAGAGGGTGCAGGAAGCCGGATACGATTTGGTGATGGAAGAAGCGGAAAACGAGGCGGAAAAGAGACAATACGAGGCCTACCGCCGGCTGAGGAGAGCTACGATAGGGGCCGTCCTGCTTTCGCTGCCGGTTTTTGTTATCGGAATGTTTTTTATGCACCTGCCTTACCGGAATTGGATTATGCTGGTATTCACCTTGCCGGTGATGCTTGTTTTCGGACGGGATTTTTATATCCATGCTTGGCGTCAGTTCCGGCACGGACGGGCTAATATGGACACCCTGGTTGCCGTAAGTACGGGTATAGCCTTTTTATTCAGTCTTTTTAATACGTTGTATCCGGAATACTGGACCGAGCGGGGATTGGAAGCCCATGTCTATTATGAGGCTTCGGCTGTTATTATCGCTTTGATTTTGTTAGGACGTTTGCTGGAAAGCCGGGCGAAGGCCAATACTTCGACGGCCATCCGGAAATTGATGGGATTACAGCCTAAAACGGTAACCCGGGTGCTGGACGACGGAACGGAGATGGTGATTCCCGTAAAAGGAGTTCAGGAAGGCGACATACTGGTCGTCAAACCGGGGGATAAAATTCCGGTGGATGGTACTGTCAATGAAGGGGTGTCTTTTGTGGATGAAAGTATGATTACGGGGGAACCCGTGCCTGTAGAAAAAGTGAGCGGCATGAAAGTTTTTGCGGGTACCGTCAATCAGAAAGGCAGTTTTCGCTTTACGGCAGAGCGGGTGGGGAATGAAACGGTATTGGCACAGATTATTAAAATGGTGCAGGAAGCTCAGGGAAGTAAGGCACCCGTACAGCAACTAACGGATAAAATAGCGGGTATTTTTGTGCCTGTGGTCATCGGAGTGGCTCTGCTTACCTTTTTTGCCTGGATGTTGGCCGGAGGAGAAATGGCTTTTACGCATGCTTTACTTA
>CAJMSX010000059.1 GCA_905216195.1 uncultured bacterium
CAATACCGCCTGTGTGACCGTAACCAATGTTATTTAAAAAAGAAAATTTAAATAAACCGAGCCCAAAATTATCTTTCAATAAAAGCATAGAATCAAGATTTTTTTTATTTACTATCCTCCCCGAAAAGAGGTAATTAAAAAAGACATTCAGGTCGTACGGATTTGATACGATAAAACCGGATCCTAAAGGAACAGTCATATCCGTTTCATTTGTTTTTTCCCACTTAGAAGACATTTTAATATAGGAATATGCTTCTCCCTTAGTTGAATTTATTATTCCGCCAATATAAGTATTCCTTAAATCACACGGGATAAGGATTAGGTCATTAAGTAAATCGGAAAAAGATTTAGAAGAAACATCTTCTGCAATATATGTGAGTAAAACATAATTTGAGTTTGAATATCCAAACTTTTCATCCGGTTTAAAAGATGGCTCCTGGGATATAATTCGATCCATGAATTGTTTTTTTGTCTGTTTTTTTATTCTCCATTCTTCGTAGTCTTCTACTTTCGTAAAATTGAAAATTCCGCTTCTGTGTTGCAATAGGTGTTTGATAGTTATTCTATCGGAATTAGGTATCATAGGGTAATATTTTGATAATTTAGAAGTTAATGAAAGCTTTCCTTCTTCTATTAGTTTCATAATAATAGTTGCAGTAAACGTTTTACTAACTGAACCAATACGAAATTTCGTGTTAGCACTATTTTTAAATCCCTTCTCTACATCAGAATACCCATAACTTTTTTGATATATCTCTTTCCCATTTTGAAAAATTGATACACTTCCCATTCCCTTTCCATACGTTTCAATGACTGTAAAGAGACTATCTAATTTAGATGTGGCCAGGTCCTGAGCTTTTAACAAGTTGGTCGATACCAACAATGCGATGAATAAAAAAATAATTCTTTTCATGATTCTTGCTATTAATTGTTGAAAATTCGATTCTTTCATTTTAAAATACATAGTATTACTATGTATTAAAATAAATTTTTTACTGTTTCTTATGTTTTAATCTGTATTTCAGTTTCAATAATATAGTAATAAACAAGTATATTATCATCCCTGCTAAAAGAATGACAGGAATATACCAATTCCCTAAAACCTCTGTAAAGGAGTTAGCTGTCAAATTAGATATAAATCCAAAATTAATTTTATTTTCCCCAATAAACAATCCTGTATTATCAGGGTATAGCAATTTAGCAAAAACTAAGAAAATGAAAATAAACAAAAATAAATAGGATAAGCTAAATAATATATACACGAATCCATTGGATATATTTAAGGAAAGTGCTTTTATTATATGAAGGGGATTAAAAGTTTTTGTTGCCTGAGATAACTTTTTATCAGCAATCAGGGAGACCAATGTATCTTCCGGTGCACCCAGGCGCTTAAGTATTGCTAACATGTTTTCGACTTCATCTGTAATGGTATTTTGTTGCATATGCTCATAAATATGACTATTCAACTCCATCAGAATATCTTGGCGGTCTTTCTCTGATAACGTTTTTGTCATTCGTTCAACACGGCGAATGTAATCAAGATAAATCTCGTTAGTACTTTTATTTTTAAATTCTATTTCCTTCATTTTGATATTTTTTTGAGGGATTCATCTAAATGTTCCCAGATTTTTTTCATTTCCTCCAAGGTTTTATATCCTTCAGATGTCAGAGTATAATATTTTCTGGGTATGCCCGACGACTGTTCCACCCATTTTGAATCGATTAGCCCATCTGTTTTCAACCTATTCAATAAAGGGTACAATGTTCCTTCGGCTATATCTATCGAAATATGCTTAAGTATATACTCCATGATTTCATAGCCGTACATCTCCTTACCTTTTAATAATGTCAACAGGATAAGGGACAAAGTTCCTTTTTTTACCTGAGATTGCCATTTATTTAGAAAATTCTCATTCATACCGCAAATATACAAAATATATAGTAATACTATGTATTATTTTGTAATAATTTTATACTACTGTGCAAGTAAAGTCTATAGATTATACGTATTTTTCTGACTCCAAATGTATTAACGAATATTTCGTAGAAACAATGAAAAGTCAAAGTAGGCAAAACAATTATCTGGTTATCCGAGACTGTAAATTAAAGTGTGTCACACAGCTTAAATTATTAATTTTACGACACACTTAATTTTACGCGTAATTCATTCGATTTTGAAACGTTCAAAGCTTCAGCCATAGAACAACTGAAGGCAGGAGTTTCCCTGTCTCGCAAGGGATGGAGTTTTTGGATGATATGGATATCGATTGATCTTCTTCCAGAATACGTCGCCGATAGATAATTTGGACATTCAGTGCTAGAGAGTTGGCATTACTATCATCCCCCCAACTTGTTTTGAGAATATGCTTCCGTTCAACCATAGTTCCTACATTCTGCGACAACAACGGAAGAATGTGGGTGTGTCTTGCAGTCAGGGTATATGAAATGCCCTTGTAAGTAACAGAAGACAAATTACTATTGAATAATGTTTTACCAATGACAAATTCGCGTTGTGCCTCTATAGTCCTATGCTCGAAATGTTCTTTTATTTTAGCAATAAGCTCTTCCGGATAAAAAAAGAGCCAATTTTTTCAGTTTAGCTCTTTCGTTCTGCGGAGAGAGAGGGATTACTCGGACCGGGGTCCTCGTGAACGTGTTACGAACCCCGGCCATCCCTTCGTTCGAATCCCAGTGCCTATAAAAAAAAGAGCTAACTTTTTCAGTTTAGCTCTTTCGTTCTGCGGAGAGAGAGGGATTACTCGGACCGGGGTCCTCGTGAACGTGTTACGAACCCCGGCCATCCCTTCGTTCGAATCCCAGTGCCTATAAAAAAAAGAGCTAACTTTTTCAGTTTAGCTCTTTCGTTCTGCGGAGAGAGAGGGATTCGAACCCCCGGAAGCTCTCACTTCAACGGTTTTCAAGACCGCCGCGATCGACCACTCTGCCATCTCTCCAAAAACGATGCAAATATAGAATGATTTTTGGTTTTTTCCAAAGAACGGTAATTTTTTTAGGAAAATAATTCATGTGGTGGAGGTAGAATCGTTCTTTAATACCCGGTTGAGAATCAGGTAACCGCAAAAGCCGGCGAAAAGCGAACCGGAAATGATGCCCAATTTGGCCTGGTTTAAAAGGGTGCTGCCGATTTCGGGTATATTGGCATACGCCAGGTTTGCAATGAAAAGGGAAACCGTAAAACCAATGCCCCCGAGCAGAGATACCCCCCACAAGAGACGGGTGTTCATCCTTTCCGGGAAAGAAAGCCAGCCGGTTTTGACGGATATGTAGGTGAAGGAAAATATGCCGATAAGTTTACCCAACACCAAAGAAAGAAATACGGTGAGCGTAGCACCTTCTAAGGAGTTTAAATTGAATCCTGCAAAAGAAATACTGGCATTGGCAAAAGCGAATAAAGGCATGACGACATAGTTTACCAAAGGATGCAGGTTATCGTCTAAAGACTGCAAAGGACTGATGGCTTTGTCGGAAGCCGATTCAATATGTTTGAGGACGGAAAGTTCCGCATTACTGAGGATGGCGTGCGGGGGCTGCAGACTGTTTTGGTCCGGTAGCCTTGCGAGACTTTCCCGAAGGTCGGTGACGTATTTGCCGATGTCCAGTTTCGGCCGGGCCGGTACGGTGAAAGCAACGATTACTCCGGCAATGGTCGGGTGTATTCCGGAATTGAGAAACAAATACCATACCACTATCCCTAAAAATATATAGAAAAGTTTACTGTTGATACCCAGACGACCACCCAGATAAAGTATGCCGATAAATAGTAAAGACCAGAGCAAGTAGTCCATAACCAGTGCATTGCTGTAAAACAGGCCGATGACAATGATGCCTCCGATATCGTCCACTACGGCAAAAGCCGTGAGAAAGATTTTAAGGCTGAGAGGCACTTTTTTGCCCAGTAGGGAAAGCACTCCCAGGGAAAAAGCAATGTCCGTAGCCATTGGAATGGCAGCGCCCTTGGAAATGGGACCCGGACCTCCGATCAGCGTAAACAGGATGACCGGAATGATCATTCCGCCGCAGGCTGCGATGACCGGAAGCAAAGCTTTCCGGGGAGTAGAGAGTTCTCCGACTAAGAGTTCCCGTTTGATTTCCAGACCCACGGAAAAAAAGAAAATGGCCATCAGAGCATCGTTGATCAGAGAAAGGAAATTCATGTTGTTGCCGTGGCTGTGAAACAGACTGAAATCTCCGAATTGTAACACCACTTCCTTGGCAAACCAGGCGTTATAATTGTCCCGTAAAGGAGAGTTGGCGATGATCATAGCGATCAGGGCAACGAATAATAAAATAGCTCCACCGTTGATTTTTTTCTTGATGAAATGCCGGATAGGGTATTTAAACAGATCCTTATTCATACGAAGAGGCTTGATTCACTATGCAAAGTTAAGCTAAAAAATGTGAAAAAAAGAAGATCTGTTTTAAAAAAGACCCTCTACTTTAAGAATAATATGTTTTATACCATTCCGCAAAGCGTTTTATTCCTTCTTCCAGCGAGGTGGAAGGGGTATAATGGTAATCTTCGGTTAACTTTTGGGTATCGGCCCAGGTTTGGTATACGTCGCCGGGTTGCATGCCGACGAACTCCTTTTGTACGGAATGACCGATGTTTTCTTCCAGTAAACGGACGAAATCCATCAGCCGGATGGGAGAACCATGACCGATGTTGTAGATAACGGAAGGAACTCCGGGTACATCCTGACGGGCTAATTCGGGGTGGGAAACGATTTTGACCACTCCTTCTATAATATCGTCGATGTAAGTGAAATCACGAGCCAGATCACCGTTGTTGAAAATTTTAATGCATTCGTTATTCCGGATAGCGTTGGCAAACAGAATAGGAGCCATATCGGGTCTTCCGAAGGGACCGTACACCGTGAAGAAACGCAGGCCGATGGTTTGAATTCCATAGAGGTAGGAATAGGTGTAAGCCATCAATTCGTTGCTTTTTTTGGTTGCAGCGTATATGCTGACCGGATGGTCTACCGGGGCGGATTCCTGAAAGGGAACTTGCCGGTCGTTTCCGTATACCGAAGAAGAAGAAGCGAAAATGAGTTTGTTACAGTGGTGCTTGCGGCAGAGCTCCAACAAATGGATAAACCCTTGTACATTGCTGTAGACATACGCTTCGGGATTTTTTAAACTGTACCGGACTCCCGCCTGGGCAGCCAGATTGATTACACAGTCGAAACGGTTGTTTTCGAAGAGGCGGTCCATATTTTCCTTATCACAGATATCCGTTTGCATAAAGGTATACCCCTCCAGTTTTGTCGAGTGGCATTCTTTCCCGTATTGCATGCCGGTGATGCCGCTTTTCTGCAGCCGGTCCGCTTTCAGGGAAATTTCATAATAATCGTTGATCGCGTCTATACCGTAAATGCGGTGTCCTTCTGCGATCAGAGCCTCTGTCAGAAAGGAACCTATGAAACCGGCCGTGCCTGTAATAAGAATATGCATGTGTGTCGTCGTTTCGTTAGTTTGTATGCCTTGCAAAAATATAAATTTCTATTTAGAAAAAGTAAGTCGTCGGGAATTTCCCGACGACATTAACTACTAACCCTAAACAGAAACAAACTATGAAAAATTTCTGAGACAAATATAAGGGTTTAATTGTTTATAACTCATTAATTTTCGTTAATTAGACACAAT
Organism: uncultured bacterium; assembly: GCA_905216195.1. GTDB lineage: Bacteria > Bacteroidota > Bacteroidia > Bacteroidales > Marinifilaceae > Culturomica. The sequence continues at coordinate 5,668 of CAJMSX010000059.1, forward strand.
AAATATTGGATAGAACAAGAAGTCATTTTAATCTTTATGAAAAATACCGGCAGTCAGGGTAATCGGGACAATTCGGTTGGCTAGGGCCGGGTCGAAAGGCACACCTACCCGTATATAGTTATCCGTAAATCCGTAAATGGTTCCGTTATTTTCCGTGTCCTCGAACAGTACCTGCCGGTTTTGTCCTTCGAAACGCCGGTAAAAACTCTCCAGCTTTTGTTCCGAAAGGCGAAGTAAGGTTTCTACCCGCCGGTGTTTTTCGGCAGGAGATACGGGGCCGGGTATGTTCAGGGCCTGAGTTCCCCGGCGTTCGGAGTAGGGAAATACATGCAGCCGGGAAATGTCCAGTTTTTCGATGAAACGGCAGGCATCTTCGAAAAATTTTTCCGTTTCTCCTCGCATCCCGGCTATGACGTCCACTCCGATAAAAGCATCGGGCCGATAGGTGCGGACGGTATTTACTTTTTCGGCGAACAATTCCGTATCGTACCTTCTTTTCATCAATCGGAGTACCTCGTTATGGCCCGATTGAAGCGGGATGTGGAAATGAGGCATGAATTTCCGCGAGGAAGCTATAAACCGGATGATTTCGTCGGTAAGCAGATTGGGCTCGACCGAGGAAATCCGGAAACGGTCGATCACTTCCAGGGAGTCGAGCGTTTGCAGCAGTTGCATAAAAGTTTCCTGCGTTTGCTGGCCGAAATCCCCCGTGTTCACTCCGGTTAGAATAATTTCCCTGATGCCTTTGGAGGCTACGTCCCGGACGGCCTTTACTACCTGAGGAATAGAAGCGCTCCGGCTTTTTCCCCGGGCAAAAGGAATGGTGCAATAAGAACAAAAATAATCGCAGCCGTCCTGTATTTTCAGAAAGCAACGGGTGCGGTCGCCGAAAGAGTAAGCCAGATCGAACCGATCCAGCCGGAAAATATTACAGGAATGAGGCTCACAGTTTTCCCGCTCTTGACTGTGAGCCAGGTAATGGGCTACATTAAATTTTTCACCGGCCCCCAGCACCAGGTTCACTCCTTCGATTTGTTGTATCTCCTGCGCTCTCAATTGGGCGTAACATCCCACGACAACAATGTAAGCATCCGGATTCCGATGTATGATTTTGCGGATCGTCTGTCGTCCTTTTTTTTCTGCCACATCGGTTACGCTACAAGTGTTGATGACAAAAATATCCGCTCCCTCTTTTTCTCCGACCGTCAGGACTCCCGCTTCTTCCAGGCGATGTTTTAGGGTAGAGGTTTCGGAGAAATTCAATTTGCAGCCGAGGGTGATATAGGCTGCTTTTTTCCCTGCTAAAATCATAATGTGACGCTGTATGTATTTCTATCGGTTTTCATATTGTCGGTCGAATATCCTTCCGGTTTCCCGGCTGGTCGGGGAATGAGGCTTGAGCATAGCGGCCGAAGTTACCGTTCCGGTTAGGGGGAACAGGAGTTTACAGATTTCTTCCGATTCAATTCCGGAGCAAAAGTAATTATTTTGAGGGTATTTTTTATCTTTGTCGGAAAGAAGTGAGCGTTTTTGCCGGAGAGAAGGAAGTCTTTATCTTTTTGTTTAGAAATTAAAATACGACCGAATGAAATATTACGTTATAGCCGGGGAAGCTTCCGGAGATTTGCATGCTTCCAACTTAATGAAAGAATTGAAAAAAGAGGATAGTGAAGCGGTAATCCGGGGCTGGGGAGGGGATTTTATGCAGGAAGCCGGCTGTGAGATCGTGCGGCATTATAAGGATACGGCTATTATGGGATTTGTGACGGTGATAAAAAATCTGGGGAAAATCCGGGAGAATATCCGGTTGTGTTGTGAAGACATACAGAAGTGGCAGCCGGATGTGGTGATTTTGGTGGATTATGCCGGTTTTAATTTACAGGTGGCGAAATTTGCCAAATCGGAGGGTATCCGCGTATTTTATTATATCTCTCCTAAATTATGGGCGTGGAATACGGGCCGGGTCAAAAAGATTCAGGCATATGTCGACCGGATGTATGTAATTTTCCCGTTTGAAGAAGCTTTTTACCGGAAGTTCGGGTATCCGGTGTACTATGAAGGAAATCCGCTGATGGATGCCATTGACGGCCGCCCTTATCCAGGGGAATCATTTGCTGAATTCCGAGCGGCCCATAGTCTGCCGGATAAGCCGATTATCGCTTTACTGGCCGGGAGCCGTGCGCAGGAACTGAAACATGTGTTGCCGAAAATGCTGTCTATGGTGGCTCATTTTCCCGAGTATCAGTTTGTAATTGCAGGAGCCCCTTCGATGACGGACGAAGATTATGCACCTTTTCTGAAAGATCAACGTATTTCTATTGTATACGGACAAACTTATCGCTTGCTCTCTCAATCGCATGCGGCTTTGGTCACTTCGGGTACGGCTACGCTGGAAACCGCTTTGTTAAAAATACCCCAGGTGGTATGTTACAGCGGAGAAGGAGGCGTATTCAGTTACTTCCTGTTTAAATGGTTGGTAAAAGTGAACTATATTTCTCTGGTAAATTTGATTATGGGGCGGGAAGTGGTAAAAGAATTACTCATGCAAAAATTGAACGAAAAGAATTTAAGGCGAGAATTAAATGCTATCGTAACCGATGGCCCTGTAAGGAAAACTTTGCTTGCCGATTATGAAGAATTGGAGAGGCGCGTTGGTAAACCGGGGGCATCACATCGGTTTGCCGTACGGATGGTAAAGGATTTAAAACAGTTGTTGTATAAATAAAGTGAATGTTGGCTAAAGGGTGTTTCGGGGGATCAATATAGCTTTAAAATAAGAATTAATTCTTTCTTAAAAATTCCGGTTCAGAGACTAAAATTATCTTTTTGATGCCAGATTCTAGATAATTTATATGTAAACTGATTAATACTTTTAAATCGGCTCCTGAAGGCTTCCTTAAAAAAGATGTTTTTGTGTGAGTCGATCTGATTCTATTTAAATATTATCCTTCATTTTTTAATTTTATAGAAATTCGGGTTCCACGCTGTTCATTCTCTAATATATTGATAATCAAATTTGACTCCGAGACTATTCGAAATTTTCCTTTCTTGTCCCTAAAACCGGTATACGTATTATAAACTTCGTTTTAAAAATTTAATGGAAAAAAACGGGAGTTTACAAACGACTATTAAAAACAAACCTGGAAAATTTTCTGCCGTATTACTGGTGTCAGAATTAAAATCATGCAGGAAAAAATGAAGACAAAGAGAAGTGGGAAAATAAACGGAGGAGTGATAAGATGGCTTCTATTAATAAATGTTTTTTTGACATTTATTGTGACGACTTCCTACGGACAGAAAATAGCTGTTAAAACCAATCTTTTATATGATGCGACTACTACCCTAAATTTAGGGGTAGAAGTGGGTTTAGGTAAGCGTTGGACTGCTGATATTTCAGGAAATTACAATCCTTGGAAATTCGGGAAATATCGTTTAAAGCACTGGTTGGTACAACCGGAAATCCGGTATTGGTTTTGCGAAAGCTTCAACGGGCATTTTTTAGGAGTGCACGGCCATTATGCGGAATATAATGTAGGCGGATTGTTTTTTAACAGTCATATGCGGCATAATCGTTATCAGGGACATTTATACGGAGGAGGAATTTCTTACGGATATCAATGGATATTGAATAATCGGTGGAATTTGGAAGCCACCATCGGAGTCGGCTATGCCCGGCTGAAAGACGATCAGTATCCTTGTGCGAGTTGCGGAGAAAAAATCCGGACGGAAAGCCGGAATTATTGGGGACCGACGAAGGCAGGCATTACGATTGTTTACATCATTAAATAATTAAAAACCGAGACTATGAAGTTTATATATATTTTTTGGGTTCTGGTAATCTTTTCTGCGGGAGAACGGCTTAAGGCTCAGTCCGTTGAGGACTCCGGTATAGAGGTACGGGAATTCCGTGCGGAAAAGAAAGGGGATGAATTACAGCTGGTATTGGTATTGGATGGAGAGCATTTAAATATAACTTCCAATGAAGAATTGAATATAATTCCTGCTGTAGTTTGTCAAAACGGGGATACGCTGAAATTGCCGGCTGTGGTCTTTCCGGGCAAGAAACGGGAAAAGGTGAACCGTCGGAAGGCCCGTTTATACGGTGGGAATCCGGGGTATTATGAAACCTTTTATTCTGTACCGGAAGGGGAGACGCTGGCGATGTACAACTATACGCTCCCGTTTGAGAACCGAATGTACGGGGCGCAACTGGTATTGCTGCAAAGTATTTCCGGTTGTGCGGATTGCCGGCGGGATTTGGCGGCCATTTCGCTGAGGCGTTTGGGTAATAGGCCGAAGGTAGCTTATATTGTTCCTGAAGCGGTCACCGATCAGGAGGTAGATGTGGCTGTATTCATTCACTTCCCCTGGGATAAATCTCAGATCTTTTCCACCTTTATGAATAACGAAGAGGAATTGAGTAAGATCGACCGGGCTTTGGAATTGATTCTGAATCATCCGAACGTCGTATTGACCGACGTTAGGTTGGTGGGTTATGCTTCTCCGGAAGGTGCCTATGCCTATAACAGCCGTTTGGCTGCCCGTCGGGCGGAAGCGGTAAAGGGGTATGTAAAAAACAAGTATCCGGTAGAGGAAAATATACTGGTGGTGGAATCGGTACCGGAAGATTGGGCGGGGGTAAGAAGCCGGGTGGATTCTTCTGCTCTCGTATACCGGAGTGATATATTGGATATTATCGATCATACGCCGGATCCGGATGCGAGAGACGGTCAATTGCGCCGGCTGGACAACAATGTATCCTATCATTATTTGTTAAATCAGGTGTATCCGGTTTTACGCCGGGTAGACTGCCGGATGAATTATACGATCCAGGAACCTTATACTTTGGAAGAAATTCAGCAGCTATTGGAAACTCATCCGGATCGTTTAAGTTTAAATGAATTATTCTTGGCCTCCCGCGTATTTCTTCCGGGGTCGGATGATTTTAACCGGGTGTTTATGGTAGCAGGACAATTGTTCCCGGAAGACGAGGTGGTCAATGTGAACTGTGCGGCTTCCGCTTTACAGGCGGATGATCTGGAGACGGCCCGTAAATGTCTGGCTTATGCCAACCGTTTTCCCGAAGCCTGGAATAACCTGGGAATATTGTTTCTGGCAGAAGGACGTATACCCGAAGCCGTCAGGTGTTTTGAAGACGCCTGTGCAGGAGGTTGTCCCGAAGCGGAGTATAATCTCCATCAAGCGTTTGCTCATGATGATATACCTTAAAATTTAATATAAATCAATTAAAAAAGAGTGAAGATGAAAACGAGGCGAATGATTTTTTTGATGGTTTTAGCCGTATTTGTTATGGCTGCCTGTGAGAAGGACGATACGAAAAACCTGATACCTGAGGAAGAAGGTAGTCTGACTACCGTGAAATTTGAAATGGACGCGAATGCTTTCGGGCATAACGGGATTACCCGGGCCATTGTCCCGGTGTATACCAATGCCGGTTTCAGCATTTTTGCTTTCCGGAAAGCGGACGATGGAAGTGATTACCGGTGTAATCAGGTAATTTACGGTTCTACGATGGATTATAATGTGACAACGGGGAAACTGACCGGAAGCGCGCGATTGCCCATCGGAACTTACCGGTTTCTGCCTGCCTACGGTTTGGTATCTCCTTTGAATGTGGAGATGCCGGATATGACCAATGCCGAATTGAGCGATATGCTGGGCGTTACCCATAAAAATACGGGAAGTGTTCCGGAGATTTTTCTTGCCACCGGTACAAGTAATACCTTGCCTTCTTATGTTTTGGGAACGACTTCTGCTGAAAATCCGACCATTTCGGCTTCTTTAAAGAGGGCTGTAGCCCGGGTGGATGTACTGTTTCTGAAGGCGACAAAAACAGGGGATATCTATAAAGAGGAGCCGTATGCCGACGGAGAAGACGTGTTCGGAGGGAAAGAACTGGATACGGTGCAGTTGCGTTTTACCTCTCTGAATGATAAAATGAGTTTATTGGGTAGCCGGATCGGTACCGGAACTTTAGATGCTGATATTAATATACCCCGTTTGACCGATGCCGTTGTGAAGGGAGAGGGTACGGCTACGGTTATCGGAACTCCGGATTTTACCCGTTATGATGCCATCGGAAAGGGAGATATTATTAAAGGTTCTGCTCATCTGGCCGGTCCGTATGTATTTCCCGGGAATGATGATACTAAAAATACCGGATTGGAAATTTATATCAAACCTAAAAATAGTATCGGCCGTACGATTACCATCGATACCAAATTACCGTTGGAACGAAATAAAGTTACTTTGGTGAAAGTGTATGTTTTGGAAGGGAATGTGTTCACGACGAAGGTGACTTTTGAAGTGATAATCGATACGGCTTGGAACGGAAGCCACGAGGTATCCGGAGAAGTCGATTAAAGATGGAGAAAAAATACAAACTTGGGCAATAAAACAAAAGAAGATGAATTAAAAAATTTCGAACCGATTGATTAAAACCGATAACGACATGAAGGGAAGAAGAATTGTATATTGGGCGTGCTTACTGTTAGCCGTATCTTGTGAAAGCAAGAATGAGGGGATTGATAGTGTAGATCCGGTTTTATCGGCACGTACCGTTACTTTTTTGGGAGAGACAGAAGACGTTTCGGTTTTAATCTTCGGTCGGAATTCTACCGGTTTCACCTATCAGAAAGGCGTTTTTTCCGGATGGGTGAACGGACGACTGAAAATACCCCTGGAAAGGGGAGAATACAAATGTTTATTTTATAAGTCTTCTTTTGTCCATACGGAACTGTTTCCCGACCTTCGGGAAAATGAGACTCCCTGGGAAAATGTAAAGATTATGTCCCGGCCTGATCCGGGGCAGAAGGGATATGTTTTACCCGCGGATGAAGTATTTTTACCGTCTTCAGAAGTACTGGCCAATACCATTTATGTCGTTCCTGAAAACGATACCGTACGGAGTACGTTGACACGGGCGGTCGGAAAAATCATTTTGCAGTTGAAACGGGGATTTTCGGAAAGCGGAAATATAGATTCGCTACCCTATGCTGCGGGAAGTAATATTATGGATGAGATCGAGCAGATCAGCCTGGACATAACCGGGGTAGGCGAGGCCGTAAATATAGCCGGAGGACTGGGGAAGGCCAGTATGGAGTGGACGGCCTCGAGTGCGGACCGGATAACGTCAAGCGGGTTTGCCGTTTTTGACGGACCTTTTGTGTTTCCGCCGGCCGCAGGGGAAAAAACAAAAGTCGGCATTACCCTGAAACCGAAAAGTGGCAGTCCTTTTCCGCCGATGTCCCGATCGGTAGAGGGAAATATCGTCCGCAACGAGAAGCTGGTGATTACCCTTTGGCTGACTTCTACTTACCGATTTGTCGGTGTCCAGGTGAGAAGGGATCCGATACAAGACGAAACCCAGGGAGATGCAGGTTTGTGGGAATAAGCTTCCGCAGACCGAAAAATGAGAATAAATACGATTCCGGGTGAACGGTAAAGGAAGACCGATAGGCGAGTCTTTCTTTGTCCCCAAAATCGGAAGCGATATACCGAAATAATTTAAAGAAAAAAATATGATCAGGACAGGCATATTCCGTATCTTATTTTGTTGCTGCTTTATGATACTGGTTGCAGGCGGCTGTAGCAGGGACTGGGAAGAGAATGAAAAGAAAGAAAGTGGAGAAGAAGGATATCCGCTTATGCTGGAGGTAAGAGGTCAGGCCGGGGCCTCGGATTTAAGATATGAGTTGTATATCTTCCGGAAAGCGGAACTTACTGCCGATTATCTGCTGACTTCGGTTGTTACGTTGGCAGGGAACGGTCAGGACCGCATCAAACTAATGAATGCGGACCTGCGGAATAATTCTTATCGTTTTCTTTTTACGGCCACTCCGGAAGAGGCCCCGGAAATCGCAGTCCGGGGGAAAAATGAGGTTTTACCCGTCCCGGTGGGCACCCCCTGGCAGGAGGTAATGCTAACAGCCGAACGGGATTCTTTGACGGCCGAAAATTATTACGGCATCTTGGACCGGGAAGGGTCCGATCTTTTAAATACAGGCCGGATTGAAGGCATTTTAGAACGTCTGGTCGGTCAGACGGTATTTGATTTTTTTAAAGTCGGTTCGGGTGGTATTAACGATCCGGTCGATATCGCATCGGCGGAGGTTATTTCGGTGCTGGACCGGGTGTATCGCTTAGAAGTGACTTATACCGGCTTAACCCGGGCGGTGAAATTTGGAAGCGATGGGGTTCCTTTTGCTGTAGGAACGGTTCCGGGCGCGGTTACGCGTCGGATGACATTCCGGACGGATGAGGAATTGAAGGTAGCTGTACCTCAGGAACTGCTGGAAGAGGCCGGGGTAGCCAAAAAAGGGAGTGTCCGTATTCGGGGAGAGTACGGTTTGCCTGCCGCCGGGAAACTACAAATTAAAATGGTGTTCCGCTATTACGACACCACCCCCATTTGCGGAAATCCGGATGAAATTCATGGAAAATCTTGTTTTACACAGGACTCTTTACTGCTGCATCTTCCGGTTTCGGGAAGCAATGAAAGATTGTCGATAGTACCCGATCATTATACGGTGAACCGGGGAGGAATACATTTTGACCGGATTATCGATTTGGGCCATCAGGCGGATATGGAAGTGGAAACGGATTGGAAAAATACATTTAAATAATCAGGATATGGCAAAAGGGTGGATATGGACCATAAGCGCAGTGATCTTGCTGCTAGGAGCTTGTGAGCGAGAATACGGAGAAAGGGAGGAAATTTCGCCGGAACCGGGAGAAACCGTTACCGTTTCTCTTCAAATGACATTGGGATCTGGGATGGAAACGGATTTTGACATTGTGCCTATGTTGGAAAGCCAAGCGGTAAAGGATAGTGTACTGACACGGATTTATAATGAATACCGGGCGCTGGTTATAAAAAAAATAGACAGCCGATGGATAATCGACCGGGTAGTAACGGCTTATCTGGATGCCGACCCGAAACATGATGAGTTGCTCTGGGATGTAAAGAGAAATACTTCCTTTCTGCCTCTGAAGTTGGAATTACGTCCCGGTTTTTACCGTATCGTTGTGTTTTTTAACTATCAGGCGGGGAAATGGAATGATGAACTGAAAACAGGAACGATCGTGGAGGATGAAAACAATCCGGACGCCCCTATCCCTCCGGCTTGGACCTACTTTGTGGGAGGAAAAGGTTTTGAGAATAAAGATTGTTTTGCTCTGAATAAAGAACTCTTTACCGGACAAGCCGAATTTTCAGTGGAAAAAACCGACGATTTGCATTCCGCTCCTTATCCTTCCGAATGGAAGATAAAAATGGTCCGGCGGGTTTGTTGTTTACGGGGAGTTTTAAAAGAAAGTCCTCCGGGCGAGGTTCCTTTTATTACAACGATGCATGTTTTTTATACGACTCTGGTAGCCGATCCGGGGAATAAAATTCCGGAGGGGCTGGATATCTGGGGGAAAGCCTGGTATAATCAGTCGAATCCCCTGACCCGTACCAAACTTTGCTGGTCGACAGATGGGTGGGTGGTAGCCGGCAATGGAATCAACTATATGTTCAGTCTTCCCAACGCGCATGTTTTTGTCCCGTTTTATATTGTGGGCGAGGAAGGATTATCCTGTTCTTTTACGGAGTTGGTAGTTACCGGACAGTCCGACAACTTCTCTTACCGAGGTAAAGAAGGAAGTGCTATTCATCGGGAATTGCAGCCGGGATTTATCGACGGATTTGTCTTGAAGACCTTGAAGCAACAGCCTGATCCTATGGGAAAACCGAAGGAATATTATGTAGAAGAAATAAATGAAAAACCCTCTGATTTGTTCGGTCCGTATCGGGAATGGAATTAAAACAGGCAGGAGAGAAGAGGATGGAAAATTTCTTTCGCTAAGGGTTCGGAATATTGATAATAGTGAAGATATGAAAGTGAAAATAAGATTTGCGTTACTGTTGCTGCTTGCCTTGACAGGTTGCGTTAAGGAAAAACTGGATCCATGTCCGGTAGGAAAGGTGAAAGTGAATATCTATGCCGAAAAATTTCAGAATCCTTCTGATAATCCCGGGGATCAGACAGAGGAAAGAGTAGCAGACCGGCTGGGACATTTGCGTTATTTCCTTTATCAGGAGGGAAGTTTAACAGATAAAGGAGTCATCCGTGACTTTTCGGGGGTAAACGATGCTTTTTATACCTTGAACTGGGATGCTTTGGATTTCGGCAATTATCAGTTGGTTCTGGTCGGAAACTCGACCAGGGACGCTTTATCGGGAGACGAAACTTTACCGGATAACCTGGTACTGACTTATCCCGGCTGCGATTTGACGGAAGATTTCTTTGCGGCGGTATTGCCTTTTGAGGTCAATTGCAACTGTACTTCCGAATTCAGGGTAGCGCTTTCCCGGGTGCAGGGAGTGGTGCGTTATTCGTTTAAGGGTGTACCGGCGGATTTGACCGATGTAGAAATCGGAGTGACTCATGTGAGCCATCAGAAATATATTACCGGCGAATATACCGGAGAGGGAGAGGCTGTGAAAAAATATGCTTTTTTGCCGGTAAAAGTAAATGCCGAAAACAATCCCCGTTTTGCGATAGGCATTTTCCCTACGCTTCCGGAAAAAAGAGCGGTATTTTCCATGAAGTTATACCGGAATCATGAAAATAATCCCTATTACAATGAGCAGATTTCCGATACTTTGAGAATACGCAGAAATCAATTACTGGACATCATAACGACGTTTTCCGATGGTAAAGTTCAGTTCGATATTCGTATGGACGGTACTTGGGATGGCACTTCTTCCGGAGGGGATATCGATATTCATTCCTTAATAAAATAGGACCGGGACTCCGGCACATTCGGGAATCCGGGAAAACAGCAGGAAGAATAGCGGGGAGGTGAGGCCCCGCTAAATAAAAAGCAATGCGTGTTTTTATAAAGGTTTATAAACCTACGGAGGACTTTAGACCGGCCAGCAAAGTTTTCCAGAGATAGTTGAATTGGGAGCGGTAGAGATCTCTTTCCGCACTTCCTTCGCCCTGGCGGGGAGAACGATTCCGATCGGGATTGTTGTTGTTGATGATCAGTCCGTTGGCTAAAGTGGAAAGAAAGCTCCGGGTTTTAAAATGGCCGTCTTTTTCTTTAACGATTCTTATTTTTAAATTTTCATACAGAAGTACCATATCGACCTGAGCTTTCCGATCGTTACCGGTAATTCGGAACGTCATTTCATTGATTTTGCCGGAAGTAATTTTTATGTTAGCCAGGGGAACGATTGCCGGGTTCAGGGACGGCATTTCCATACTTCCCAGCCGACCTTCGATCCGGAAGTGATTTTCGGTACTGTCTACCGGTAAATGAAAAGTAGCTTCGAGTAGGCCCTGATCCATGAGTTTTCCCTGGGCTGTTAAGGTGAAATAAGGTTGACGGGCTTTTGGGATATTGGTGAGGCCGGAGAAAGTGCCGCTCAGACCCTCAAAAGTAACCGTACCGGGGAAATCTGCATGTTCCGCCAATTCCTGATACTCTACATCGATGTGATGTAAACGGATGCTCCGGATAGCCAAAGGATAAGGGAATTGCTGTACGGATTCGTAAAAGAGCTTTTTGATACGCGGTTTTTGGGCGATTTGTCGGTTTTTAAAGCTACGGATAGTAGCTTTTTGGAGGCTGACGCTGTCTATTCTCAGCAGCTGTTCTTTCAACAGGCTTTGCATATCGAAACGATAACAGGCGATTTTTCCCGTTTGTATTTCGGTCCAGTCCGTATGACCGGGAGCTTTCAGTGCAAATATTTCTTTGGAATATTGAGGCAGTAAGCGGATGTCTGCTGCTGAAACGAGCCCTTCTTTTCCTTGTAGGGAAAAGGTATCGACAGCCAGAAGCTGGGATTTTTGAGCGAAAAAGTTGCGAAAGGACGAAAAGGATAATCGGATATCGCTGCAACTGTAAAAGGGAGTTGCCGAACCGGGAACGGAATGCAGGCTTAAACTGTCCACCCGTGTATAAAAATCATGCAGTATGTAATTTACCGTGTCCTGATCCTGAATGTTTTCGTAACCGATATCTCCCAAGCGAATGTCTGTTCTTTTTAATTCCAGCTGCATCAGCTTCTTTTTCCGTTTATCGGAGAAACCGTTTTTTTTACCCGGGATGTCGGAAGAACCGGTATGCTGCGCGATTAAAGAGAGAGAGGAAATGTCGATTCCGAATTTCCGGGCCCGGATGTGAAGCACGGAATCCTGTTTTTTGAAATGGATTCCTTTAATTTCCAGGTTGCGGATGTAGGCGTTTACATATTTCACCGGATGATCCGCTGGAGCCGGTCGTGTGGAATCGGACGTAATCCGGATGTCTTTGAGTCTTACCGTCCGGCCGATCAGCCGGACTTGTACCGTCTTTATCTGTATGCGGGTGTTTCCCTGGGTTTCTTGATACACTTTTTCTTCTATGGTTTTACGGATTTTATTTCCCAGCCACCATTGGCCTCCGAAAAGGAGCACAAGGAGGATGAGGACCACCCAGGCAATAATTTTGAATGTTTTTTTCATAATTGCGAATCAGTATTAGAAATAGGTTACAAAAGAATGAAGCGGATTCTTTTTGATATCCTACAGGTTTAAATATCGAATAAAAAATTCAGTCCGGGATCTTCTTTAAAGCTGGAAGCTGCATTTCCCGCATAGATTTGCCCGCCTGTGAGGGTTAATTTTTTAATGCCGGCCCCGGCTTGAAAATCCAGGTCTTTCAGATTAACCCAGAAAATATCCGGATTTAGGGTAGATTCGAAGTAATATACCTTGTTTTTCTGGTCGGCTACCGTTCTCCAGCGGGTAGAAGCTATGTTAGGCTGTTCCGGTACTGAAATTCCCAGAGGGACCGATACATTACGCATGACGCTGAATACTCCGGCTACAGCTTCCCGGGTATCGGTCGTTTGAGGGATGACCCGGATGTAAAAAGAAGCGCGCACAAAACGGTCGGAGGCCCGGTTGGTGCCGGGAAGCATAACCAATCCGCCGATTTGTTTCCAGTAGTCGTTTAAAGTTTGCTGTTTGTCATAAGTGGGAGAGTTGGTCATTACGCGGTACTCTTTCCCTTCGTGAATCACCAGGCGGCCGTCAATGTATTCGAAGATGGCATTGTTTCCGAGGGTGTCGGAAAGAGAAAGATGGAGGGTGGATTTGGACCCGTTCGGCAAATCGGGGGCGTCTATCCGGAAAAGTTCTTTTTTCAATTCGGTAACCGCCTCTTCTACTGTAGCAAAGTTGTCGAGTACATATTGAGCCCAGATACTTATTCCCAGTACGGGACGGGTATCCTGAGGACGCGTATAGGAAGATTCAGCCAGGAATAATATGTTGGCCACCAGTCCTTTTTCATTCATGCCATCGGCCACTCCGATATCGTATCCGGCGGTGACCACACTGCCGTACCGGGAAGTCCAGGTGAGGGTATGGTCTGTGTGTCCGCCCCGTCTCTGCAGTCCGCGGGGGAATACATATAGATTCGACTGGGGGTCTTCTTTCCAGTCCATCGTGCGGCCTGTGATAACCAGATGCTGGGGGCCGACATATACGGCTCGGGTGCAGCCTTCACCGTATTTTGCAAACACAAAAAACAACAGATTTATTGCTGTCGCCAGCATAACAATTCTTTTTTTCATAGGGATAGGCGATAAAGTTGTTTTAGGTATACTCCCGCAGACAGGAAAAAGTTTCGTTCGGGGTACGCTGTTGGTAGAGAGAAAGGCCCCACAGAATTTTCCCGGAATGCCGCTGGCCTGTAAGCAAGTAATTTTCGTCAGGTTTGCGCTTTTCGCTGGGACAGTACTTTCCTTAATATGTAAAAAGGACATGACAAAATTCTCCAGGAAAATTTCGTCATGCCTTATTCGCGGATCGTTCGATCTGCTTCAATGGTAAATAGAAAGAATGCAAAGCCAGAGCTATGCACGCTTTACATTTAACGTTTTCCACCGCGAGAAGCTTCGCCTCCCTTACGTCCGGCTTCTACATGTTGTTCGTGGCTTCCGCCCTGTGTTCCGGAGCTTCTTCCTTCTTCGTTTTCAGCTTCGCTGCCTGAACTTTTGCCTCTGCCTCCGTGAGAAGCTTCGCCTCCCTTACGTCCGGCTTCTACATGCTGTTCGTGGCTGCCTCCTTGGCTTTGGCTGCCGC
>CAJMSX010000060.1 GCA_905216195.1 uncultured bacterium
TTTTCATATTTTCTTTCACATCTTCGGGCGAAATATCCATTTTTTCCGCAATCTCCTCGGGAGTAGGCTCTCTTTGAAACTCTTGCTCCAATTGGGTGTAATATTTATTTACCTTATTGATCGTACTGATTTTATTCAACGGCAAACGAATCAACCTTGCATTTTCCGCAATAGCCTGCAAAATCGATTGGCGAATCCACCAGACGGCATAAGATATGAATTTAAACCCTTTCGTCTCGTCAAAACATTCCGCCGCCTTGATTAATCCCAGATTCCCTTCGTTTATCAAATCTCCCAACGTCAGCCCATGATTCTGGTATTGCTTGGCAACAGACACGACAAAGCGGAGATTGCAAAGAATCAAACGCTCTTTAGCAAATTTATCCCCCTGCTTTATCTGTTTGGCAAGGTTAGCCTCTTCATCCGGAGACAATGCATGGATCTTACCAATTTCCTGCAGATACTTCTCAATAGAATAAGATTCCCGCCCTGTAATTTGTTTGGTAATTTTGAGCTGTCTCATGGTTATTATTCTGAATAGGTTAGTACTCTCGGTTAAGAAATAACAAGTAACAATCAACCATTAAATTTTCTATCAATAAAGATACGACAAATTGAGGAATAAGTTTCAAAAAAAAGAAAAGAAAACTAGAAAATCGTATCTTTTTCATCGGAAAAAAAGTTTTTTCTTTTGGAGTGACGAAAAAAATCCATACTTTTGCAGTCCGAAGTTTGAAAATAATATCAAAAAATAAAACAATGAAACGTACATTTCAACCATCCAACAGAAAGAAAAGAAACAAACATGGTTTCAGAGAAAGAATGTCTACCGCAGGCGGACGCGCCGTATTAGCCAGAAGAAGAGCGAAAGGAAGAAAGAAATTGACTATTTCCGACGAGCACAGACACAAAGCCTGATTTTTCCATTAAGATATAAGCTGTCAGAATTTCCGGCAGCTTTTTTTATTCGGCTTTTAAACCGCTCCACGGAACTTTGAAGCAACCGGACGAAAAGAACGGCTTTCTTCGAATCGGTTTTTCCCACAAACATATTTAGGCCGATTCAGAAAAAATAGTTTTTATTCCCGGAGAAATAGCTTAATTTTGCAGCATAAATAAAAAGGGGGATGGATAAAAAGATCGAAAAGAACTGGAAAAATATTAATGAATTCTTATCACAAGCCGGTCCGAATCTCAATATTCTGGAAGAAGAAGTAGATATAAGCGTACAGAAAGAATATTTCGATCTGGTCAATATACTGAGTAAAAATCCCGAAAAATACCAGGATCTCTGTAAACAATATATCGAATCGGTCAATGATTTGTTCGACGAATCGGTAAGCCCCGAACTGAAAAAGCGCATGCTGGTTATTCTGGCCACCATAGATGATATTGGCATCTACCGCGCTATCGAATCTTTTTCTAAACTGGAGACTCCCTTACAAAAATGGTCCGTCATCGCTTTACAGCAATCCCGCATGCTGATCCAATCCACTCTTTTGGACGATCCGGGCGTTTTTATTTCTACCGGATTGGGGGGACAAGGCAATCTGCTGCGGTATTTTTGTGTGTTTCTCAACCGCAGCGAAGATTC
Organism: uncultured bacterium; assembly: GCA_905216195.1. GTDB lineage: Bacteria > Bacteroidota > Bacteroidia > Bacteroidales > Marinifilaceae > Culturomica. The sequence continues at coordinate 1,595 of CAJMSX010000060.1, forward strand.
CCTGCAGGAATTTCAACGGCACGTAGTCCGCAATGAAACCGAATCCGCTCTAAAACCCCTGAAAGGAGTGATAGAACAAATGGATTTTTTCAACGGATATTCCACCTTTATTCTGTTATTACCCCTGGAAACCAACCTGAAAACTTTATTCGAAAGCATTATAGACGAATGCAATCAGTACGGTAATTTTTTACATGAAAACATGATCATTACGAATGTAAAAAAACTTTCGGAACAGGAAATCCGGGACATTCTTCGGAAGTAACAGTGACGGGGGCCCTTCTATTAAAATTTCAACCGCATCTGCAAAGTAGTATCGAACAGCTTGTTTCCCTCCGTCTTCGTCACTCCGGAACCGATGTAATCCCGTTCGGGATAATACGTCAAACCGGTTTTCAGATAAAAAGTGACGCAACGGTGTGCCTTCCAATTTAAGTTCAGATAGGTCCTTATTCCTTTTCCCGAATAGGCGGGAAAAGAATAACCGTACAGCACGTTATTTTCATAACTGTAAATTCTGCTTTTATAAGAATCCGTATCGAAATAAGCCAACCGTATCTGTGAATTAAATTTCCCTGCGGAAGACGTAAAAAGGATATCCTGGTAAACCAGATAGCCTTTCTCCCGTTCCCAAGCTTTGCGATAAAAAACAAGGTCGATACGAGAATGGGAGGAGAAACGCGGGCTTAATCGGACGTTCAACTGATAGCGGAATTCGGATCTTTTCCGCTGAACCGGAATGAATTCCGGTTTTCTTCCGTTTTCAGGTTTATCCTCTTTTTTAAAGCGGAATTGGTGTTCGTAACGGGAGTGCCGGTAGACCACGGCTAGCAACCACTCATTTCCGGCTCCCGGAAAAAAAGCGTTGTAACGCGGAAAGAAAAAACGGAATCTGTCGTAATAAGCGTTTATTTCCAATCCTTTGAGGGGTTTTAATTCCATGCCGATATAAATGCCTTCTTCGTTGGAGGTATTGGAATATTCGCCGAAACCACCGGCATAATGGGAAGTATACTTTTTCCCGTATCTCCGGTAAAGGGCACAACAGGTAACCCGGCTATTTCCACTGTACCTCACTCCGTTCAGTGTGGCAAAAGCGCCGTTTTCGCTGAAAGCCGTTTCTCCGAATAAATAAAAAGACGCATATCCGGTTTTATAATCCAACGAGAACAGGAAACGGTTCTGACCGTTATCTTCATATTTCCGGTAAATCGCATCCCCCTGATGAATTTCCGGTTTAAAATGATAGTAAAGCGTATTTATTCCCACTCGGAAACGGGGGGTATTCCATTTGACCGACATTCCCGTCGTAAATTCCCCGAAGGTGTGCTTTTTTTCACACTCCCGCCGGTTTCTGTGATATCCGGTCCGATAAAGCGAAGCCGTCAGCAGGTCTTCCTGAGCCAGATTGTCGGTGCCCAGCAAATTTCCGTCCGTCTTTTTATAAGAACAAAACACATCCGCCGACACGGAAGTTCCGGGTTGAAGCGATACGGCTATCCCCCTGAAGAAATTATTCTCGTCCGTCGAGGTATAAGGAGAGAATCCCTTGCCGGACTTTTCATTTCCCACAGCCAAAGAGGATTTTCCCGAGGTGAACCCACCCCAGGCTGTGAGACCTTGCCCCCATTGGACCCGATAGTCTCCCACAATAAGTTTACGCATCCAATGGTCCCGGGAAAAAGCGACATGAAAAGAAAGAAAATCAAATCCCGTTTTCTGGTAAGAGGTGAAATAAGGCTCTCCTGCATCGTTTTCCAAAGTTAAACCCGCTTGAGTACCGGAATTTATTTTTACTTTATACTTCATCAAGGTTCCGAGGGGAATCCCTTTAAAACGGGTTTCCTGCTTTTTCAGATAAGCTTTCTCCGTTTTAAAATCCGAAGGGGAATATATTTTATACCCCTCCTGCCGGGGTAAAGTAAATTTTGCTTTAACCAACAGTTCATGAAGAGACTTTCTTTTTAAAGCCGGAATTTTCTCTCTCAAACCCGAACTTCCCACATCCATGAAAGGATGTATATTCTCCAAATCCTTCCGCCCTATCCCCTTCACCAATAAAAGTTCGTTCAGATGAAGAAATTTACCGTGCTTACGCCGGAAAGCCAATATATGATCGATTTGACTATCCGACAGGAAAAAAAGCATTTTAAGCGAATCGAAAGAAGCCGTATTGAGATTCAGAGGAGCATTGTATAATTTGATCAAGGTATTTACCAGGTCTTCGTAGCCTTCTTCCGTATGCAGGAGATCGTTAGATTCCAATATCTTTTCCACTTCAGAAAATTCCTGAGCCCAAACCGGGAAATTCAACAGAATTCCCATTATCCATATACCGGTCCACCGTTTCATCGCAGCACGCTTTTCTCTCAAACATCCTGTTTCTTTTTATTTGATCGGTAAAAGGGGTGGCATTCCTGGAAATAAAAACGGCAGCAAAAAAGGGATCTCCTCAGGTCTGACAAACACAGAAAAACTCCCGGAAAAAACACGACAGGTATTCACCATCACGGGAAATGGTAATGCAGCCGGGGATAACTGATCCTTTGCTGCCGTTGCCCATATAGAAATACACACACCACTCATATCCTCAAATTTACGAAATTTAAGCAGATGAGCGGTAGTGTTTTTAAGATTATTTTAAGAAAAAATCAGTTGGTCTTATAATCGTATTTTACATCGGCCAACTCCTTATTCGCCTCCACAATCTTTTTCTTCAAAGAAAACTTATAATCCTGAAGCTTTTTCTTCAATTCCATGTCTCCGACAGCCAGGATCTGAGCCGCCAATATGCCGGCATTCTGTGCTCCGTTGATCGCTACGGTGGCCACAGGAATCCCCGGAGGCATTTGCACAATAGCCAAAAGAGCATCCATACCTTCTACAGAAGCTTTGATAGGAACACCGATAACCGGCACAGGCGTCATCGCCGCTATCACTCCCGGCAAATGAGCCGCCATCCCCGCTCCTGCGATAATTACTTCAATACCTCTCGCCTGAGCGTTTTTTGCAAAATCTTCGACTTCATCCGGCGTCCGGTGAGCAGACAAGGCATTGATTTCAAAAGGAATACAAAAATCATTGAGTACCTTGGCAGCTTTTTCCATAACCGGAAGATCTGAAGTACTCCCCATAATAATACTTACTTTTGGGTTCATTTTACCGTATATTAAATTCAAAATTGTACTTTTGTGCAAAGTAAATAAAAAAGAGACGTAAATAAAAGTAACGTAAAAAACATTCCACGGATAGCTACACCCCCAAACAGGAACGGATTATGAAAAAAGTGAAATTACATGACAAGGAATTCGAATTACTTCTCGATTCGACGGTCATCGATCAAGCCATCAGCCGTGTTGCCAACCAAATTAATGTCGATTTACAGGAAGAACGACCTTTGTTTTTAAGTATATTGAACGGTTCTTTCATGTTTACCTCCGATTTATTGAAACAAATCACCATTCCGGGTACGGAGATTTGCTTTATGAAAATCTCTTCCTATTCGGGCACTTGTTCCACCGGCAAAATCAACGAAGTGATCGGTTTGAACAAAAATATTCAAGGGAGAACCGTCGTCATCGTCGAAGATATGATCGATTCCGGTAAATCCATGTCCTATCTGATAGATTACCTGAAAAGTAAAAATCCGCATTCGGTCAAAGTCGCCACCATGTTTTACAAACCCAAGGCCCTGATTTGTCCGGTCCCGGTAGACTATTGCGCGATCGAACTGGAAAACGACTTCGTGGTCGGAAGAGGGCTGGATTATAATGATCTCGGTAGAAACTATCCGGACCTGTATATCCTCAACCAGCATTAAAAAACACATTTTATACCTATTAATTTTTATATACTGTATGGCCTCAACGAATTTTGTCGATTATGTAAAAATATTTTGCCGCAGCGGCTGCGGAGGAAAAGGTTCCGCACATCTGCGCAGGGATAAACTGACGGCAAAAGGAGGTCCTGACGGCGGAGACGGAGGCCGGGGAGGACATGTCATTCTCCGGGGAAACCGCAACTACTGGACTCTCATCCATTTGAAGTACCAACGACACGTTTTCGCCGGAGACGGCGGTGGCGGAAGCGAATCCCGCTCCACAGGAGAAGACGGAGAAGATAAGGTAATCGACGTCCCGTTGGGAACCGTAGCCCGGGATGCCGATACCGGCGAACTCCTTTGTGAAATCACCGAACATAACGAAAAACAAGTTATCGTAAAAGGCGGCAGAGGAGGACTGGGCAACTGGAATTTCCGTTCTGCCACCAATCAAACTCCCCGCTATGCTCAACCGGGAGAACCCCGAGTCGAACGTACCCTTATTCTCGAATTGAAATTACTGGCGGATGTCGGTTTAGTAGGGTTTCCCAACGCAGGCAAATCCACTTTACTTTCCGTCGTCTCTGCCGCAAAACCCGAAATCGCCAATTATCCCTTTACCACCCTTGTCCCCAATTTGGGGATCGTGTCCTATCGGGATGGTAAATCTTTCGTCATGGCCGATATTCCCGGCATCATCGAAGGGGCGCATCAGGGCAAGGGCTTAGGCATCCGTTTCCTGCGCCACATCGAACGAAATTCGGTGCTTTTATTCCTGGTCCCGGTCGACTCGAAAGACATTCATGCCGAATATAAAATACTCTTGAACGAACTGCGGGAATATAACCCGGAACTCTTGGATAAGAAACGCATACTGGCCGTTAGTAAGTGCGATTGTGCCGACCGCGAACTGATGGCGGAGATGGAAAAAGACTTGCCGGATATCCCTTACGTTTTTATTTCTTCGGTTACGGGAGCAGGCATTACCGAACTGAAAGATGTGCTTTGGGAAACCCTGAACGAATAAATTCCGGCCTATACCGGAAAAAGGGTCCCCCCTTCCCGGAAAAAATTACTGAATGAACAAACTGCCGTTTTTCAAATTCAGAAACACTTTTCCGCTAAACTTTTTATTCCCGATAAATCCGGTTTCCACCGTCGTATTTCTTTCCGAAGTCGGCTGTGTACTCAGACGGAAATCCCGGGGAAGATCCAGCTTCAACGATTTGTTGTGTTTTAATTCCAGCTCATAACCGGCTCCTTCCATAAAAGTCAGACCGACTTTGGTGGAAGTCGCATTCAATTCTATGGCATCGAAATTGAAGTGAATATTCCGGACATTCATTTCACCACCCCTCATGTCCATTTTCAACACGTTTCCGATATCCTGCACTTCATATTTAGTAGAAGAGGAACTTCCGCCCAGATCCTCAATTTGTCCTAATTTCATCTCCCCTCCGGTAGAACGTATATTCAAAATACCGACTGAGGCTAAACGGCCTCTGCAATTATCCGCAACCAGATTGACGTCCTTTCCCTTATCTATTTTTATTTCCCCGTTTTTAAATTCTCCGGTCATCTGTCCCACTTCGCTTATATCGAAAGAACCGTTGGATTGCTTGATATATACTTTTCCCCCCTTCAAAACCCCTCCTTTAAAATTACCGGATTTAATATCCACATTTATTTCTCCATCAAACCGATCCACAAATACGTTTCCTTCCGTTTGTATGAGTCTCACTTTGATTCCGGGGGGTAAACAAACTTTATAGGTAATATTCACATCTATCCCCGAAAAAAAACGCCGAAATCCCATATCCTTTCCGAACTCCGTTTCTATATTGATAAATGTACTGGTGACTACGTCTTTTACCTGGATAAAATCTAACAACTCATCGGCTTTGGCAGCCGTTTTAGCGGTAACGACCAAAAGAGCCGAAACCTGTATATCGACGCCCTCTTTTTGTTCGACCTCGATTTGCCCGTACCGGTTCGAAATTACTATTTCCTGAATGCCCCGTTTATCAAAACGTTTGGAAAACTCTTTCTGACGGGTTTCGGCTTTCAAATTTACAACCGTCAAGACCAGGCAAACTATCCCTAATATCGTTTTCATAAAGCAGAGATTTTATTTATTATAAAGTATCTTCTTCTTCCATTTTCTTATAGCGGGACGCCAGGTAAGCGATCATATTGCTGAACGTCTCCATAGCGTTGGCGGTCTGAGGATGAATTTCCCTTTTCTGCAATTTCAGCATCCAATGCGCATACAGCGCATTTAAAGCCAGTTCCACATCGGAGATTTCTTCCCCCGCTTGCGACTTGCTCCGGAAATCTACCAAATTAGCCGCCGCCCGGGTAACCAATTGCTGATACCGGAGGTCGTGCACCTGGTGTAAAAGATGGAAATGCAGTTCGGTCAGCTCCGCCACCTCATTTTTCAGGATTTGTAAATGCCCCGACGACTGGACTTTTTCTTTTTTCATCATTTCGACCAGATTTTCATACCAGTCGTACACCTGATCCGCCGTTTTTTCATCTACCTGAAAATGCCGGATAAACTGCGTTTTTATCCGTTCCATATCCAGCCCGAACCCCCTCAGCATATCTTCCACCTGCCACATATATAAAATATACTCAGCAATGTTACTCTTTTTTTTCTCTCTGGCGATCAACATAGGTATATTTTTTAATCTTCTCCTCCATTCTTTATTTTATCGATCATCCTTCGGTCCCGTTTCGTAGGACGACCGATCCCTTTATCCCGGTATTCGAAACCGAAAGCCCGGGAAGCATTCAACAAGTCCAATTGTTCCTGAGGGGTCACATCCTCGACAAAATCCACGGATAACTGGGCCGACATCCTTTTATCGGCCAACCCTTTGACCAAATAATGACGTTCGATCGGGGGCATCCTCACTTTCACCACCTCTCCGATATGAACTTCCCGCGAGGGTTTTACTTTCACCTCCCCGATGGAAACATGCCCTTTGCCGCATTCGTCGGCAGCCAAAGAGCGGGTTTTAAATATTCTGACAGCCCACAGCCATTTGTCGATTCTTACTTTTCCGCCTTCCATTTCGTACCGATTTTCAATATTCTGATTCCTCTACTCCCCTTCCGCAACAGAATCCGTCAACGGTTTACCGTTAAACGTACTCATGGTCTTCCCAATTCCCATACTTACAAATCCGGCGATAATTTCCCGGCAACGATTCAACAAAAGAGGCATCTTTTCTTCTTCCGCCACAGTCCATTTTCCCAATACATAATCGATCTGCTCTCCCCGGGGAAATCCGTTCCCGATTCCGAACCTCAAACGGGCATAACCGGAAGTCCCCAATATGAGGTTGATATGTTTTAAACCGTTATGCCCGCCGTCGCTTCCCTTTGCCCGAAGACGCAAAGTGCCGAAAGGTAAAGCCAAATCATCCACAATCACCAGCAGATGTTCCAACGCGATCTTTTCCCGCTGCATCCAGTAGCTGACCGATTTCCCGCTGAGATTCATATAGGTGTTCGGTTTAAGCAAAACCAAAGTACGGCCTTTCCACTTCGTTTCAGCCACAGCTCCGTAACGCATATCTTCAAAAACAGCATTGGACGCCTTAGCAAAAGCGTCCAATACAGTAAATCCGATATTATGTCTGGTATCTTGATATTCGGAGCCGATATTTCCCAATCCGGCAATAAGATACTTCATACGATTCGTTTAATCACTACTTTTTATCGGCTTCCATAGCCCCTCTGGCAGCCCGGGTCAGCTTCACCTGAGCAATCACCACATCCTTGGCATTCACGATTTCAAAATCCTGGAAATCCAAATCTTTTACCTTGATGGATTTACCCAATCCCAAAGAAGTTACGTCAAGCTCTAATTCTCCCGGCATATTGGCAGGTACGGTTTTTACTTTCAACTTCCTCATAATCAAAACCAATTTACCACCGGCCTGAACTCCCTCGGCAAAACCTTTCAATTTCACCGGTACTTCCATAACTACCGGTTTATCTTCAAAAATCTGGTAAAAATCAATATGCAATACCCGATCGGTTACCGGATGGAACTGTACTTCTCTCAATACAGCGTTATAGATGTTTCCTGCTATATCGATATGCACGATATATACATTAGGAGTGTACAGCAACTTGGAAAGGTCTTTTTCCACAACAGAAAAATGTACATTTTCTTTTCCGCCATACAAAACACAAGGAATCCTCTTTTCTACTCTCAATACTTTAGTAGCCTTTTTTCCCAGGTCGTTTCTTAATTCTCCTTTTAATTCAAAAACTTGCATAATTCAATTTATTAATGTGCTACTCAAAGACAGACTTTAACTCCGGGGGTCTAAGCCAATCTGCCTTCCCATGACACGTATTCAAACATTCCCCGTAGAAATCAGGGCACAAAGATACAAAATCCGACGAAAACTGAAATAAAAAAGCCGGAAAAAAGTAGGGATAAAACCGAACAAATCCCTTAAAAATCTTTTTTCTTTCAAATATTGGTTTTAATTTTGGGCCAGTATTAATCAATAAAACTTTAAGAAATGGCTTACGTAATAACTGACGATTGTATCGCTTGTGGTACATGTGAAGGAGAATGCCCGGTAGGTGCAATCTCAATGGGAAGTGATCACTATCAAATCGACCCGAACGCATGTACAGAATGTGGAACCTGCGCTGGCGTTTGTCCGGTGGAAGCCATTAAACAAGCTTAAAAAATAATAAAAGGACTGTCTCCGGCACTCAAACGCTACGACGGTCCTTTTTTATTTCCCTCTCTCCTCCCTCCTTTCCAACCGAATTCCCGGGACTGTCCTCCGCCTAACTCGTTTTTACCGTACCCCCCCGGGGTTTCTTGCCGGAAATCAGAAAGAAAATCTCTTTTTTTGAAACACGAATCCCCTCTTCCGAGAAGCGGATAAACCTCTCTCTGACGGAATTTTAGTCGCTACAGACATTCTTCAGCGAAAGCGTTTATGCGATAACTTTATCCATGGCTACATCACACTCCTCCGTAGGTACCTTTTCGACCAACTGAAAAGGGAAACAAATCCCCACTTTGTAAGCCCCGCCGCAAGACTTCAAAATTCGGTCGTAATACCCTTTTCCCCTTCCCAGACGATTCCCTTCCAGGTCGAAAGCCATACCGGGCACGATAATAAAATCGATTTTTTCCAATTCCGTAAAGAGATCCCCTACCGGTTCCGGAATGGCAAAAGCTTCTCCGGGACATAATTTTTCCGCTCCGTCGTAATAACGCAATTCAAGCTCATCCCCCTTTACACAGGGTAATAAAAACGTCTTCTCCTCGGCCCATTTCATTATAAATTCATGCGTACACACCTCGTCTTCCATAGACCAATACCCTAAAACGATCCGGGCCTTCTTAAAATTCTCATCCTGTTCCAATTGCTCCCATACCGGAAGCGACATGCGTCTCTTTTCTTCCGGCGTATATTTCCTCTTTACTTCCCGCATGTATTTGCGCATGGCTTTTTTTTCCATCTTACTCATAAATTTGTTTGTTTTACCCGATTAAAATTTTTCTTTCCGCCTGGCCTCCGTTCCCGGTAACGACCCTCACAGCCTTTTTCTTTACCGGTCTCCCCCACATTTTTCCCGCTTTTTCAACCTCCGAAAAAAAATTATTCCCTTCCTACAACTTGATCCTACTTTTTTACCTCTTTTAATCTCAAAAATCGTATTTTTACCACACAAAGATAAGTGATGAAAAGTTAATTTGAAAAAATCCCATGCGAATTGCTCTGCCTCAATTAAATTACTACAACGGTAGCATCTCCCAAAACTATGAAATGATGGCCAAAGCCATTCAGGATGCGCAAAACCAAAAAGCCGAACTGATCATTTTTCCCGAACTCGCTCTCTGCGGTCCCTTTCCCGGAGATTTACTGGAAAAAGAACAATTTATAGAAGAAAGCCGGATAGCCGTCGACCGGTTGGCTTTAAACTGTAACACCATAGCGGCGCTGGTAGGAGCCCCTAACCTCGACCCCGAAAACGGCATCATGTACAATTCCGTATATTTTCTGCAAAACGGAGAAGTAACCGACGGCGTACATAAAACCGTCTTGAGTGATTACGATATTTTCAACGAAAGCCGTTATTTTGTGGGAGGTGAAGATAATAGTCCTATTCGGTATAAAAATCAACAAATCCGCGTCCTTTTCGATGAATACGAATCGGATTACATCGACAAAAACGACCAATTCGTCATTCTTCTCGGAAGAACACCCTTTACCACAGAAAGCTTGAAATACCGGCAATCGATGCTAAGCAACTTAGCTGCCCGCTACCGGAAAACTTTTATTTATATCAACCAAACCGGAGGCCACACCTCCATCCTATTCGACGGAAATTCCATGGTGGCCGACGCCCGGGGAAAAATAATTTATCAACTGCAGGAGTTCGAAGAGGATTTCACGATTATAGATACTCAAAAACTACCGCGGCAGGGACAGCCCCTACAGGCAACAGCTCCGATCGAGCTCGTTCACAAAGCCCTGGTTACCGGGATCCGGGATTATTTCAGGAAAAATCATTTTACTCAGGCTGTACTGGGATTATCGGGGGGGATCGACTCGGCTGTTGTAGCCGCTTTGGCGGCAGAAGCTTTAGGTCCGGAAAATATACACGGATTACTGATGCCTTCCGAATTTTCCACAGACCATTCTGTCAAAGATGCAACGGACCTGGCCCAACAGATCGGAATGCCCTTCCAAACCGTACCGATTAAAAACATCTATGAAAAATACCGGGAAATGCTGAGTCCTGTGTTCGGCGATCTGCCTTTCAATGTGACTGAAGAAAACCTGCAGGCCCGTATCCGGGGGACGCTTGTTATGGCGATGTCCAACAAATTCGGATACATTGCCCTCAATACCTCCAACAAAAGCGAAGCAGCCGTCGGTTACGGCACTCTCTACGGCGATCTCTGCGGTTCACTCTCAGTCATTGGCGATGTATGGAAAACCGATGTGTACAAGCTGGCCCGGTATATCAACCGGGAACGAACCCTCATTCCCGAAAACACGATTACCAAAGCTCCTTCCGCGGAACTTCGTCCCGGGCAAAAAGATCAGGATTCTTTACCGGAATACGGCCTACTGGATGCCGTTTTAAAAAATTACATAGAAGAAAATCGATCAGCCGATGCCATCGTAAAACAAGGCTATGACCGGGAAACGACGGAGAAAATAATACAGATGGTAAATCGCAATGAATATAAACGGGCTCAGTGTCCTCCTGTACTCAAAATTAGTAAAAAAGCGTTTGGAGAAGGCAGAAGGATGCCTTTTTAATCCCTGTACCGCCTGTGTGTAACTTCATTTTAAAGTATCTGTTTATGCAAATTATTCATGATTCCGACCTTCACGACAGCCTATGCCAGATCTGTATAGAGAGTCCGCACTCTCTTTTATCCGAACTGGATAACGAAGTGAAGCAGGAAATTATAAATACGACTTTATGTATCTCCTACAAAAAAGGAGATCTTATTTATCAGGAAGGAAATATGCCCATCGGCCTACTTTGTCTGGTCGCCGGAAAAGTAAAAATATTCAAAGCCGGTATAGGCGGAAGGCAACAAATCGTTCGTATGGCCAAACCGATCGGCTTTATCGGATACCGGGCTTTCTTCGCCGAAGAAATTCACATTGCCTCGGCAGAAGCCCTGGAAGATTCCATCGTGTGCCGCATAAAGACCGAACTGATTTTCAATGCCGTACGAAATAATCCGGACCTGGCCATGAGTGTCATCCGCGCTTTGGCCACGGACCTCGGTTTTTCTAACCGGCGCACCGTAACTCTCACTCAAAAACACATTCGCGGACGGTTGGCTGAAGCCCTTCTGGTGCTGAAAGACACCTACGGCTATGAAGAAGACAATGAGACGTTAAAAGTGTATCTTACCCGGGAAGATCTGGCCAATCTTTCCAATATGACCACCGCAAACGCCATTCGGACACTTTCCAATTTTGCTTCCGAAGGCATAGTCGAACTGGATGGAAAAAAAATAAAAATCATCGATAAAGAGGCGTTGGACCGGGTAAACAATTGCAGTTAAAACCGGAGAAAAAATCCTTCCCACGGCTAAATTTGCTGTTCGTCTGGGGATGTAGGTATCTCTTAGCTAAAGTGAGAAAGGAATAATAGGGAAGAACCTTCCTCAGGCGACCATTCATCCGGTCTAGGTATACAAAAAAAGGCCAAAAACATTGATTTTTGACCTTTTTTTCTTTATAACTCACTGATTATCAACTGAGCCACTTGCGAGACTTGAACTCGCGACCTACGCATTACGAATGCGTCGCTCTACCAGCTGAGCTAAAGTGGCATTAGCGGCTACAAAAGTAATAATAATTACCAAATATAAAACCAAAACCCGGTAAAATATTCAGGATGGTATTCTTTTTTTCGTACTTTTGTTCCGGATCAAAGCGAAAGCCATGAAAAAGAAGAAGTTTTCCCTGAAAGCACGGGCTAAAAGTTTTCGTTATGCATTTTCCGGTATTTATACCCTGATTAAAAACGAACACAATGCCCGTATCCATCTGTGTGTAACGATTGGCGTCCTTTTCTCGGGCTTTTTCTTCGAACTTTCTGCTGCAGAATGGATAAATCTTATTTTTGCCATCGGACTCGTCTTTTCTGCCGAAGCAATTAATTCCGCTATAGAATACCTGAGCGATCTGGTTACGCCGGAATATCACCCACTAGTAAAAAAAGCAAAAGAAGTGGCCGCCGCAGCCGAACTCCTCACCGCTATCGCCGCAGCCCTTATCGGTTTAATTATATTCATTCCTAAAATCCTATCTTTATGTTCAAAATTATAATTTCCCTCTCTTTCCTCCTCCTCAGCTCCGGTCTCTTACACGCCCAATCCCGGAAAGCAATCGAAACCTCCACGGATATACTGATGTTTGTCAATCCCGTGGCAGGATTCGCAGGCTCTTTGATTATAGGCGATTATCAGGGAACCAAAGAGATTGTCCTGGGAGGCGCTTCCAGCCTGGCGGCCACTTATATTTTAAAATATGCGATCAAAAAAAAGCGGCCGGACGGAAGCGATCACCATTCATTCCCCTCGGCTCATACCTCTATTTCCATGCAGGGAGCGGCCTTTCTCCAGAAAAGATACGGCTGGAAATTCGGAATTCCTGCCTATGCTTTAGCCGTCTATGTAGGTTGGGGACGAATCTATGCCCAAAAACACGATATTTGGGACGTTCTGGGAGGAGCAGCCGTCGGAGCAGCCAGCAGTTATCTCTTTACACGGCCTTTCGCCCGCAACCACCAGCTTACCTTAAGTCCGGTAGTTCTCGGTAAAGGAATTCCCGGTTTTTATGCCTCCCTTACCTTTTAAATTCAGGGACCGTCTTTCCCGACCACCCGGAAAGTTTGCCGCAGCGTATTTCCCGTCGCATCCACTATCGTCAATACGTGAACTCCTTCCGTCACATCTATTTCCATTTGATGAACGTAGCGTGTACTCCCGATATAACGGTCATCTATATGCCAAAATACCTCTACCCCCGATCGGCGATGAGCCAATTCAAAAACGACTTTTCCTTTCTCCCCCCCAAATTCCCGGGGGATAAATACACGGGTATCCTTCGGCGGATAAATCATTTCCATCACATTTTCAAAAATCGGTTGACAATCCGAACGATAAGGGGGCAATTTCCGGTAATCGCCGTGAGAACGAACATAATACCATTCTTGTACCGGAGGAAGCACAAACCAGGGACGGACCTGAATACGATCTACGGATTCGCATTCCGACGTCACCCGGTAAAGCCCCGTACTATCTAAATAAACCAGCCGATGATAAGGACAAATAGGCGTATTTATTCCTGCAACACACACCTTAACCGTATCCGCATCTTCACAAAAACGTCCCGCCCGATACCCACTCTGACGGCAAACGGCTACTTCCTGAAATTCCTCCGAAGGTTCATATAACCGGTCCGTCACAGGCAATAAGCCGGCTACTTCGAATAAAACCGGAGCCGCCGCCCGTACGCCTACAAGTCCCGGACGTCCCTCCCCATCGGCATTACCTACCCATACACCGACCACCCAATCTGCATTTACCCCTATAGCCCAGGCATCCCGGAAACCGAAACTCGTTCCGGTTTTCCACGATAGATTCAAACGGGAAGCAAAATTTCTCCATCCCGACTCCATTTCCGGGCGTTCTACCTGTTGCAGGGCTGTTAAAGTAAGCCATATAGCAGAAGCTTCCAAAAGCGGCGGACGAACACTTTTCTCCGGGGTTCTTCCCTCCGTCCCCTCCCGCCAAAGACGCAGGCGATTGTATTCACCGGAAAAATAACTCCCGTCACACTCATTATAATGCCGGATCACCGATACCATTCCTCCGTACATATTACATAAATCCCACAAGGAAGTTTCCGCCCCCCCTAATATCAAACTAAGCCCATAATCATCTGCCGGACGCGTTAAAGAAGTAATTCCCAATTGTTTCAGATCCTCATAGAAACGGCTGTAATTGTATTCTTTCAGCATTCTTACAAAAGGAATATTCAACGACATCGCTAAAGCCCGGTCCGCAGGAGCTACTCCCAGAAAACTGCGATTAAAGTTGGAAGGAACATAACCTCCGAAACGGGAAGGAATGTCGGCTACCAGGGTAGCAGGCAAAATATAGCCGTTTTGCTGCATTAAAGCATATAACGCCGGTTTCAATATACTTCCGGAACTCCGCACCGAAGTAATAATATCTACCTCATTTCCGCGGCTTCCTTCCCGTTCTGAACTATTCCCGACATAAGCCCTCACCTCTCCGGAAGGGATATGAGCTACTAAAACAGCCATATTATAAATCAGATTTCCGCTCAGCATACGACTGTGGCGTTCTACAATCTCATTCACCCGTTGTTGAAGCCCGGCATCCAGAAAAGAAGGACACAGACGGCCTCTCCGCTGCCGTACCCCCTGAGCCAGTAAATGAGGAGCGATACACTCCGTCGGCTGCGCCCGCTGAGGAATCGGTTCTTCACAAGCCAGCCTGTAATCTTCTTCACTCAAATAATGCCGCTTATACATTTCCTCCAGCAGTTTATCCCTTTTTCTTTTCAAAATCCCCCCGTTTTTCAACGCAGGAGCATTGGGCAAAATCGCCAAAAAAGCCGCTTCCCCCCAACTCAACTCCTTCGGCAAACGATTAAAATATTTCAAAGCAGCAGCTTCAAGACCCACGATATTTCCTCCAAACGGCGCATGGGAAGCATACAATTGCAAGATCCGGAGCTTCGAATATGATTGCTCCAGCCGAAAAGCCAAACAGATTTCCCTGAATTTTTCCCAATAAGTTCGGGGAGGATTATTTCGGGAAAGACGTATCACCTGCATAGAAATCGTACTACCTCCACTGACGATCTTTTTTCTTCTCCAATTCGATAAAGCCGCCCGTCCGAGAGCCAGCCCATCTACTCCCCGGTGCTCCACAAAACGTCGATCCTCGAAAGTAATCAGAGCTAAGGTATATTTCAAAGGTAAATGAGTAGTCTCGGGGAAACGGAACTGACCGTCCGCGGCTACGGTCATTCCCACAACCCGGTCCTGTCCGTCGAGTAAAACCGTAGAATAAGACGAAGTAAACAAAGGAAAAGGTAATACGTCCCACCATCCCCAGAGGAACATCAATCCGAGAATACCGATCAGCCAACCTTTTTTATTTATCTTCATATCCTATTACAAAAATAGAATTTTAACGGTATATCCGTTCCACCGGTTGCCGAAATATTAACCGGAATCTTTACACAAAATTCTTCTCCCTTAACCGAGGAATAAAACCGGATACACCAAAGCAAAAATTCGACAAAAGATGGATAAAAAAATCCCGGCAAAAGTTGCCCGGCCTCCTAAATTTCTTATTCTCCCACACTTGAAAATTCCCTGTAGAATTTCAGTTCCTTTACAAACTATTGTAACTTTACAGTCCGAATCAGAATATACCTATGGAATCATTGCT
Organism: uncultured bacterium; assembly: GCA_905216195.1. GTDB lineage: Bacteria > Bacteroidota > Bacteroidia > Bacteroidales > Marinifilaceae > Culturomica. The sequence goes on from CAJMSX010000060.1 coordinate 17,434, forward strand.
ACATCTCGGTTATCTGGGACTTTTTATCGGTTCGTTTTTAGCTTCCACCATTATACCCCTAAGTGCGGATTTGCTCCTGGTAGGCATATTGGCGGTAGGCGGCAACATCTGGATTTGCCTGATCACCGCTACGCTGGGCAATTGGCTGGGAGGACTCACCTCCTACTGGATCGGATGGATCGGAAAATGGAAGTGGATAGAACGCTGGTTCAAGGTCAAACCCGCTCAACTGGAAAAACAAAAGGCCAATATCGATAAATACGGAAGCCTGCTGGCCTTTTTCACCTGGCTCCCGCTGGTCGGAGACTTGTTTGCCATTGCTCTCGGTTTTTATAAAATTAATCCTAAACTCTCTGCACTATACATGCTGATCGGACGATTTTCCCGTTTCCTGGTCTGGACCCTGCTCTACCTCCGGTTTGCCGACCGATTCGTCGAATATTTATCTTAAATCTGCGAATTTAAAATCTATCCCTGAACTTTCTTGAGGTGATTACGTAAGCCCACAAATAAAATGGAAAATATATGGGGCTTGAAATAATTACCCTGTCAATAGCGGAATTCCTTGCTAAATACGGATACTACGGTTTGTTTGCAGGGACCTTTTTATCAGCTCTCTTTCTACCCATGGGCTCGGATATCCTCTTTGTCGGCATGCTGGCTGCCAAAGTCAACCCCTGGATCTGCCTGGCCGTAGCCACTACAGGTAATTGGCTGGGAGGACTCGTGATCTATTTTATCGGCTATTCTGGCAATAAACAAAAAATCCAACACCGGTTCAAATTAAAAGATGGACAACTGGAAAAACAAAAAAAGAAAATAGATAAGTACGGAAGCCTCCTGGCTCTCCTCGTCTGGATCCCCGTGATCGGCGACATATCGAATATTGCCCTCGGTTTTTACCGCATTAAACCCAAAACCAGCCTCTTCTTAATGTTCATCGGACGCATGTTCCGCTTTCTGATTTGGGTGATCTTCTATATCCTCTATTCCACCCGACTCGTTTCCTTTGTCGACTCCCTTTAAACTTAATGAAAAGTTTCCAATAAAGAACTTAAATTCGCCGTAAACAGGCGCACGGCTATAGCTAATAAGATGATACCGAAAAATTTCCGCATAACATATACGCCTCCTTTCCCGATAACCCGCTGCACATAATCCACCTTTTTCAGCACAAAGTAAACAAACAATAAATTCAATGCCAACGCAATGATAATATTCAGTACATTATATTCAGCCCGCAAGGACAAAAGCGTCGTAAAAGAAGCCGCTCCGGCAATCAACGGAAAAACTAAAGGTACTAAAGTCGCAGAATCGGTAGGACCGTCGTTTTTAAAAATCTCTACCCCAAATATCATTTCTACCGCCAATACCAAAATTACCAAAGCTCCCGCAATGGCAAAAGAAGAAATATCTACATTGAAAAGAGCCAGAAGAGACTGCCCCACAAACAAAAAAGCAAACAAAATTACAAACGAAAACCCCGCCGCTTTTCCTGCGCTGATCGTTTTGTTTTTCTCTTTCAAATTCAAAATAATAGGAATAGAACCCAATATATCAATTACAGCAAAAAGTACGATAAATGCACTAAAAATTTCTTTCAAACTAAAATAGAGATTCATAGAATGTTATTTTAAGAGCTAAATCACTACAACGTTAAATATAAAACAAAATTTACCCCTGTTATTAAATTTAAAACACAAAAGTACAAATAAAAATCGAATATTGTCAGCGGATTCTAAAAGAATTAAACGGAGATCTTTTTATATCGTAGAATGTGATTTCATTCCCTGCTTGCGTTCCGGTGAGGAAAGAGATACGCATTCACCGTACACTTGCCCCGTCTCCCTGTACGAAGAAAACGGTTAAAATCTTGCTATTAACTTGATTTTAACCGTTTTAATTGAGTAGCGAGAGGCGGGCTTGAACCGCCGACCTCATGATTATGAATCATGCGCTCTAACCAGCTGAGCTACCTCGCCATAAAAAACCACGACAAAAAAATCGTGGTTTTAAATCAGGCGTCTACCTACTCTCCCACCATCAGGCAGTACCATCGGCGTGAAAGG
>CAJMSX010000061.1 GCA_905216195.1 uncultured bacterium
TTGATGACTTGAAAACTGTCTTTTCCGTACTTCTGGTAGTGACCGGAAGTTTTATACAAATTGACATTCCCGATGTGGGGCGTAATTACCTGCTGATAGCCGTATTTCTTCTGTACCTTGCGTAAAAACTGTTCCAGACGGTCTCTCAGCATCGCTCCTTTCGGCAACCACAACGGCAATCCCGATCCTACCTCCGGGGAAAAAGTAAACAATTCCATTTCCTTACCGATTTTCCGGTGGTCGCGTTGTTTGGCCTGCTCCATCAATACCAGCCATTCCTCCAGCATTTTCTGCTTCGGGAAAGTGATGCCGTATATACGGGTCAGCATCTTATTATGTTCGTTTCCTCTCCAGTAAGCGCCCGCTAAGCTAGTCAATTTGATCGCCTTGATATACGAAGTATCCGGCAAATGGGGACCGCGGCACAAATCCGTGAAAGTTCCCTGACGGTAATAAGTGATTTTCCCGTCTTCCAGATCGTTGATCAACTCTACCTTATAGTGCTCGTTCAGGCCTTCAAAATGATCCAAAGCCTCCTGTTTACTTACGTTAATCCGGCAATATTCCTGTTTTTCCCGGGCTAACTCCAACATCTTTTTTTCAATGGCTTCCAGGTCCTTATCCGTCAACACGACTCCCTCCCCCGGATCTACATCGTAATAAAAACCGTTTTCAATAGCCGGACCGATACCGAATTTGGTATTGGGATATAATTGTTGTAAAGCTTCTGCCATCAAATGTGCGGAAGAATGCCAGAACGCATGCCGGCCCTCTTCATCCTCCCAGGTAAACAGCTTGATTTCGGAATCGGACGGAATCGGACGGCTCAAATCCCAGATCTCTCCGTTCACCGAGACCGACAACACTTCCTTGGCCAGCTTGGGACTGATCGATTTCGCTATATCAAGGCCGGTTACTCCCGGCTCGAATTCCTTGACACTTCCGTCAGGAAATTTTATCTTTATCATGATATCTTCTATAAATTATTAGATTCTGCAATTTTCAACGCGCAAAGATAGGAAAAATAGTTTACAATTTAGAGCATAAAGTTGTTTTTTTACCTTCCTCCCGCCCCCCGAGCTCTCCCTTTCCAAACACACGGGGCCCGACATCAGGTCGTCTGATTGTAAAGCTTGTTAAACAATATCGCCAGATTCATATAAATAGTAGTATTTTGGACTACGATATGCGCAGGTACTTTTATCCGGGCAGGCGTAAAATTCCAGATGGCTTTAATGCCCCAGGCTACCATCAGATCCGCCACATTCTGGGCATGTTCGGCAGGAACCGTAATAATTCCGATCACCACATTCCGCTCGGCAGCCATAGCACGGAACTGATCGATGTGATAAATTTCGATATCGTTCACCTTGGTCCCGATCTTCCCCTTATCCACATCGAAAGCCGCTTCTATACTCAAACCGAAGGCCGTCAGCCCCTTATCCTGTAACAAAGCACTACCCAGCGAACCCGCCCCTACCAGAAAAGCGTTGTCCACCTTACTGAATCCCAAAAAATCTTCCAGGATTTTCACAAAACTGTCCACCTCATATCCTACACGGGTTTTTCCGGTTATACCGGTATGCGAAAGGTCTTTGGTCACCTGAGTCGAATCGATATCCATATATTCAGCGATCCTGGTGGACGAAACGAACTTCTCTCCCTGCTTCTGCAATGTCTTCACAAAAGACAAATATGCAGGCATACGCCTCAACACCGGAACCGGTATATTATTTTCAGGTTTCATAGGTCTCAATTGAATTAGTAACCTGCAAAGATAACTATTTTCCGAATCAAGCGAAAAAATAGACCTATAAAGTTTACAGTTTATCATTTCCGATTGCTAAACCTATGCAGCCCTTGAAATTTCCGGAATAAACCGGGGAAAAAAGTACAACTTTCTACCGGTTTTTCCTTCCATCCCCTTAAAATTTATATACTTTTGTGACTCAAAAATCCATGATCATGACCTATCCTGAAACTTTAGAATGGCTCTTCGCCCAACTTCCCATGTATCAGCGGGAAGGACAGGCCGCTTACAAAGCGAATTTAGACAACACCCTGCAGCTCGATGAACATTTCGGACATCCCCACCGGCAATTCAAAACCATACACGTGGGGGGCACCAACGGAAAAGGCTCCGTATCCCATATGCTGGCCTCTATCCTTCAGGAAGCCGGTTATAAAACGGGACTCTATACCTCACCTCATCTGAAAGATTTTCGGGAACGGATAAAAATCAACGGAGAAATGATGCCCCGGGAGTATGTAGTGGATTTTGTCAGACAAAATAAAAAATTATTTGCAGAAATAAAACCTTCCTTTTTCGAAATGACCGTCGCCCTGGCGTTTAACTATTTTGCCGATCACGAAGTCGATATCGCCCTCATTGAAGTCGGTCTGGGAGGCAGGCTGGATTCGACCAACATCATTAGTCCCCTGGTTTCCGTCATTACCAACATTTCTTACGATCACATGGCTTTACTGGGCGATACCCTGGAAAAAATCGCGTATGAAAAAGCAGGCATAATTAAAACCGGCATTCCCGCCCTCGTCGGAATCCGGGATCCGGAATACGATTTTGTGTTCGAGAAAAAAGCGGCCGAGTGCGGGACTTCTCTCACGTTTGCTTCCGACGAATGGTCTATCGCCCGCAATCCGGACGAAACCTATACCCTCAGCAACCGGAAAGGCCTTACCCTGGGACAGCTGGAATCGGAATTAAAAGGAAACTATCAGCGAAAAAATATTCCGGTAGTCGTTGAAACGGCCCTCGCTCTGCAAAGTAGCGGATTGGCCATTTATGAACAGGACATTCGCAATGGCATCGCCCGGGTCGTCCGGAATACCGGATTGCACGGCCGATGGGAACAACTGAACGACCGCCCTTACACCATTTGCGATACCGGACATAACGTGGACGGTCTTACCGAAATCACCGATCAATTGCGCAGCTGTACTTACCGCCGGCTTCATGTGGTCCTGGGCATGGTAAACGACAAGGACGTCGACAGCGTCCTCCGGATTTTGCCCCGGGAGGCCCTTTATTATTTCTGCAAAGCCTCTATTCCCCGGGCACTGGACGAAAAACAGCTGGCGGGAAAAGCCGCCGCCTACGGATTGAGAGGAGATTCTTATCCGACGGTGGCCGAAGCCTATGCTGCCGCCCGTAAACACGCCGGAACAGAAGATATGATCTATATCGGAGGAAGTACCTTTGTGGTAGCCGAAGTAATTTAAACTTCGCTTCTTTCCTTTTTATAGGCAGAAGGCGTCAATCTCGTGATGCTTTTGAAAGCCGCGTTAAAGCTGGACTTGCTTTTAAAACCGACTTCCCGGGCAATACCTTCTATCGTAAAATGATCGCACTCGGGATCCACCAGCATCCGCTGTGCCGCATTGATGCGGAAGGTATTGATATAAGCCGAAAAATTCTGACCGTAATACTCATTCACCAGCCGGGAAAGATAGGTCGTGTTCGTATTCAACTTACGAGCCAAAATATTTAGGGTCAGTTCGCTATCCTTAAAAATTTCCTGACGGATGATCAGCTCTTCCAGTTCCTTGATCATTTGGTTATTCCCGATAAAACAGCCATTTCCATCTTTACGCTCGGAAGAACAGGATTTGTGAAATCTTTCGGTTTCCTTTTTTTCCTGCATAAACTTTTCCTGCTGCTGTATGATTTGCTGATTTTTCAGAACCAATTGCCGGCTGGCCTCCCGGGTTTTCAAATATTGTCGCCGCAAAAAGAAAAGCAAACCGGAAACCACCGCTAACAAAATACCTACCCCCACTATCCCCATACGGGTATGCCGCAGAGAAAGCTGCTGCAATAAATTTTCAGTTTCCAGATTTTTTATTTTTAATTCCTTGCGCTCCACATCGTAGCGGGTATTCAATTCTTCGATCTGCCGGTGTTTCTCCTGCGTAAATAACAGATCCTCTTCTTTTTTATATCTTTTATGCCACTCGAGAGCTTCCCGGTATCGCTGCAAGCCGGCATAAATATAAGACATATTTTCGTAGACGGCCGCCAATTTATCAGGCATGTTGGTGCGCTGCGCCAACCCTTCCGCCCGGTGATTATCCTCCAGCGCCCGGCGGTAGTCTTTCAAACTTACGTACAGACTGCTTTTATTGATCAATCCGGTAATCCACAAAGTGGTGTCCCGGCTTTCCCGGCCGAAACGGGTAATTTCGTCGTAATATGGCAAAGCCTCCGCAAATTTTCCCTGTTTTTTAGCCAATACCCCCAAGCTGTTCAAAGCATGTCTCATTTGATTCTTATACCCCAATTGGCGAAACAAATCCAAAGATTGTTTCAAATAAGGAGCAGCTTCCTCATAATTCTTCAAAGCTATGCACACCGTTCCCAGTTGTTGCAAAGCCCCCGCCAGCAATCCCCGGTCACCCAATTCCCGGTAAACCGGTAAGACTTTTCTAAAATACTCCAGCGATTTCTCTTCTTCTCCCAGATTAAAATACAAAGCCCCGATATTGGAATAAACCAAAGCCTCCTCTTTTCTCAATTTCCATTCTTCCGCCAGACTCAGCGCCTGTATATAATAATCCATCGCTTTCGACGGATGATGAAGAGCTGCCGATACTTTTCCCAGATTAAAAAGACATTTCACCACATCACTTCTGTCATCATACTGCCGGAATACCGGTAAGGCTTCCTCAAACAACGGAAGAGCTTCTTCTCCCCGGGAAATCCGGGAATACAATACCCCCAAATCGTACCGAATCCGGGCGCTGCTTAAAGGCAACCCGTTCTTTAAAGCTATCTCCAAAGCGGCTCTGTAATCTTTCTCGGCTTCGGGATAATCGGCTTTCCTATACTTCAACCCGGCTTTCAAGCGAAGTCCTTCCGCTATTCCTTCCGGACAATTATTTTCACAGGCTATCTCATACCCCTCCTGAACCAACTTTTCCGCCTCCTGAGTATCCGAAACTCTCTTTTCCACCGCCAGACGATATAACTGCTGCATCCGGTTCGTATCCCTTTCCGGATAGCGGGTCCATACCAGAGAAAGCAACTCGGTCCTCCCGGCAGCCACTCCGTTTGGCTCCATTCCACATAAAATAAATAACCATCCTATAAAAACAATCCCTTTCATACTTGAAGCCTACAAATGTGTCTAACGAAGCCGTAAATATAGAATATTTTTTTAAGAAAATATCACATTCTTTATCAGTAATATAAAATTTCAAAAAACAGATAAAGAATAAACATTTTACTACATTTATGTAATAAATATACCACAGTTTTTTGCTTCTTTTTTTAAAGCCTAAGAGGGGTATAGCTGGTTTAAACCGGAATTTTTTACGGATAATCCCCGTATCATCCTTCCAGTTTAATATATAAATTTATGATTGTCAATTATTTATATTTTTATTCTGAATGAATTTATAAATCCAGACAGATTAGATTTTATCATTTACGGATATAGGAATAAATTCGTAGGCGAACAACGAAAAGAACTGATGGAAAAAACGATCAAAAGGGACACGCTTTACTGGGCTTTGGATATTCTTTTTAAGATAAGCCTGATTTTAATTTTCCTGATTTTTCTGATGGGCCAACAAGTCACCTCGGAAGAAGGCCGATCCGGTATCCGTTTTATAGGGCAGGGAAGTCTGTTAATCCAATTCTTTCTTTTCGGGATCCTCTTGACCGGAGGCACCCTATTGGGATTATTGGCCCGAAAAGGGGTAACTAAAATACTGGCTGCAGGTATGCTGATTACCTTCTGTCTTTCCTTTCTGACGCTGATTCACCCGTTCCCCTCCGAAAGCCTGGGATGGGGGTATAAAGCCTGTTTTTTGTTGTCGGCCCTCAGTTTTATCCTGGCTTTAACCCACTTAATGTCTGAAAAAAATCACACTACGGAAAAAAGTTGGGGAGTATCCATTCTCCTCACTCTTTTTTTCGGTCCTCTCGGTTTGTTTTATGCGACCAAAAAAGGGGCTTTTATTATGCTGGTCGTCAGTTTCATTTTGCTGACCATACACGCCTCTATCAGTACGTTTACCCTCAAAAGAATTATAGATACGGGTCCTTCCGACTACTTCCGTATGCTGTATGCTTTAAATGAAATCATTATTGCCATGATTCCAATTGCCTGCACCGTCTGGGGAATGATAGCCGTGAACAAATACAATCAGGCCCTTACGTCGGAAGAGGAATAAACCGGCAGGAGAAAACGGTTTTATTCTCCGTATTCCCGTCTTTTCTGTATCATTCGTTTTTCAAAGCGTCCACAGGATTAGCCGTAGCAGCGCGTACACTCTGATAAAGGAGGGTAAACACTACCAATACCAGCGTAAGGAATAAAGCCCAGGCAAACAACCACCCATCCAATGAAACGGTATAAGCGAAATTAGTCAGCCAACGGCTCATTACATAATAACTCAGAGCAATCCCGAATGGAACAGCCGGCAAAATGCGAACCACTACATAGCGGTTTAAATCGAAAACAATCTCACTTACCTGAGCGCCCAGCACCCGGCGGATACCGATTTCTTTCCGCTTCTGACGGGCGACAAAACCCATCAAAGCTCCTAATCCCAGCAAAGCCAACACAATGGACAACAGGGTACCGCTGGTCAATATCCGGGCTGTAATTTGATCCTGCCGGTACTGGTATTTGATCAGATCCCCGATTAATTGTACGGACTCGGGATTTTCGCCAAAACGGGTTTTCATAAACTCAGATAATGACTCCCGGGCTGTAGCATATTTTCCGGGTTCGAAGCGTACCGAGACAATGGAGGCATACGGAATAGAAACCGTATACATCATATTTTCTCTTTTTTTATGTAAGGAAGAAAAATAGATATCTCCGGCTATACCGGCCACCGTATAAGGACTTCCTCTAAAAATGATTTTTTCTCCGATCGGATATTCTCCCAACTTTAACGCTTTAGCTGCAGATTCCGATAAGATAACATTGGCAGAATCTGTCCGTATATCTTCATAAAAATCCCTACCGTTCAGGATAGGAATCCGGTACAATTTCAAATAGCCGCTTCCTACCGCCTGCATGTGTACGATAGTTCCCTCCTCTTCTTTTTGTCCTTGTCTGTATACAACATGTTTACTCCGGTTACCGACCAGCACCCCGTCTCCCTGGGTAACGGCAGTAATCCCGGGATATTGCGAGAGCTCCTGAAGATGAACCGGTGACAACCGGTCGACGGGAAGCCTCGCCGTCAATATGTTGTCCGGTTCGTAGCCCAACGGTAAAGTTTCGATGAAATCCATTTGTTTTTGCAATACCGATAAAGAAGCCACACAAAAAATTACCACCACAAACTGAACGACAACCGACGTCACCGTCAACCGGTACTTTCGGACAACCGAATTCCGGATCAGTTCGGAAGGATGGAAACGGGATAAATAATAAGCCGGATATCCCCCTGCTACCAGGCTGATCCCCAGAAATAACAGAATAAACCATCCCCATATCATCCGCCCGCTCTCTTCCTGAGGCATATGAAATCCCAGGCGTTCCGACAGATAGGCCGAGAAAGAATGATAAAGAACCAACGATAAAACAAAAGCAATGCCGGTAATCAAAAACGATTCTCCGAACAACAGGGCCACTATTTTCCCCCGTCCGGCTCCGTGGGTTTTCCGGACACTGATCTCTAACGCCCGGCCTTCCCCCTGTACGACAGCAAGCGATATAAAATTACATACCGCTATACCCAGTACAAATAAAGTAACCAAAATGATAAAAAACAGATTCGAGCGATTCACCGTCGGGGTCAAATCCCAGGCAGAAGGGGTAAAAACGTGAATCGATCGTAAAGGCTCGCTCATACTCTTGCCTCTCCATTCCGGCCGTATCGTTTCTATCAAATGTGTATTCAAGGCATCACACTTCTTCACCGCCTGCTTCGCATCCACTCCCGCACGCAATTTGTAATAGGTAAAATATTCGAAACCTCCGAAACCGAAATCCGGTAACTTGGTCAATAAACCGAATTGCATATGCGTGTTGGCAGGTACGTTCTCGATCACGGCAGCCACCTCCAGCACGGCTACCGAACTCGACAAAAGCGACCGGCTATTCCTGAGATCTTCCTTTACCAATGTTTTTCCAACCGGATTTACTCCGGCTCCGAATAAACGCTCGGCGATTCGGCGGGTGAGAACACATTTTCCCGGTTCATTCAAAGCTGTTAGCGGATTGCCGTAAACAGCGGAAAAGTTGAAAATATGCAAAAAGGTCGAATCCACCAGATAGGTCGGTATAGTGACTTTTTCTCCTTTTTTATTCTTAAATTCCAGTTTACCCCAGACAAACAAACGGGTAGCCGTTTCCACTTCGGGGATTTCACGAACCAGAGAAGAAGCCAGCTTTTCCAAATTTCCCGGCCGAATATTTTCCTTCTCTTCCTGATTTCCGACCGTCAACACCCGGTAAATCCGGTCTGCGTCCCTAAAATGAGTATCGTAGGAAAATTCGAAACGCAGATAAACCAAGAGAAACATAGCCGCAGCCAGCCCCAAAGCCAAACCGGAAAGATTAATCAGTGTCAGCCCCTTGTTCCGAAAAGCAGAACGGAAAAGCCTCCTTACATAAAAAAACGGATCCATCATATCAACAATTAGAGATTCTCCTTATCAAAATCAAAACATATGCCAAAACAATAACCAGTTTATAAACAAGCATATAACCAAAAAAAGAAATGCATCGCATGTCCAGAAAATAGACATCCGATGCATAATTATTAGACACTTTCCTTCCGGAAACGAATCCCGCTCATTCGCTCTTCAGGGCCTCTACCGGGTTGGCTGTTGCCGAATGTATACTTTGGTATAATAAAGTCAGCAATACGATAATAAAAGTCAGCAGCAGAGCCCCTGCGAAAATCCACCAACTGAGAGTAGTCGCATAAGCAAAATTCTGCAACCAACGGTACATCGCGAAATAACTCAAAGCAAGTCCTACAGGAACCGCCGGTAAAATACGAAGTACGACATACCGGTTCAAATCGTACACGATAGTCCCCACCTGAGCTCCCATGACGCGGCGTACACTGATTTCTTTCCGCTTTTGGTGAGCGACGAATCCCATCAGCGCCACCAATCCCAGCAAAGCCAGAATAATCGCTAAAAACGTTCCGCTCATCAGAATCCGCGAAGTCACCTCATCCTGCCAATACTGGTTATCCACCACATCCTTTAAGGAGGAAGCGGCATAAGGGATTCCGGGATAATGCTTTTCCATCACCTCTGCTATAGCGGCCTTGGCTTCCTGATATTTGCCGGGATGATAACGGACTCCCACCATATACATACCTTGGGCATAAGCCGTATACACCAGACGTCCGATTTTATGCCGGGCCGAACCGTAATGAATATCTTTAACCACCCCGACCACCGTCATAGGCATGCCGTTAAACATTACTTTTTTTCCGACCGGATCTTTCAGATCGATAGCGGCCACCGTAGTTTCGGTCAACACGATACCGGTAGAATCCATCCGTCCTTCATATTTCAGTTCCCGTCCGTCTACAAGCGGAATTCCGTAAAGCCGGAAATAACCGGGTCCCGTCCGTCTCTCGTCTATGGAAATACTCTCCTGGTCCGTTTGGTCCGTTCTTCTCAATCCCTGTCCGCTGCAACCGCTGAGCGGATGCCCCTGTCCCATAGACACATCCTTAATTTCAGGATACCGGAGCAAATCGGAACGCAATCCTTCGTATTCCTTGGTATTGGTACCGATCTGGACCACCGTCACATTCTCGGCATCGAATCCCAACGGCATTTTTTTCATAAAATCCAGTTGCCGCCATACGACAAACAAAGCCGATATGCAAAAAATCACGATCGAAAACTGGATCACGACCGAAGCCGCCGTCAATTTATATTTTCGCGAAACGGTTTTTCTTACCAGCTCGATCGGACTGAAACGGGAAAGGTAATAAGCCGGATAACCACCTGCAATGAGAGTGACCAGGAAAAAAAGCAATACGAAATACACCCACATCGTACTCGTGACTCCTACTTCCCGGGGCAGATTGAAATTAATTACCTGAGCAAACGAACCTGAAAAAGCATAATAAAGTAGAATCGCCAAACCGAAAGCCAGCAGCGTAATCAGAGTCGTTTCGCCGAACAGCATTTTCATGATGCTTTCCCGGGCCGCCCCGTTTGTCTTGCGTACGCTGATTTCCGTCGCCCTCTTTTCCCCTTGGATGATATACAGGGAAACGAAATTGGAAAGCGCAATAGCCAGAATAAAAATCGTTACGATCACGATAAAAATCAAATTCGATTTGCTGGCGGTAGGGTTCAGATCGAAACCGGCCTGGGTAGCGGTATGCAATTCGCTCAACGGTTCCATGATACTGCCGAATTCACTGTTGTAATTACCGAAACGGGTCTCCAGCAGATTTGTATTCAAAGCATTGCATTTTTCCACGGCAGCAGCATAATCGGTTCCCTCCCGGAATTTTACGTACGTAAAATATTCCAATCCTCCGAAACCGAATTCCGGCAACTTGGTCAACAGATCGAAGCGGAAATGCGTATTAAAAGGGATATCTTCTATAACGGCTTTGACCTCCAGAGAAGTCCCAAAATTGTCACAAACCAGGTTCTTTCCCACCGGATTGCTTCCCACTCCGAAAAACCGGTCGGCGGTGCTGCGCGTAATCACACAGGTATTGGGATCGTTCAAAGCGCCTTCGAGATTTCCATACAATTTGGGGAAACTGAAAACATTCAGGAAAGTCGAATCCACCAGAAACGATTTTACACTCATTTTCTCCCCTTCCTCATACCGGCAGTTCATATCCCCTATCTGATAAAGCCGGGCGGCAACCTCCACTTCCGGAACTTCCTTCGTTAAAGTCGAAGCCAGTACCCCGAAATTAATGGGATAATTTACGGTGTTACCCGCCTCCTTCCAAACACTCAAGACCCGGTAAATCCGGTCCGCATCCTTAAAATGCCGGTCGAACGAAAACTCGAAATGCAAATATACCAGCAAAAACAAAGATACGGCCAATCCTATACCCAGACCGAAAATATTGAATACCGTCAGCCCTTTATTACAAAATGCAGCTCTGAACAAACGTGATAAAAAATTCATATCTTTTTTGATTTAATGATTTGCCCCGGAAATATCAAAAAATATACCAAATATTCAAAGCACTAATAATCACAAACTTATCTTCTTCACCTTCTCCTTTTTTGTCTAATTTTTAGACAATCTTTGTATGATTTTTATACGTTATCCCCCTCCCCCGAACCGACTTCGTTCAACGCCAGTTCATGCTCTGTTTTTCCCCCGCCTTCAAATGCAACTCCCGGACTTCTCCTTGATAGACGATCCGGCATTTCCCTTCCACCGCCGCACTGATCCGGCATTCCTCCAACAAGCCGTTCTTCCAGCTTATATCCACCGTATATCCACCCCGGGCTTTCAAGCCTTCCGCTTTACCGTGCGGCCAGACTGCCGGTAAAGCAGGCAACAGATCGATTCCCCCGGTATGCGACTGCACTAAAATTTCGGCAATTCCCGCAACAGCGCCCATATTTCCATCGATTTGAAAGGGAGGATGGGCGCACAACAAATTCGTATACGAACCGCTGCCCGAAAGATTACGGTAGGAATTAGGGCTTACCGCAGGCTTCAGGATACGGCGTAACATCTTGTACGCCTGATTTCCCTCCCCCAAACGGGCCCAGAAATTAATTTTCCACCCTAAGGACCAACCCGTTCCCCCTTCTCCCCGGTATATCAGGGAACGCCGGGCCGCTTGCGCCAGTTCAGGAGTCTTTGCAGGAGAAATCTGTGTTCCCGGATATAAAGCATACAAATGGGAAACGTGCCGGTGTTCGTCCCGGGGATCATCCAAATCTTCTTTCCATTCCTGCAATTGTCCGTACTTCCCGATTTGTAAAGGAGAAAGTTTATCTCTGGCCTCCCGTATGCTATCGGTAAAAAGTTCATTCCCTTTTAGCCGGTCCGCTGCGGTAAGCAGATTGGTAAACAAATCCCAGGCGATTTCCTGATCAATGGTGGCCCCGGCAGAAATATCCCCGTGTTCGGGAGAATAGGAAGGCGAAGAGACCAGCGTTCCGTCGGTATCTTCCGTCAGGTAATCCAGCCAGAATTCGCCTGTTTCCTTCATCACCGGCCAGGCGACTTCCTGCAAATAGTGCTCGTCCCCCGTAAAAAGATAATGTTCCCACAGATAACGGCACAGCCAGGCAGCGCTGTTGGGAGCGTATCCCCAATAGAAATCCCAGCCCGGAGCCGTATAACCGTAAGCATTATTCATGGTATTGACGACCCATCCCCGGCTGTTAAAATATTCCCGGGCCGTCACCCGGCCGGGTTCCCGCAATTTTCCGATATAATCGATCAAAGGAAGGTGGCATTCCGGTAAATTGGTCACCTCTGCCGGCCAATAAATCATTTGCAAATTGATATTCATGTGGTAGTCGCAAGCCCAGGGAGCATTCAACTGGTGGTTCCACCGGCCCTGCAAATGAGCAGGAAGAGTACCGGGACGGGAACTGCTGATCAGCAAATAACGGCCGTACTGAAAATACAACACTTCCAATCCCGGATCGTAGGCCCCCCGGCTATAAAGCGACTGCCTCCGGTCCGTCGGCAATTTTTCCAGTTCGCTATGCCCCAGGTCCAATTTTACCCGGTTATATAAAACGGAATAATCTTCCCGGTGTTCTTGCAGTAAATCTTCATACCGGTTATGCTTTGCCTTTTCCAGAGCCTTCCGGTTCACCGCCTTATAATCGTTCCCGAGATACTCCGGATACCGGTTTTGGTAAGCCGAACCTACGGATACATACAATTCCACATACTTCGCCCCCTGGATCCGATATTCCCCCTCTTTCATTTTTCCTTTTCCGTCTGTCTTTACCAATATCTTCCCTTCGAAAGATAAGCCGTTAGAAGCCAGCCTGCCCGTAACGATAAGCACATTTCGTTCCCCCGAAGCAAAGCGGGTTCCCTCATGCGGAGAAACAAATCCGATCCGGTAATCGATGCCTTTCTGCGCCGTGTTGGTATACCTCAGGACAATCAGACGCGAAGGATAAGAAGCAAAATAATTATTTTTAAAGTTCGTTTCTCCGACGCGGTAAGTCACTTCTCCCAGGGAAGCAGCTATATCCAGGCTCCGGCGGTAACCGGAAAAAACCGTATCCGCCAAATCCGCTTTTACGAAAAGCGAACCGAAAGGCTGATTTCCTCCGAAATCGCCGAACTGATCGCCGGCTACCGTCGGATGAGTTTCTCCCACCAAATAGCGGGAAGCAAGAGCTGCCGCTCCTTTTTTATCTCCTTTTTTCAACAACTCCCGTATTTCCGGCACATATTTCCAACTCCCTTTCTTATTCCCTCCGTTATAAACTGCCGAAGCCCGCGGACCGCCTGCCCAGAAACTTTCCTCGGCAATCTGTACCTCGTCGGTAAACGGCCCGCCGTAAAACATAGCCCCCATGTATCCGTTTCCGATCGGTAAGGCTTCGTTCATCCAATCCCGGGCCGGAAAAGTATACCACAATTCCTGAGCGAATAAACACCCGGATTCCCATAACAATAGAAAAATGATAATTTGTTTCTTAAGCCTCATCCTGTTCCGGTTTACGGTGATAACGAATAAAATCTTTCCATTCTTGCAGAGCCGCAGGAGCAATGGTATTAAAATTCATTCCGCTGAGGATCATTATCTGACACACCATTTCTAAAAATTCAGCCCGTTGGATCACTTCCCTGAAATCTTTACCGGCATATACTTGTCCGTGATTTTCCATCAAAACGGACTCGTGATGCTGCAAAGCTTCTTCCACAGCCCGGGCTAAAGCAGGAGAACCCGGACGCAGGTAAGGTACGAAGGCGATTTCATCCCCGCAATGCAAGGCGATTTCCGCCGTTACATGAAAATTATCCGGTTTATGCTTCATACAAGCAACCGTCGTAGCATAAATACTTTGACAATGAAGCACCACCCGGATTTCCGGCCGATTGCGTAAAACCGACAAATGAAAAACACTTTCCATAGAAGGCTGGACACCGTTTACCGGCACACCGTCCTCCATCCGGCACACCGCAATGTCTTCCGGCTTTAATTCGGGAAGCCAGGCGCCCGTGGCGGAAACCAGGGCCAGGTCTCCGATCCTCCAGGATAAATTACCGCTACTGCAACGGGTTAAGCCGCGTCTGCCCACCTCCCGGGCAGCCGCCACAAATTCTTCCACATGTTTTTCCGTTATTTCCATATCTTTCATTTTACTTTTTTCAATTTATAAAACAAATAAACGAATTTATTCCCGGAATGGAACCGGAATCTATAAAAAAAGATAAGTTTCCGGAGACCCGGAATCAAAATAGGGGCGGTTGGCTCCCGGGCAACCCGACCCCTTAAAAAAAAGAGAATAACTTTGCAATGAGTCATTGAAAAGTTATTCTCCCAAACGTAAACTATCAAATTCTTCCCTTACTTCCTATTTGGCATAGGCATGACGGAAGCCGTTTTCTTTTTTCCAGGCTCCCCGGGTAAAATCCGGGAAAGCAACGGGAGCACCGTAATTTTTAACCGACAACTCCGTCAGTTCGCCCCAGCAAGACCAATCTGCCGCATCGTACACATTCATATCGAGAGGCAGTCCGTTTCTCAGGCAATACACCAGACGATAATCCATAATGAAGTCCATACCGCCGTGTCCGCCCACCTTGCGGGCTAATTCTCCCACTTCCTTGGTGATCGGATGTTCGTATTCCTTCATCATCGCATTGAACTGCTCTTTCGAAAGAAAATCGTGAGCACTCAAATTATCGAATTTAACTTCCAGGTCCGTATTGGGATCCAAAGCGATACCCGGACGCGGATATTTCTCGATATACCCTTTGGTACCGCTGAGACAATGTTTCCGGTTATAAGGACGGGGACTCGTCACATCGTGCTGAATCATAATGCTCTTCCCTTTAGCCGTTTTCACCAGAGTCGTATTCATATCTCCCATTTTATATTCCTGACGGGCCATTTCCGAATTTTCGCCGAATTTTTCCTTCGCATAGGCCGTCATTCCGAATTCGTCACTGGACAGGGATACCAGATACTCCATCCGATCGCCCCGGCCCAAATTCAATGCCTGCGCTACCGGCCCCAGACCATGGGTGGCATAAGGATTACCCGTATGCTCCTCATTGTATTTCAAACGCCACCAATCGTTATAGCCTCCGTCCTTCGGATCCATGAAATTCAAAAAACGTAAATCGTGAATATAAGCTCCTTCCGCATGTACGATTTCACCCAACACTCCTTTTTGAGCCATATTCAAAGTCGCCATTTCAAAAAAGTCATAGCAGCAATTTTCCAGCATCATACAGTGTTTCCGGGTTTTTTCGGACATATTTACCAATTGCCAGCATTCGTCCACCGTCGTGGCGATGGGAACTTCGCAAGCTACATGCTTTCCATGCTCCATGGCATACAACGCCATAGGCGTATGAGTATTCCAGTCCGTGCAAATATACACCAAATCGATATCGTCCCGTTCGCACAATTGCTTCCAGGCATCCTCACTTCCTGCATATTCCGCGGCTTCCGGCAAGCCTTTGGCCGTCAGTATTTTCTGAGTAGATTTTACTCTCTCCGGATGAATATCGCACAAAGCGACGATCTTTACCCCGTCCAGATAAGTAAAACGTTGCACGGCTCCGGGCCCACGCATGCCCAAACCGATAAACCCAACCCGTACCGTATCCATTTTCGGTGCGGTCAGACCAATTACATCCGTCTGCCCGGCAGGACGCTCGGGAGCCGGCAAAACAATAGGAGTTCTTTGTGCTACGGTAGATCCGTTCTGTTCCGTTTTTCTGACGCTATCGCATGAAAAAAACATCAAACCGGCTACCAATAAACTTAAAATTCTCAACATAAATCCTGTTTTTTAATTATTAATTTATTTTCACGCTTCATTTCAACCGATTGCGGGGGTAAAGATATAATGATTTTTTCAAAAAACAAGAGATGAATGTAAATTTTTTTAAAAAGAATATTAAAAATAAGGAAAAACCCGGTATGAAAAAAAATCATACCGGGTCTATTCAACCGACGGATCGTTATCCGTTAGTTTTCTTCTTCATTCATACGATCTGAATTGGATTTACTTTGAGTAGATTTTCTACCTCTGTTTGATCCGCTCTTGGAAGAAGTTGAACCGCTCTTAGAGGAACTGCTTCTTGATTGTCTGCTTTTTGATTCTTCTTTCATAATTTTAAAATTTAGGTGATTAGTGTCTGCTTTGCGCATTTTTATCGTTCTCACTGTCCCGGTATGCATCCCGGTTCTGAGAGGATTCGTTTCCCTGTGTATAAGAATCGTTCTGATTCTGATTTTTTTCGTTACCCTGGAAAGAGCCCTGATGCTGGGAAGAAGCGGAACCCTGTTGGTAGGAATTGTTCTGATTACCTTCTTTTTCGTTACCCTGGAAAGAGCCTTGATGCTGGGAAGAAGCGGAACCCTGTTGGTAAGAATCGTTCTGGTTTTGTCCCATTGCAGACGAATTCTCCCAATCCTTACCGGTCTCACTGCTACGGGACCCGGTCATGGAACCGTCGGCTGCCGATTTGAAGGATTGTCCGCCGTTCATCGTCGGTTCGTTTAATTCAGGTTCGTCTCCCATAGAATGGGTATGTCCTTCTTCTTCCCGGGCAGGACGTTCGCCTTTCAATTCGTTTTGCATGGATTGACTTTGTCCCATCCCTTCGCTTCCTGTCTTTTCCTGCATGTCAGAATCGTTTCCGAAAGAATTTCCTTGATTTTGACCGGAATAATTCTTTTCTTCCTGGTTGTTATTTTCCCGGTTGGAATTCATGGAAGATTCTCCATAATTCGATTGTGTGTTCATTTTGTCGTTCATAGCTTAGTTGTTTTTAAATAATATAATAGATGTACTTTTTGATCTTCGATAAGTTTGGACGGACCGGTATGCCCGAAAGATACGCACACCACCTTAACAGCATTTTTTGGAGGAGCCGGCCGTTTACTTTCCGTCATTCGCCGTCTTCCCGGTCTTTTTGTATTCGCTTCCGATGTATACCACTGTGGTTTAAATCCAGCTATCTTCACTCTACATTTCAAATTCGGTCTCAATTTAAATGTCTTCTCCATCCCCTCTGCATTAAAACATTCACCGATAAAACGAAACTATAAAGAGGAAAGTTTCCCAACTTTCCTCTCTAATTATTAATAATTCTTATTATTTAGATAAGGATTCAGATTTTTTTAGCTTTGATTCTCAAGCTATTGGTCACTACAGATACGGAACTGAAGGCCATGGCTGCGGCCGCAATCATCGGATTCAGCAAAAAGCCGCAACACGGATAGAGTACCCCGGCAGCCAGGGGGATACCGATGATATTATAGATAAATGCCCAGAAAAGATTTTGCCGGATGGCGCTTACCGTTTGCCGGGACAAAGCGATGGCTTTAGGGATGGCATTTAAATCCGAAGTAATCAGCGTTATTTTAGCTACGTCCATGGCGATATCCGATCCTTTTCCCATAGCGATACTTACGTCCGCCTGAGCCAAAGCCTGGGAATCGTTGATGCCATCTCCGGCCATTGCCACTTTTTTCCCTTCTTTCTGTAACTCCTTGATAAAATCCGCCTTATCCGAAGGCATGACTTCTGCCCGGTAATGCCGTATGCCCGTGCTATCGGCTACCGCTCTGGCCGTCACCGGATTATCCCCAGTCAACATATATACCTCCAGCCCGGCCTCCCGCAATTTTTGGATGGCCTCCCGGGAACCCGTTTTTATCGGATCATTGATGGAGATCAGGGCTAAAACCTGCCGGCTGTCGGCAAAATAAACCACCGTATTTCCCCCCAGGCGCAACTCGCCGGCCCTTTCCTCCAGAAAACGATCGGGAATAATACCATATGCTTTCAACAATCCCGTATTTCCGATATAATATTCTTCTCCGGCGATATTCCCCCGTACTCCCTGACCGGTTAGACTCTCAAAAGTGCCCGAAAGATGCGAAGTAATGCCTTCTTTTGCCAAATGGGCCACCACCGCATCCGCCAACGGATGCTCCGAACGGCTTTCCAACACCAACAACACTTCCCGGCTCCGGTTGATATCGGCATTTTCTTTCCAAAA
>CAJMSX010000062.1 GCA_905216195.1 uncultured bacterium
GTACAATCCGTATTCATCGCAGAGTTCGTAAAACCGTCGGCTTTGCGGATAGTGGCTCAGGCGAACCGAATTCAGGTTGTTTTGTTTCATCAATTCGAAATCTTTACGCATCAGTTCTTCCGGAACGTAATGGCCGGTTTTCGGATTGTGTTCGTGTATATTTACGCCTTTCAGCTTGATCGGCTGTCCATTGACCAGGAAGACGGTATAAGGTCTGCCATGTATGTCTTTTTCGGCACTCGGTTTGATTTCATACTTTCTGAAACCGACATGAAAGGGGACCACTTCTACGGTTTGTCCGTCTTTTTGGGTAGTCATCAGTAAGCTGTACAGGTTCGGATGCTCGGAAGTCCAGGTAGCGACTTCTTTCAATGTATTGGAAAATTCAACGGTCTTTACACTTCGGGCATCCAGTTTCAAATTCTCCGCACCGGAAGAAACCGTTGCTCCTTTGCTATCCAGTAATTCGTAACTGACTTTTACGTTTGCCGGAGCCGAACCGGTGTTTTTGATGTCCATGCCGAGTTTGAAAATACCGTCTTTATACCGGTCGTCCAGCGTAGAAACCACCCGGAAATCTTTCAGAGCGGTTTGGGGTTGAGACCAGAGGTATACATCCCGTTCAATTCCGCTGATCCGCCAAAAATCCTGACATTCGAGATAAGATCCGGTGCTCCAGCGGAAAATTTTAACGGTCAGTACGTTTTTTCCCGGTTTTACGTAAGGATTGATCCGGAATTCAGCGGTATTTTTCGAATCCTCACTGTAACCTACTTCTTCCCCGTTGATATAAACATATACGCCGGATTTAGCTCCTTCCAGGTTGAGGTATATATCCCGGTCCGCCCAGTCGGCCGGAATCTCGAACTCCCGGCGGTATACCCCTACAGGATTGGCTTCCGGAAGGGTAGGAGGCTTAGGATTTCGCGGCTTGAACTCATAGCCGTGATTGGTGTACATGGCTACGCCGTAACCGTAAACTTCCCAATTCCCCGGAACCTGGATGTCGTGCCAGGTGTCGGTCGGTAAAGACGGGTCTGTAATATTTTCCGGTAAGTTTTTGTAAGCATCTACGAAGTAGAATTTCCAGGTGCCGTTCAGGGATAAATAATAGGGACTTTCTTCATATCGGAAACTGAGAGCTTCCGCGCGGTTGTCATACGTCATGAACGAACTGCGGGGGTATTCTTTGTTGACTGCCACCACTTGTACGTCCTGCCAGTAAGGCTGGGTTTGCGCTGTCATTTGCAAACCGGATAAGCAAAAAACGAGGAAAGGTAATAATCTTTTCATTAAATATTACAGTTGACTTGTTAAATATAATTTCAAAAAAACTGAGACGAAGATAGTGAAATATTTTACAAAGAAAAATACTTTTTTAAAAAAGAAATACTTTTATTTTTGTCGTTTGAACTTTCTCCCTTATATAATAGGTATTTTATCAGGGAGGAGGAGAAAAGAGGGGCCGGATTTTCCGGTACGTGCCGGTACCCCGCTGAAGAAGCCTGAAAAACCGGCAGCCCGTTTGGAAGGAATGATTTTGTAAAGACCGCTATGGAAAATAAAGAAAAGAGAGGAAAACTCTCTCCCTTGGAGGGAAATAAAAAAAAGGAAAAAGTATTTATGCGGGAATTTTTCCGCAAGACCGGGAAAGCGATTTACGATTATGCTTTGATCGATGAAGGAGACCGGATTCTGGTCGGAGTGTCCGGAGGTAAAGATTCTTTGGCTTTATTGGAGGTGCTGGCTTTGAGGGCCAGAGATCCGAAGAACCGTTATACGGTAAGGGCTGCCCATATTGCGGTGGAGAATGTTGCTTACGAGGTAGACCGGGATTACATACAGGCATTTTGCGATGAGCTGGGGGTGGAAGTTGAATTCCGGACTATAAATGCGGCGGTACGGGCGGACTCGGGAAAACCGGCTTGTTTCGTATGTTCCTGGAAACGGAGAAAGGCTTTGTTTGAAATAGCGAAAGAACACGGTTGCCGGAAACTGGCCTTGGGCCATCATCGGGACGATGCGGTGGAAAGCTTGCTGATGAGTATGATGTTCAACGGAACCCTGGCCAGCATGCCTCCTAAATTGTCGATGTTCGGAGGAACGTTTACGCTGATACGTCCGTTTATTTACCTGAGTAATGAAGAAACGACACAATATGCTTTGTACCGGGGGTTTCGTCAGCAGAAAAAAAGTTGTCCCTATGAACAGGCGACGAATCGGGACGCTGTGGGTAAACTGCTGAAACAAATGGAAACTTTTTCGCCCCATGTCCGAAATAATTTGTTTGCGGCGATGAAAAATATACAACAGGAGTATTTACCTTGAAGGAATACCCGGAATAGGCCTGGGGACGGAAGTAGGGGTACAAAAGGGGGCGTCCTGCCGGTTGTATTCCGGGTATTCTTTTTTATTGTAATTTTTCGACTTGTTGGCGATCCATGATCCGCCAGGCGGGATGTACATCGTTATCGGTATGGGCGATCCGTTTTACTTTGTCGTAAAAGTAACGGAGGATGGCTGACGGATTGGAAGCAAACCCGGGATCGGAAGCTTTTTTCGCTTCGAATTCTTTTTTCAATTCCGGATCTTTTGCCAGCATTTCCCGTCCTTTTACTTCCATATAAGGAACTCCGATCCAAAATTCTCCCGGAGCCTGTACGACCGAATTCAGGAAACCCCAGTAGGTGAGAGAACCGGGAGCCGCAGGTTCCAGCAGCCAGGCTACGATACGGGCGGAAGGTTGATTCATGTCGATCAACAGACTCCCTGCCGGATAGTCCATTTCTTCGGTCTGTACGGAGTATTCCGTTTTTACGGGTATGCGTCCTTCGCTTTGGCGGGTGGCAAAAGCGGCTTTGGTATACCGGTAAGTTTGAACGCTGAGTGTACCTGCTTTTTCCAAGGGGCGATAGCGGACACCGTGCAAATCGAGGATTTCCACGATGTTTTTCCATTGGGGCATGAGCAGATAAG
The DNA here is from genome assembly GCA_905216195.1 of uncultured bacterium. Lineage (GTDB taxonomy): Bacteria > Bacteroidota > Bacteroidia > Bacteroidales > Marinifilaceae > Culturomica. Next base: position 2,977 of record CAJMSX010000062.1, read on the forward strand.
CTTCGGGCAATTGCAGGCTGATCGTAGGTTCGAAGGAGGTGAACAAAGGCGTATGTACGGTAATGGGTTGGTTGTAGTCGTGTTTGGTCCAGTCGCCCCCACTGAGATCGCTTTTTACCGTAATTCGTTTCCACCCCAGGAAGTCCACCATCACACTGTCTTTACAGGTGGACCGGAAAGCGAAATCCATCGGTTGCCGTCGGAAATCGGCACTGGCCGTATGGCGATCGGCTTCGGCCACCTTTCGTTTCAATTCCGACTGTTTTTCATTCAGAATTTCGGCGGAAGCTTTTAATAATTCGTAAGTAGAAAGTACTCTTTGTTTATAAGGTTTATAGATATGATTTTCGACCAGTAGGCCTACCCGGTTCCGGGCCGCTACATATCCCTGGGAATAGCGGGGATCGAAGATTTCCATTTCAATGCCGGATTCGGGAGTATTGTATTGGCGGAAAGAAAAATAAGGGAAAATAGGGAATCCGGCCGCAGCCATTTTTTCCTTCAGATTTTTTTCGAAGACGGAAACGGTCCACTTCCGGAGTCCGCTTTCCATATAAGTACTGTTGGTTTCCAGGTTGTATGTAACCACATATTGAAAGTCGGCTCCGTCGGTTACATGCACGTCGATGAACAATTCCGGCATCCAGCGATTGAATAATTTTAGCCAGTCGCGCATTTCGGGGGCGTCTGCTTTCAGAAAATCGCGGTTGAGATTGATGAGTTGTCCGGTTACCCGGGTGCCCAATTCTTCCGGACCGTTTTGATTGAGCCGGTTGTGTGCTCCGAAATTTTCGTGTCCGTCTACATTGAAAATGGGGATGAAAAGCATACTGACCCCGTCCAGCAGATGAAGGTGTTTTTTCCGGATAACCATATCCCGGAGAAGCATGAATCCGGCATCTTTCCCGTCGGGTTCTCCCGAATGTATGCAAGCTTCCACATACATGACGACTTTACCGCTGTTTCGTATTTCTTCCGGTGTAGTGTATCCGTCTTTGTCTACAATTAACAACGGTAAATCCCGTCCTTCCGGACTGGTGCCGAAAGTCGTATAATGCACCATAGGGGAAGCTGCGGCCAGGGCTTGGGCATAGGCGACGGTTTCGGTGTAGCGCGGCGTTTTTATAAAGCCCGATTTTTCGCAATCTGTAATGAAATCCGGAGCATACTGGGCGTATACTTCCCCCTGCATTCCATAGAGGAGGACGATAAGATAAAGAAATTTTTTCATGTTTATGGAGTTGTTATTTTTGATTAAACGATGTCGTGCAAAATTAAATATTAATTCGAGACAAGAATCGAAAGCAAAGAGAGATCCGGCATAATTTCGGTTATTTTTCGAAAGATAAGGAGGCGAGACGAAAACGTTTGAATAAATTTTCCGAAAAACTTTTTTATTCGGAAAAAAAAATATACTTTTGTGTCGGAGGTGAGGATTCCGAAATACAGGAATTCTTTTTTAGATAAAAGGCACTTATTGGAGGATAAGTGTCATTTATTTTTTTTATGTATTAACGGGCTTAAATGATATATTATGAGTGCAAAAGTATCTTATGTAACGAAAGAGGGTTTAAAGAAGCTACAGGATGAGCTTGACAGACTACAAAACGTGGAAAGGGCGAAAATATCCCGAGCTATTGGTGAAGCTATAGAGAAAGGAGATATTTCTGAAAATGCCGAATATGATGCAGCTAAAGATGCTCAGGGTCTGCTGGAAGCGAAGATTGCACAATTGCAGGAAACCATTACCAGTTGCCGGATTATCGACGAGTCGCAATTGGATACTTCCAAAGTGCAGATGCTGACCAAAGTCACAATCAAAAATATCAAGAACGGAGCCACCATGGCTTATATGCTGGTATCCGAAACAGAAGCGGATTTTAAAGCCGGGAAACTCTCTATTCATACCCCCATAGCCCAGGCTTTGGTGGGGAAAAAAGTAGGAGACGTAGTGAAAGTAAAGGTCCCTGCCGGGGAAATGGAATTTGAAATTCTGGATATTAGTTTATAAAACGTTCAGGTATGGCAACTATTTTTTCTAAAATCATTCGCGGTGAGATTCCCTCTTATAAGGTGGCGGAATCGGAGCGGTTTTATGCTTTTCTGGATATCGCTCCTTTGCAGAAAGGACATACGCTGGTGGTGCCCAAACGGGAAGAAGATTATATTTTCGATCTGACGGATCAGGAACTGTCGGAAATGATGATTTTTGCCAAAAAAGTGGCGAAAGCTATTGAAAAGAGCGTACCTTGTAAACGGGTCGGCGTAGCCGTTATCGGTTTGGATGTCCCCCATGCCCATATTCATCTGGTTCCTCTTACCGGAGGAAATGACTTGAATTTTTCACATCCTAAAAAAGAATTTTCTTCTGAAGAGATGCAGGCCTGCGCTCATCTAATTGCTTCAAATTTAGAATAAGGTATTTATACTGAGATAAATAGAGGACATTTTCAGGAATGTCCTCTCTTTTTTTTGTTTTTTTCTTGTTTTATAAATTTTTCTGCTTACATTTGTAGTGTATTAAATCACTAATACACTAATGAAGTGTTTATTTTTAAAACAAAGAGATATGATTGAAGTAAAAAATCTGAGTTTCGCTTACGGACGGAGACATGTCGTTTTTTCGGACCTCAATCTGAGGATGGGAAAAGGACATATATACGGACTGTTGGGTAAGAACGGGGCCGGTAAGAGTACCTTACTGAAGTTGGTTACCGGTTTGTTATTTCCCGGAAAGGGGGAATTGAATGTATTGGGAGACCGGCCGGCTTTGCGGCATCCCTCTTTTCTTTCGGAGTTGTTTTTTATTCCGGAAGAGTTTTATTTGCCGGATTTGAATATACGGACTTATGCCAAATTGCTCGCTCCTTTTTATCCGCGGTTTGATTTCGATGAACTCGAGGGCTATCTGGAAGAATTTGAAATCCCGGGTAGCGGTCGGTTGAGTCAGATGTCGTACGGACAGCGCAAGAAGGCTTTGATAGCTTTAGCCTTGTCTTGCAATACCTCTCTTCTGGTGATGGACGAACCGACCAACGGTTTGGATATTCCTTCCAAGAGCCGTTTTCGTAAGGTAATATCTTCCGTAGCTAACGAAGACCGTTGTATGATTATTTCCACGCATCAGGTCCGGGATCTGGAAAATCTGATCGATGCGATAGTGATTATCGATCAGAGCCGGATTTTGCTCAATACGACGACGGACGTGATTACTGAGAAATTATTGTTCCGTCAGGTGGGAGAAGGGGACGATATTTTATTTGAGGAAGTTTCTTTAAAAGGACGTTGGGGGTGTGTGCCGAATACGGAACATGCCGATAGCCGTCTGGATATGGAGTTTTTCTTCAATGCCGTCTTGGAGAATCCGGAACGAATCGCTCAAATTTTTAAATAATTCGGTTATGAAAGAGATATTCAATATAAAAAGATTCGGTGCTTTATGGATAAAGACCCATCGGGAAAATAGGAAAAGTAACCTGATATGGATAGGGATCATGCTTATCGTGACCTTTATGTGTATGTGTCATTTCAATCCTTTCGTAGCGGAATATACGAAAACGGTCGGGGAGGCTGCCAAAGAAAATTTTTTCCGGCATTACCGGGAGATGTATACGCTTATTTTCTGGGGATTGTTATTTCTTTTTTCCATAGTCATGGCTGTGCGTTCGTTCAAGGATATCTTATCGCCTCACAAGGCGACGGGAGCTTTGTTGCTACCGGCTTCTGTTTTTGAAAAATACCTGTTGGCTTTTGTGAACGCGACTTTGGTGGTTTTTGTCGTTTATCTGGTTCTGTTTTACGGAATGGGTTGGATAGTTAACAGTTATAAATATGCCGGGGTGAGTGAATTTTCTTTTACAGAGGGTTGGCTGGGAGTGAAAATTCCACAGGCTGTAGAAGGACAGGAAATTATTCGGCCGGTTATCGGTAACGTGTTGGATCTTACGGGTAATGCGAAAATCAACGGTCAATGGGGATCGGAAGTTTTATCGCCTTTCCTGACGTGGAGTATGTTGTTGATTTTCTGGATATTCCTGGTGTCTGTATTTATGTGGGGATCGGTGACTTTCCGGAAACGCACGGCTTTGCTGACGATTTTAGTCCATTTTTTTATCTTTTTGGGAGTAGGTTACGGGATGTTCCGGATTATCAAAGGGATCTCGGGGATTTATTTGGCGAATCAGGAAATTTCCTCTTCTCTTTACCCCGATCTTCTGCCGCCTTCCCCTTACTGGGGGTTGTTATCGGGAATATTCCCTTTGACTTATTTGGTGGTAGTCTGGTTGAAACTTAGAAAAAGACAGGTAAATTAAAAAGAGACGTTATGAAAAAGTATGATTTGATATTGATCGGTTTATATATGTTGTTTCTGTTGGTCTTCGGAGGCGTACTGTATTCTTTTGGACAATACCAACGGAATGAGATGGAAAAAGCTTCGGAAATATGCGATAAAATCAGAAGAATGGAGGTAAAAGCCGTCGTTCTGAATGATTCTCTGCTGGAGTTTCATATCGACCGGGAGAAAGGAACTTTCGGGATTCAGAACGGCTGTGTCCGTAATCTGGAGGGATTCCGGTTGAAAAACGATACTTTATATATAGAAAGTGTAGCGGGAAAAAGGGGAAATTATTTATTTCTGAATGTACCGGAAGGGATATCGGTAACCGCTTCCCCGGGGAGTCGTGTTTACTATAAAGACTGATAGGTATGGATTTTAAGGATACACAGGCAATCTATTTGCAAATCGCCGATTTCGTTTGTGACAATGTAGTCAGGGGAAAATGGCAGGAGGACGGACGTATACCGTCGGTCCGGGAATTGGGAATGCAGCTGGAGGTCAATCCGAATACCGTGATGCGGGCTTATGAATGGTTGCAAAATCAGGAAATTATTTACAACAAGAGAGGGATCGGTTATTTTGTATGTCCTTCGGCACGGCAGCAGATTATCTCCCGCCAACGCAAAATATTTCTGGAGCAGGAGCTGCCCGAAATTTTTCGCCGGATGCAATTATTGGAAATACCGGTAAATGAACTGTCGGTCCGTTTTGAATCTTATCGAAAGCGGATGTCTTCTTCCGGAACTCCATAAGTTTTAACTCTATAGATGCTCAGGGGGGAAACACAGAGAAATGTGTGCTTCCCCCTGTTTTATATCCGGAAAAATGTTAATTTTACGGGTGGAATTCAAAAACCAGTATTATGGAAAAACGGGAAATGCACAATGCCTATGCGGATTTGGAAGGATATAACTGTTTCGGCTGTTCGCCTACCAATCCCTACGGTTTGAAATGTAAGTTTGTAGACGAGGGGGAGTATGTTACTTGTCGGTGGCTGCCCTCGGAAAATTATCAAGGATTTTTTCATGTTTTGCACGGGGGTATTCAGGCCACTTTAATCGATGAGATCGCAAGTTGGGCGATTTTTTCGTTTGCCAAAACGGCGGGAGTGACGACCGAGATGCGGGTAAAGTACCGTAAAGCGGTGGCCACCGATCAGGGTGAAATCCGGTTGCGGGCAAAAGTGGTGGACTCTTCTCCGCGTTTGGTGACCGCTAAAGTGGAACTTTTTAATGCGGCCGGTGAGTTGGCTACGGAGGCCGAAGTGGTGTATATGATTTTTCCTGAAGAAATCGCCCGGAAAAAACTGCATTGGCCGGGAGTCGAAGCTTTCTATAAGTAAAGGCTGGAAACCGTAAAAAGAAGAGAATAGGGAAGAGAAAAAAGAGAAATGTAATTGAAGAAGGAATGAAAAAATACGAGAATGTAGTTTGGGATTGGAACGGAACGCTTTTGGACGATGTGAGTGCGGGTAAAGATACGTTGAACCGGATGTTGGAAAAAAGACAGTTACCCCGGTTGACTTTGGAAAGTTACCGGGAGATTTTCGGCTTTCCGGTAATCGATTTTTATCAGGCGGTAGGTTTCGATTTCCAAAAAGAAACCTTACATGAAATTTCGGTCGACTTCGTAGATACTTATAATAGATATTCCGGTCAGTTGGAATTAAATCCGGGTATTCGGGAGGTATTGGAGGGATTAAAGGCAGCCGGAATCAAACAATATGTTTTATCGGCCCTCCGGGAAGATTTGTTGAAAAAAATTACCGAAGAATTCGGGATTGCCGGTTATTTCGAACACTTGTGCGGTTCCGACAATATATACGCATCGGGAAAAATCGAAAGAGGGGAACGCATGCTGCAAGCTTACGGACTGCACCCCGGATCTACGCTGATGGTGGGGGATACCGTTCATGATGCCGAAGTAGCTGAAGCGCTGGGATTTGATGTTGTTTTATATACCGGAGGGCATAATAGCGAGGCCCGTTTACGGGAAAAGGCTCCGGTGATTTCCCGCTTTGAACAATTGCTGAGCCTGCCGGAAGTTTTACAAGCTTCAACTTCGTTGGTTACTCCTTAAGGGGGGGAGAGCGCGGTTGCGGGACCGGATGTCATGTCTTTTTGCCGCGCTTTATTTTCCGGTGTCTACCGTGTGTATATAATAGTATTTCAGTATAGCCTTCATTCGTAAAAGGGGTGAAACAAGCCCTTTTACCATTCTTTTGCGGGGGAAAAAGAGACCAAATAAACGTCCGTTTTATCTGGATAATCAGAGCAAATAGGAGGAAAACCGAACCAAAAGAACAACGTCTTGATAATAAGAATTATAAAAATAAATTCTTATTCGCTTAATTTCATTAATTTTTTTGTATTTTTGACAAGAATAAACGGACGTTTAATTTGGTTTTCGGCAGGAAAATACCACAAGGGTTATGGACGATACTAGCAAGACCAAGACGGAAGGTTGCGATATCGAAAGATCGATGGCGGAAGCGGAAGGACTCTATAACAAAGGGTACTATGAGAGGGCTTTTGTCATTTATCTGCGGTTAGCCGATCTGGGTTTCTCTCCGGCACAGTTTAAAGCCGGTGAGATGTATCATTATGGAGTCGGTACCCGCACCGATTATGCGAAAGCCTTGAAATACTATCAGCTGGCAACCGATCAGCATTATACGATAGCGGGGTATCATCTGGCCCTGATGTACTGTAACGGTCAGGGTGTAGAGCGAAACCTGAAGAAAGCGCTTCAGATTATACATTCTCTCCGGGATGAGGAAGAAAAAAAAGAAAAGTGACGCACGAAAAGATGCGTCACTTTTGTTAGGGCTTATAACTGGTATTGCAGCAGTTGGGCGAGGGTGTTGTAATAATCGCGTTCCACGTCCAAAAAATTCTGCTGACTGTCATACAAGGTGGTTACCTCTATAAAATAATCGATCATGGAAATTTGTCCGGCTGCCAGAGCTTTATTCAACAGTTCAATATTGCGCTGACCGGATAAAATCCGGTTGTATTCCGTACAGGAAGCTTGCAGGGCTTCCGCTTGCTGATACAGTTGGCGGAGTGTGGATTTCAGCGTGCGGGTATTGTCGTCGATCACGGCATGCGTATACTCGTATTGAGCTTTGGCCTTTTTTACGGTATTTCTGTTTTCCCAGAGGGGAATCGACATGCCGATGCGGAAGCCGTTCAGTTTTTCATCGCTTCCTCCGTTACGTCTGTAACCCAGGTCGAATTTCGGGAGACTTTGGGCTTGCATCAGGCGAATTTCTCTGCCGGATATTTCCGCCTGGCCGGCGTGGTCTTTCAGGGACGGACCGGCCGCCATGTATTCTTTTTCCAGTTGGCCGGCTTCCGGAAGCCGGCCGGTTTGGGGATAATCCCGGTCCGGGAATTCGATAGGTAATCCGCCGTTTAAATTTTCCAGTTTCTCCAAAGCCGTGGTTAAAGCCGTGCGGTTCAAACGGGCTGCATTTTGCGCATTCAGGCGTTCTAACTGGATTTTGTTCAGTTCCAGCTGGTTTGCATCTCCCTCTTCCAGTCTTTTTTGGTAGAGAGCCAGAAGTTTCTCCGCATTCCCGAGTCTTTCTCCTAACAGTTCTTCCTGTTTCCGCAGGTAGATGATTTCCAGGCAGATTTGTTTGGCATTGAGCAGCACCTGCTGACGGGTGATGGCAAATTGTTGTTCGTAATTACTGGACTTTAGGCGGGCCAGTTTATTTTTGTGGCTATATACACTGGGGAAATCAAAGGATTGCACTACGGCCAGTTCGTTGATATTTCCCCCGGCGCTTCCTTCCGCCCACAACTGATTCAATTCTACGGTGGGATTGGGTAAAAAGATTCCCGTGCGTGCTTCCAGTTTCTGGGCATCGGTTAGCCGGCTGCCCGCTTGCAGGGTTTTGTTATTGACCGCTATGCTTTGCAAGATCCGGTCGATTCCCGATTGGGCTTTCAAACCACTTGTTCCGGCCAGAAGTAAAATCGTTAGGTATAAATAATTTTTCATGCTTTTCAAGGAATATATGCTGAAATTTCCGGTTCCGGATGGCTTTTAAGGCCATCCTGGAACTCTTTTATTTTAAACGGCGGTTTCAGCTTTTTTTCTGTTTAATAATAGATATACAATCGGGATTAGGAATCCGTTTAATAAAGTGGAACTCAATAAACCTCCCAATATCACCTGAGCCATAGGGCTTTGAATTTCGTTTCCCGGCAAATCGCCTCCTACGGCCAGGGGAATAAGAGCCAGCGCCGACGTCAGCGCCGTCATCAGAATCGGGTTCAGACGATCTAAAGACCCCTGTAAAATACTGTCGTAGAGAGAGTAGCCTTCCGTCCGAAGCTGATTGTAATGGGAAACCAGCAGAATTCCGTTTCGGGTAGCGATGCCGAACAAGGAGATGAATCCGATAATGGCCGGAATGCTGATGACTCCGGAAGTGATCCAGATGCTGATAATGCCGCCGATAATCGCCAGAGGCAGATTCAGCATGATGATGCCCGATAAAGGCAGACTCCGGAACTCGTGAAACAGGATGAGGAAGATGATCAGTATGGAGATCATCGAGGTCAGGAACAGGATACGGGAAGCGGCTTCTTCGCTTTCGAACTGCCCGCCGTATTCGATGTGATAACCTTCGGGCAGAGAGATTTTTTCGTCGATCTCTTTTTGAATATCGTTTACCACTCCTTTCAAATCTCTTCCCGCAACATTAGCCGATACGACTATTTTCCGTTGGACATTTTCCCGGCTGATGGTATTGGGACCGACGGAGGGCACAATTTCGGCTATGTAATGGAGCGGAATTTTTTTCCCGTTCGCATCCAGCATCAGCTCTCCGATGGCATCCATATTTTCTCTGCCGGCCTCGTTCATTTTAACGGTCAGGTCGAAAATTTTTCCTCCTTCATTGACTTGGGAGACGACTTTTCCGGCTAAGGCGACATTGATAAATTCCGAAAATTCCGGTAAGGTGATACCGTATTTGGCCAGCATATCGCGTTTGGGGTGGATTTGTAGCTGGGGGCGCTCGATCTGTTGTTCCAGGGTGAGGTCGGCCACACCGTTTACGTTCTGGATGACATCCTTTATCTGAGAACCGATTTTGTAGAGTCGGTTCAGGTCGTTCCCGAACAATTTTATAGCGATGTTGGCTTTGGTTCCCGAGAGCATGGCATCGATACGGTGGGAAATCGGTTGTCCGATCTCGATATTTAACCCTTTCAGTGCGCCTAGTTGCCGGCGTACGTCGGCTAAGAATTCCTCCCGGGAACGCTTATCGAGTATAAAAGGAGCCTCCATTTCGGAAACATTTACACCCAGAGCGTGTTCGTCCAGCTCGGCGCGTCCGGTTTTACGCGCAACGGTTTGGATTTCGGGTATACCCAGCAGCACCTTTTCAGCCATACGTCCCATTTTGTCGGATTCTTCCAGAGAAATCCCGGGCATAGTACTGGTATTGATGGTGAGCGAACCTTCGTTGAAAGGAGGTAAGAAACTGCGTCCCAGATTAAACATGATGACCAGGGCGAATACAAAAAGGGCGACGGCAATGCCGATTACCGATTTTTTATACTTCAGCGCTTGGGCCAGCACGATTTTATACCATTTTTTCAGGGTGCGGGACACAATGGGTTCTTTTTCGCTTTTCTTCAGCGCTTTTTCCGTCGTCAGCATGTAACTGCAGAGGACCGGCGTGAGGGTCAAAGCGACTACGGTAGAAGCAAAAAGTGCCACAATGAATGCTATCCCCAGCGGAATCAGCATTCTTCCTTCCATACCCGAAAGAAAGAAGAGCGGTAGAAAGCAGGCGACGATAATCAGGGTGGAATTCAAAATCGGCATCCGGACTTCTTTAGAAGCTTCGAACACCACCTGTAGGGAATTCCGTTTTTCTCCGGCCGGTTTTAACCGGTTTTCCCGTAGCCGTTTGTATACGTTTTCTACATCGACTATAGCATCGTCGACCAGAGAGCCTATGGCGATAGCCAGTCCTCCGAGACTCATCGTATTGATGGTCAGTCCCAGTGCATGCATAACCAAAACGGCAATCAGCAGGGATAAGGGAAGAGCGACCAGAGAGATGATGGTGGTCCGGAAATTCATCAGGAAAAAGAACAGCACGATGATGACAAAGACGGATCCTTCGAAAAGGGCGTCCTGGATATTATTGATGGAGCTGTTGATAAAACGCGATTGCCTGAAAATGTCGGTTGAAATGTGAACATCGGCAGGCAGGGTTTTTTGTAATTCCCGGATGGAAGCATCCAGCTTATCGGTTAATTCGAGGGTATTGGTATTGGGCTGTTTGGTAACGGTAACGAGGACAGCCGGTTTGGTTTTTTCCGAGGCCAGTCCGAGTTTCGGAGTTTTCGGTCCGATCCGTACCTCAGCGATATCGGCAAGGAGGATAGGTATGTCGTTGACGGTTTTTATGACGGCTTTACCCAGCTCTTCGGTTTGGGTCGTGGCCATCACTCCCTGTACGATATATTCGTTACCGTATTCATATAAAATGCCTCCGGTAGAATTGAGGTTCATATCGTTCAGCACCGGCAGCACCTCGTCGAAATCCACCCCATAGTGTTTCATCCGTCCCGGATCGAGGAGAATCTGATATTCTTTGATGTCTCCTCCGATTACGGCTACTTGGGCTACTCCGCCGGTAGACAAAAGACGGGGACGAATGGTCCAGTCGGCAATCGTCCGTAAATCCAGCAAAGAGGTCGAATCGGCCGTTAATCCGATAATCATCATTTCTCCCAGGATGGAGGACTGGGGCCCGAGGGTCGGCTGTCCGACATTGGAGGGAAGAGCATCCCCTACCGTCGCCAGTTTCTCGGATACAATTTGCCGGGCCGTATAAATATTGGTTCCCCAATTGAATTCCACCCACACGACGGAAAAACCGGTAGTAGAGGAGGAACGGACCCGGCGTACGTCGGTTGCACCGTTTACAGCGGTTTCAATGGGAAAAGTAACCAGGCGTTCGACTTCCTCCGGCGCCATGCCCTGGGCTTCGGTCATCACAACCACCGTGGGAGCATTGAGATCCGGAAAAACGTCCACTTCCATGCGGGAAGCCGTGTAACTGCCCCACAATAAAAGGGTGATGGCAGCGATCATTACCAACAAACGGTTGTGTAATGAATATTGTATGATTTTATTCAGCATATACGTTCTAATAAATAGGTTGTTCCGAAACCAGTATTCCGGAATTTTTCATGTTAAGAAGACGGGGATCAGTGTTCGTGGCTATGTCCGTGGGGAATACTGCCGGAAGCAGAAGCCATTTTAACCTGATAAGCTCCCCGGGTTACGACTTTATCGCCGGGTTGCAGACCTTTTAATATTTGTACTTCCTTTCCGTTATTTCCTCCTATGGACACTTCTTGTTTACGGTAGCCTTCCTCGTCCACCTGGACATATACATAGAAAGTACCTAATTCGTTGGTAAGAGCCGACACGGGCAGTACCAGTGCGTTTTCCACCGGAGAAGAAATCAGATAGGCTTCGACGAAGGAACCCGGTATCACTTCTCCTTTGTTATCGAATTCAAAGGAAACCGGCACGTAAAAGGTATTATTTGCCGAGGCTTTCCCGAAAGAAAGCAGCTTTCCGTTCAGTTCGGAAATGACGTAGGTTTTGTTGTCATACGGCGTTTTGAAGTTGGCGCTCCGGATGCTTTTTAAAGCGGAATAATGTTTTTCGGAAACTTCGGCACGCAACACCAGCCGTTTGTTTTGAGAAACCGTAGCCAGAGGCTGTCCCACCGTAATGTATTCCCCTTCTTTTACCAGAATGTTTTTCAGGTAACCGTTGATGGGAGAACTCACTCCTACACCGTTCGATGTCCGGTTAACCGAGACTGCTTCGTAAGCTATTTTTGCATTTTCATAGCCCAGTTGGATGGATTCGAATTCCCGTTGGGAAATAATCCGGTCTTTGATCAGAGTCTCCGCCCGTAAATATTCAGCCCGGGCTTTCTCGTAAGCCGCCTTTACTTTCGAGTAATGGTCTCCTTCCGCCAGGTTGCGGGAGGTTATATTGAAAAGATGTTCTCCTTTCCGGACCTGCATGCCTTCTGCGGTTTTGCTGTTGCTGTACGTCACGACACCGTTACTGGTGGCTACGATAACGGATTCGTCACCCGGTGCGGGCATGATTTGTCCGGTGGTTTTAATAACCCGGTTGAAGGTGGCAGGAAGGATTTCTTTTACTTCAAAATCAGTTTTGGCAGCCTGAGCTTTGGTAAAAGTGATTTCATCGCTGTGTTTGGCACCGGTTTCTTCCTGGCTGTGTCCTTCCTGGTTATGATCATGTCCTTCATGGTTGTGATCGTGTCCTTCATGGTTATGATCATGTCCTTCATGGTTGTGATCGTGTCCTTCATGGTTATGATCATGTCCTTCATGGTCGTGGTCGTGTCCTTCATGACTGTGGTCGTGAGTCGTTTCTGACTCATGGGTATGTGAATGTTGTCCGCCGGTCGTTTGGTTTTTACAACCGAAGAGTACATAGGCGGATATCAGAAGTAAAAATAAAATATTTTTCATGTTCATTAAGTAATAAATGCCGTAAAGCAATGATATTCATATTTGGTATGGATGCAGCATTCCCTTCTTCCCTTGGATGGGGGAATGGAGGGATTTCACTTAACAAACGGGAGGGGCTCGGGTGCCTTGATGGGTGGCCGAGATCAGTTGGTGAAATATTTCGTCCCGCGGGTCCGGAAAACGATCCGAACCGGCGTTAAAGGAAAGGATTCCGAGAATATCGGATAGGGTATAAAATGAAATGGTAAAATGGTGGTTTTGCCCTCCTTCGCCGTTATCGGTCAGTTGGCGGGATACATTCTTTGCAATTTCTGCCTGAAACAAACGGTCGACGCAACCGGCTTTATCGGAATAAGGGCTGTGGTCGTGTGTTGTATTGTCCGCCTGGGCTTCCTGTTGGCAATGGGAAGTATTGAAACAAATGAAATGACTATGGTGATGATGAGGGAAAACAAGAAAGGCCAACAATATCATGCCGGCAAAATACAGGGATAATATGGAAATTATTTTTTTTCTCATTTCTTGCTCCGGATGCAAAAATAATTCTTTAAACTATTTATGCAAAGGTTTTCGGTAATTTTTGAATCACATCTCTGGTGAGACGATGTGATTTTTTATTTTTCGCAAGGCTGATCGAGAAAGCCCCGGATGAGCATTTCGGCCGTGGCGGGATTGGTGGCTATGGGTACGTTGTGGACATCACATACCCGCATCAGCATTTGTACATCCGGCTCATGAGGATGTTTTCCCAGGGGGTCGCGGAAAAAAATTACCATCTGCACTTTGTGTTCGGCCACCTGGGCGGCGATTTGCGCATCTCCTCCGAGAGGACCCGACAACAAGCGTTCGACCTCCAGTCCGGCATCCTGAGCATGTTTGCCTGTCGTACCTGTAGCCACAATTTCAGTACCTACGGACTTCAGGAAATCCATGTGCTTATTCAGGAAGGCAACCATTTCAGCCTTTTTCCCATCGTGGGCAATAACCGCTAATTTCATAGACATAAACTGTTTTAATGAGTTTGTAATTGTGGGACAAAGTTACGAAAAAAAACGGTATCCGAAAACAGCCACTGCCGGAGCAGTGGCTGTGGATTTGTTTTTTAATTCAGCAGGGAAACCGAGGTCCTGTTACAAAGTTTTCTTCACTTCGACTTCTTCATAGGCCTCAATCATATCACCTACCCGGAGGTCGTTGTAATTGGAGATATTCAATCCGCATTCAAAACCTTTGGATACTTCCTTGACATCGTCTTTGAAACGTTTCAGTGAACCGAGTTCTCCGGTGAAGATCACGATACCGTCGCGGATGATGCGGATCTTCGAAGAACGTACGATTTTACCGTCCCTTACGATACAGCCGGCAATGGTTCCCACTTTCGATATTTTAAAAGTTTCCAATACTTCGACCGTAGCGGTAATTTCTTCTTTGATTTCCGGGGAAAGCATACCTTCCATAGCCGCTTTAATTTCTTCGATAGCGGTATAGATGATGGAATACAGGCGGATATCGATTTGTTCTTTTTCGGCTAATTTCCGGGCTCCCATGGAAGGGCGCACCTGAAAGCCTACGATAATCGCATTGGAAGCGGCAGCTAACATAACGTCGCCTTCGGAAATCTGCCCTACGGCTTTATGGATGACGTTGACCTGAATTTCGTCCGTAGACAATTTGATCAGGGAATCCGAGAGGGCTTCGATGGAGCCGTCTACGTCTCCTTTCACAATGATGTTCAGTTCCTGGAAGTTCCCGATGGCAATGCGGCGGCCGATTTCATCCAAGGTAATGTGCTTTTGGGTTCTTAATCCTTGTTCCCGTTGCAATTGTTCGCGCTTATTCGCCAAGGTACGGGCTTCTTTTTCATTTCCCATTACATTGAATTTATCTCAGGCCTGAGG
>CAJMSX010000063.1 GCA_905216195.1 uncultured bacterium
TGCACCACCCTTTCCATGATCAATTCCTTCGTTTATCTCGACGATGGAGCGATGCTTCAGGCAGATAAACTGACAACCTCCGACTGGGGACAAAATAACGTAAAAAGAACGGGAAATGAAAAAGAACCGGCTTTGGTCCGCTTACTCGAATTGTCCTGTCCTTATTCGGAAAAACCGACCATCATCTTCCATAAAAATATTCATGTCGATTGCCGCGTTTATCCGCAAAACTCAAAAACTTATAAAATATTGGGTACGTACGGAGATCCCGCAAGCGGACCGGCCATCCATATTCCCAAAAGCGAATGCAACCAGGGAAACGATTACATACCGGAAAAACCGGAAAAACCCCAATTTCCGGTAAAAGTGACTTACAACCAACCTTATACGTATGCTTCCGAAGACAATTTTCCCAGCCCGGGAGACTTCGACATGAACGATCTGGTCATCGGAATGGATTCCATTTCTTATTATTATGTCAAAGATGACGATGAGGACGCCATCGGAAAAATGGTATTTCATATGACGCTCAAAGCTGTAGGAGCTACCCGTCAATTGGGAGCCGCTATCCAATTCGACGAACTGGAACCGGAAGACATCAAAAGCGTATCCTATTCGAAAAACGTCCCTTTAAAACTCTTTAAACTGGACGGAAGAGGTACCGAAAAAGATCAGAAGCACGCCGTTATACCGTTATTCGATAACGCCCATCTCCTGCTGGGGTGTGACAATACCACCACCCTTATCAATACCATCAGCAATAAACCCGAATGGATCTACAATGTTCCCCCTTGTTCGTTCGATGTGAGCATCGAATTTTCCTCTCCGGTAGACGAAGACGATGTGGAACTGGAAGAACTGAATTTTTTCACCATTGTCGGCACCCGGACCAAGGACCGGACCGAAATTCACCTGCCCCGTTACAAACATACGCAATTGAGCAGTACCCCCGAAAATTATCAGCAAGTCACGAATAAATACATGTGGACGATTCGGGTCCCCGGAAATTTTCGGTATCCCCATGAATGGGAAAAAATTACAACCGCTTATCCGGAATTCGAAGATTGGGTAAAATCGAATCGTACTCAGTACAGGGACTGGTACAATCACCCGAATTCCAATTATTTATATACTAAATAACGGCAGACAGAGCCCCCGTGGGGCTCTGTGTTTCAGAACAGACATGGGTATGGCAGCGCTCCGATACTTTTTTTCCTTGTTTATGGTTCCGGTGAGTTTTCTTGCAGCAGTAGCAAGTGTTTTGGCTTTCCTCGCAGGTTATATCCCTCCCGGACGATCGTCGCTCGTGGCTTTCGCGGGACTGGGTATGCCGGCTATCCTGCTCCTCAATTTTCTGATTGCGGTCTACTGGATTTTCGCCAAAAAAAGATGGGTATACATTCCTGTGGCTGCTATTTTGCTGAATACCGGTTACCTGTTATCGATTTTCCAATGGTCTCCTTCCGCTCCGAAGCAAAGGGCGGGAAAGCAAGAAATATTACTCGCCACCTACAATGTCGGGAGGTTCAACACCGGACAACGAAATGCCCAGTTATGGGTAGCGGGAGAATTACGAAACAAAGAAGCGGACATCGTTTGCTTTCAGGAATATTACAACGATTCCCGAACAAACAGCGATAGTTTGGGACGCGTGTTGGGGCTTCCTTACCGGGTCGTAGAATATTTACCCGGATCGGCTACCGTCGGTTCCGCGATTTTCAGCCGGTATCCCATTGTCAGATCGGCCCGGATTCCTTTCCGGGTAACCCATAACGATGCTATTTGGGCGGATATCCGGATCGGAAAACAAATCATCCGGGTAGTCAGTTGCCACCTGCAAACCACCAACTTTAGCCGGAAACGGAAAAAACTGGACGATCCCGCTTTTCGGAATGCGGATTTCAGCCAGATCGATTCCACCTTCCGGGATATTTCCGGGGAATTGAAAAAAAATTTCGAAATACGGGCCCGCCAGGCCGAATTAGTTTGCCGGCTGATCGATACGACTGCTTATCCGCTGATCGTATGCGGGGATTTTAACGACACTCCTTCTTCCTTCGCTTACCGGCAGATCAAAGGGAGATTAAAAGATGCCTTCCGGGTGTGCGGAAACGGATACGGGTATACCTACCGGGGCATTCGCCGGCTGCTGCGCATCGATTATGTTCTCTATTCCCCGGATATGCGTTGCCTGTCTTATTCTTCACCGGACTGGACCTACAGCGATCACAAACCCGTATTGGTAACTTTGGAATTATAAAATAAAAAACATGCTTTTCACCGTTCTTCAAATCGTTTTCTGGGCCGGTCTGTTTTTGGTGTTTTATACCTTTATCGGATACGGTTTGCTCTTATTCCTATTAGTCAAAATTAAAGAAAAAATCCATCCTCCTTTAACGCTGGAACTACCCCGGTCTTTGCCGGAAATAACCCTGTTTATCGCAGCCTATAATGAAGAAAAAGAAGTAGAAAGAAAGATGAAAAATTGCCGGGAGCTCGATTATCCCAAAGAAAAACTTCATATTCTCTGGGTAACCGACGGCAGCGACGATCGTACGAACGACCTTTTGGCCGCTTATCCCGAAGTATGCGTATACCACCGGCCTGAACGCCGGGGTAAAACCGCCGCCCTCAACCGGGGCATGCAATACGTCCGTACCCCCCTTACTTTGTTCACAGACGCCAATACCTGTCTGAACCCGGAAGCGATCCTGGAAATCGTCAGGAAATTCGAAGACCCCCGGGTGGGATGCGTAGCCGGAGAAAAACGCATCCAGGTAAAAGAAAAGGACAATGCAGCTTCCGGAGGCGAAGGATTTTACTGGAGATACGAGTCCCGGCTCAAAGCCTGGGATGCCCGCCTATATTCCGCTGTCGGCGCCGCCGGAGAATTGTTTGCCATTCGTTCGGAACTCTTCATGCCTATGCCGGAAGATACCTTACTCGACGATTTCATCCTTTCCATGCGAATTGCGGAAAAAGGATATAAAATCGCCTATTGCGATACGGCTTATGCTACAGAAAGCGGATCGGCCGATATGCAAAACGAACAAAAACGGAAAATACGGATAGCGGCAGGAGGCCTGCAGTCCATCCTGCAACTGCGGGAGCTTCTGATTCCCAATCCGTTTTACCTCGGCACCCTTCGGTTCCAGTACATTTCCCACCGGGTACTTCGTTGGTCTCTCACCCCTTTACTGTTGTTTTTACTGATTCCTTTAAACATCGTCCTGGTATGGAAAGAAACCCCTTTTTCTCTTTTTTATCTGATTCTGCTCATCCTGCAACTTTTATTTTACGGCATGGCCGCTTTAGGAGCTTATTTGCAACAGAAGCGGATTAAAATCAAAATTCTCTTTATTCCTTATTATTTCGTGTTTATGAATCTTAACGTATTAAAAGCATTCGGGTATCTGAAAAAACATAAAGGTAAAGGAAGCTGGGAAAAAGCGAAAAGAGCATAAATTGGCGGTTCCTCTCAGGAAAAATAAAGTAATATTTTATTTATTAAGGAGAATAATATACATTTGTATGACTATTGGGGAAAACCGGTTGGGGTGATAAAAACGGCACTCACAGGTGTACCGGTCCTTCTCCGATAAACCGACAAGAACAATTTAAGTCCGCCGCATGGTGTCTTACGAACAATACAGCAAAGAAGAACTTATCCGTAAAATTGAGGAATTGGAACAACGGATAGATTCTTTGACGGTGTCTTCTCCCTCCCGGAATAAACTACCGGATTCGGCTGAACTCCGCGATTTCAAGACCGAACGCGGCAAAGATATTCTGGATACCCTGCCGGATATGTTATCGATTTTCGATAAGAATTACAATTTTATCGCTCTGGTATCTTCGGAAAAAACCGTTCATGTAGGAGGATCTTCCGATAATCTGATAGGTAAAAATCTGATCGACATATTACCACCGGATGCTTATAAACCCGTCAAAGCAAACTTCGACAAAGTAATAAAAACCGGTCAGGCATCCGTAGGCTTTCACAACCTTTACGTGGAGGGTGCGCTGGAACATTTCGAAAACCGGGTCATACCGCTGGATGACCAATACCTCCTGTGTATCTGCCGGAATATATCGCAACGCATACAGGCCCAGAATCAACTGGAAATGGTCACTTCTGCGGTGAATAATTCCGTAGAAGAAATATATGCAGTCCGTCCGGACGGGACTCTGCTTTTCGCTAATAAACAATTCATAAAGAATTACCGGCTCCGGGAGGAAATCGGCCGGTATAAAATATACGATATTTACCGGGAATGCTGTTCTGCGGAATGGGAAAGTTTTTTGAAGCGCCTCCGTGCTGCGGGGGGCTTCCTGAATTATACCTGTACACATTGCCAGGCCGATAACCGGGCAGTGCCCCAGGAAATCTCTTCCTATATTTTACTCGATAATTTGGGTAATGAAATCATCTGGAATATCGTCCGGGATATGGCGGAAAGAGTACAGCAAGAAAATAAAATCCGGGAATTGAACCAATTGCTGGAAACCATTCTGAACAATATCCCTCTCTATCTTTTTGTAAAAGATTCGGGTAACGATTTTCGATACTTATATTGGAATAAGACATTTGAAGAAATTTCTCGGATCCCGGCCTCCCGCGTCATCGGGAAAACGGACGAAGAAATCTTTCCCAACCCGGAAGACGCGAAAAAGTTTCGGAAAGACGATTTACATTTGCTGGAGAAAAAAGAAAAAATAGATTTCGAAGAAAATTATATTACCGCAACGGGAGAAAAACGGATCGTCCATACCATAAAAACTCTAGTGACTCCCGCAGGGAAACAACCCTTAATTATCGGCATTTCCTGGGATATTACCGATCAGAAAATGACGGAACGCGAATTGATCGAAGCCCGGAACAAAGCCGAAGAATCGGATAAATTGAAATCGGCTTTCCTGGCCAATATGAGCCACGAAATCCGCACCCCTTTAAATGCGATCGTCGGTTTTTCGAAACTGATGGCCGAAACCGAAAATTCCCGGGATCAGGCCCAATATTACGACATCATCAGTAGAAACACCGATCTATTGCTTCAGTTGATCAATGACATTCTGGATTTATCGAAAATCGAAGCAGGCATTCTCGAATTCGTGAAAAAACCGGTAGAACTGAAAAGTTTATGTCGGAACCTGTATGATATTCATCTTCCCCGAACTCCCAAAAACGTACGGCTACTATTGGAGGAAGAGCTTCCGGAAATTACGGTAATCAGTGATGCCAACCGGCTGGCCCAGGTTTTGTCCAATTTACTGACGAATGCTCAAAAATTTACTTCACAAGGAAAAATTAGTTTTGGATATAAAAAAAAAGGAAATATGATAGAGTTTTATGTAAAAGATTCCGGTATAGGAATAGCTCCTGCAAATCTCGGTAAAATATTCGATCGTTTTATCAAACTTGACAATTTCGTACAAGGTACGGGTCTGGGGCTTCCCATCTGTCAAATGATCGTAAATAATTTAGGTGGCCGCATGTGGGTAGAATCACAACCTCAGCAAGGATCTGTCTTCCATTTCACCGTGCCGGCTACCGAAAACACCGAAAACGGAGAAAAAGAAGAAAATAAGGCCGGATTAAAACCGAAAAAACAAACCGGAGAGGAAAAAGTCATCCTGGTCGCCGAAGATGTAGACAGTAATTTTTTACTTTTAAAAGCCCTGCTCGGTAAAACCTACGCCTTACTGCATGCACAAGACGGACAGGAAGCCGTAAAATTATTCCGGGAAAAATCGCCCGACCTGATTTTAATGGATATCAAAATGCCTGTTATGGATGGACTGGAAGCTACCCGTATTATTCGGGAAGAATCCGGGGAGATTCCTATTATCGCCCTGACGGCCTTTGCTTTCGAATCCGATAAAACAGAAGCTTTGAAAGCCGGATGTAACGATTTCCTAACCAAACCGATTGCTGCCACTTTATTACGCCAAATGATAGAAAAATACATTTAAAGCGTATGAAAAGAATCCTTCTCTTTCTTTTCCTGGGCTTACTGGCGATGACTGTCCGCGCTCAAACGACAGTCATCCCGGATTCCACCGTTTTGCAACTTAAAATCACCGACAAAGACCATAATCCCGTTTTCGGGGTGTATGTGGTCAATAAAGAAAAAAGTTACCTGATAACATCTACGGATATAGACGGTGAATGCCGGATACATCCGCATTTGTTCCGCCTGGAGGATTCCATTCAATTCCAGGGAATAGGATATAAAACCGTTACATATACCTTAAACCAGTTGCTGCATCTCTCTTCCCTTCAATTGGAAGAATTATCGTATGAACTGGAAGAAACCATTATCCGCGGCTTAAGCACGGAATCCCTGCTTTCTATAGCCACGGAAAAATTAAAAAAACTCCCCCGGGGAACTCCTCCTCTCTGCAATTATTACGGAAAGGCTCAGTATGAAAAAATTACGGAATACCGTGACACTACGGTCGAATATCGCCGGGAATACGGATATTATTTTACTTCCGGGGACATCAAACCCCGCAACGTCTGGGACCAGCGTTTCCGCTCCTACTTCGTTCCGGTATATACGGCCCGGAGTTTCAACCTGACCAATAACGGCAGCGATACCCTCTCTCCCGTTTACATGACTACCGAAGATACGCGTTTCGATGCCGGTACGCGCAAAATCTTTACCCTACTCCGTACCGTACAGCTATACGGACCGCTTTTCGCCGGAACCAAATCTTACGATATACGCCCCGTCGAAAGCGATAGTATGGATTATATCTATGCTTTCAGTACACGCCCCAGCGCGTATCCGGACAAAATCCGCATTACCTGTAAAGGTACCTTTACCATCGATTTTCAACGTCATGAACTCAAAAGCATTACTTTCGATTATATCGATTACCAACTCTACCGCCAGGTGATACTGACCGACAAACGCAAAGTCAGTTCTCCTTTTTCCACCCGTGCCCGGATCGACATCGGATACGATCAAGAGGGACAACCTTATTTCCTTTCATGCCGGCAGGAAACGGTGTGGAAATATGATCTGGGAGATAACTTTATCGTGATCGAACAACCTTCCCGCATGTTTCCCGCCGCCGGTAACCTGGTCGAAAAAGAAGCCTTCGCCTGCTATGAATATAAACCGGTAAAAAAAGAATTACAGACGGCAAACGTGGGGGTAAAAATTCATGTTTCCCAGCGAAACCCGGTCGGAGCATATGATTCTCTTCTCTTTACCAGACTTCCCCTTTTACTGGATAACGGCAAAGCCGTCCGGGAAATGAACCGCTACTGCGATCTGGAAGCACAATACCGCCATAACGATCTCAAGACCTATTATCCGGATAATTTTCTGAACGGATTCAACGGTTTCAAGGATGCCGGCAGGGATGACAGAACTTACCGCACGAATTACAGGACCGTCAGAAAACAATTCTCAGAGCTGTTTCCCGGCCCCGAATACCCTTAGGAAAAAATGTCATTGGATACCCTCACAGCTGAAACCGATCTTCCCTATGAAAAATATATGTAAAAATTGCGGCACGAAATTTACCGGAAATTACTGCAATACTTGCGGACAAAAAGCGGACACCGGAAAACTGACTTTCCGGTCCGTCATCGATAACTGGGCTTACGGGCTTACCAATTGCGATACGGGAATATTGTTTACCTATAAAGAATTATTCACCCGCCCGGGACGTATGCTGGCCGACTACATCAGCGGAAAAAGGGTCATTTATTTCAAGCCCTTTCCCATGTTGTTTATTACGGCCGGGCTTTACGGCTTACTCACCCAGATTCTGATACCGGAAGCGGCTACCCCGACTGTTCTTACTCCGGAAATAGTCTCTCCCGGAACTCAAACGGTCAAGCCGGCCGACCCTTCTTTTTGGAGCCGGATATTCCATTATTTTTACGAGTGGGCCAATACCAGTATGGCCTTCTCCGTTATCATCACTCTTCCCCTTTACGCCTGGGCTGCACGCTGCACTTTCCGGATAAAAAAGGGATATCTCTACAATTATACCGAATACCTGTTTATTTTTGCCTATATGGCCTGTCAGCGACTGGTCGTCGGTATTTTTCTGGAAATACCTCTACTGATATATACCGGCAAAAACGAAATAGAAGGAAACTGGTCCACACTGCTCTACCTGATATACTTCTCCCTGACGGGTTGGGATCTGGGTCAACTGTTTAAATTTTCCGTCAAAAAGACCATCAAAAAAACGATACAACTGTATCTATACTGGTTTCTCGGGATTCTCCTCCTGGCAGTCACCCTGGTAATTTTATGCATATTGTTGGTGGCCCTACTGAAAGCTTTGGGATGGGGACCTGCCCAGGATGCCTGGCTGGAAATGTTTGAGAATTAACGAAGGTTTCGAAAATCCCTTTTTACCACGGGAATTTCATAGACATCGCCGTCCGTACAGATATACGTTTCGGGAAAAATAGCTCTTGCCTCTGACAGTAAGCAGGCCGGATCCGGATAGCGGGCAGAAAAATGGCCCAATAATAATTTTCCCACCCCGGCCAGCACAGCCATACGCGCCGCCTGTTCGGCCGTACTGTGAAAATTCTCTTTGGCAATCGCTTCCAGTTCTTTTCCATACGTAGCCTCGTGATACAACAGGTCCGTACCCCGGATATAATCGGCAAACCGTTCCCGAAACAAGGTATCGGTCATATAAGCATACGAACGGGAAGGCGGAGGATCGGCCGTCAAACGGGCATTCGATACGATTTCTCCCTCCGGAGTGATGAAATCCGCTCCTTTTTTCAAATATTGCATAAAGGCCACGGGTACCTTCCAGGCGGCAGCCATATCCCGGCGTATCGTCCTTTCGCGCTCCTTTTCCCGGAAAAGAAAACCGCATACCGGAGCATCGGGACGATGCATCAAGGGAAAAGAAGAAACGGTAAGCACCTTATCTTCGAAGATCACTTCTGCATTACGGCTCAAAGCGTGAAAAACCACCGGATAACTCATCCGGCTATTCATAATCTTCAATTGACAACTGAAGATTTCCTGCAATCGCTTGTCGGCATAAACGTGCATTTCCCCTTTCCGATTCTGTAAAGAAAGGCTGGACAAAAAACCGATTAAGCCGAAAAAATGATCCCCGTGTAAATGGGAGATAAAAATATGATTGATCTTGGTATAGGGAATGTGAAAACGCCTCATCTGATGTTGGGTTCCTTCGGCACAGTCTATAAGAAAGTACCGCCCAAGTACCTGAAGCACCTGAGCGGCAGAGTTTCTTTTGGAAGTGGGAACGGCTGAACCGCTCCCCAATATCGTCAGTTCGAATTTCACTGATATTCCAAAATTTGATGAAGTAGTAAAATCAGGGAAGTACCTTGTCTTACTCTTCGGTTTTAGCTTCCGGAGTTTCCGGAACTTCAGAGGTTTCGGGAGCTTCTTTAGCGGCAGCTTTCGCTTTCGTCGCTTCGGCTTTAGCATTCATCTGATCTCTCAGAGCAGCTAATTCGGTAATATCGCCTAAAGTCGTTTTTTCCAGCTTCTCCTTCACCTGTTTTACGGCTTTTTTGGTTGATTTCTCTTCTGCCGTTTTTTTAGCCTTTTCTTCGGATTTCTGAGCATCTTCGAAAATACGAGAGTGAGAAAGAATAATCCGCTTGGCCGCCTTGTTGAATTCGATAACTTTAAAATCCAGTTTTTCGTCCACTTTAGCTTGGGTACCGTCTTCCTTTACCAGATGACGGGGGGTAGCGAATCCTTCTACACCGTAAGGCAATGCTATTACTGCTCCCTTGTCAAAGATTTCGGTAATGGTACCTTCATGTATGGAATCCACCGTGAAAATGGTTTCGAAAACATCCCAGGGATTTTCTTCCAGTTGTTTGTGACCCAAACTCAGACGACGGTTCTCCTTATCGATTTCCAGCACAACCACGTCGATTTCAGCACCGATCTGGGTAAATTCTGCCGGATGTTTCACTTTCTTCGTCCAGGACAAATCGGAAATATGGATCAATCCGTCTACACCTTCCTCGATTTCTACAAATACACCGAAGTTGGTGAAATTGCGTACGATCGCTTTGTGTTTGCTACCTACTCCGTACTTCTCCTCGATATTCTGCCAGGGATCGGATTTCAATTGTTTGATACCCAGGGACATCTTCCGTTCTTCCCGGTCCAGAGTCAGAATAACGGCCTCTACTTCGTCTCCCACTTTCATAAAATCCTGAGCGGAACGCAAATGCTGCGACCAGGACATTTCGGAAACATGGATCAGCCCTTCTACTCCCGGAGCAATTTCTACAAAAGCCCCATAGTCCGCCATGACAACTACCTTTCCTTTTACCTTATCTCCCACCTTCAGTTCTGCATTCAAGGCATCCCAGGGATGAGGAGTCAATTGTTTCAATCCCAAAGCGATCCGTTTCTTTTCATCATCGAAATCCAAAATCACTACATTCAGTTTCTGATCGAGTTGTACGATTTCGTTCGGATGATTGACACGGCCCCAGGAAAGATCGGTGATATGAATCAATCCGTCTACACCTCCCAGGTCAATGAATACTCCGTAAGAAGTAATATTTTTAACCGTACCTTCCAGTACCTGGCCTTTTTCCAGTTTAGAAATAATGTCTTTCTTCTGCTGTTCGAGTTCAGCTTCGATAAGAGCTTTGTGGGATACCACCACGTTCTTGAATTCCTGGTTGATTTTAACCACCTTGAATTCCATGGTTTTTCCTACATAAATATCATAATCACGGATTGGTTTGACATCGATCTGAGAACCCGGCAAGAAAGCTTCGATACCGAATACATCGACAATCATACCGCCTTTCGTACGGCATTTTACAAATCCTTTGATAACTTCATCTTTTTCCAGCGCTTCGTTTACACGATCCCAGCTACGCATAGCCCGGGCCTTTTTGTGAGACAGGGTCAACTGACCTTTTTTGTCTTCCTGTGTTTCTACATATACTTCAACCGTATCACCTACCTTCAATTCCGGATTATAACGGAATTCGTTTAACGAAATGATACCGTCCGATTTGTAGCCGATATTTACGACTACTTCTCTTTTGTTCATAGAAATCACTTTACCGTCAACCACTTCCCGTTCTGCAACCTGTGAAAGGGTTCCGGCATATTTTTCTTCCAGTTCTTTTTTCTGTGACAAGGGAGTTACATCATCATTCGCATAAGCGTCCCAATCAAAATTGTCATCGGCTTCTGCACTGGTAACAGGAGCAACGGTTTTGGTTTCTTTTTCTGCGGCTTCAGCCTGCACTTCTTTTTGTTCTTCTGACATAAAATGAATTGTTTCTTATCTAATAAGTTAGACATTATTTTGAATACGGCTGCAAAGGTAGGAATAATAATCCGCTTTACAACTCTTTTCAAGAAGAATTTTATTTTAATCTATTCCCCTTTTTTAGCCCCTGAAAAGTTATAAAAACCAAAAACGCATTAAAAATTCACTTAAAAATCCCGACCCTTTGGGTGGTTTTAACAACTCCTAACATTACTTATTCTAAAATGGCAAACATATTGATAATTTTCAAACGGGAAAATAATTTTTTTAAGAATTTATCAAAATCAATTAAGTATGAAAAGAAAATTACTGTATGTATGCGCCGTACTGCTTTTACCGGTACTGGTGGTGTCCTGTTATCCGGACGATGCCGATTACGTGGACGAATTGGACATCGCTATGACGAACTATGACGAAAAGGCGGACTTTTCTGCCATTCGCACGTTGGCTATGCCCGACTCCGTTGTAGTGATCGGAGAAAATAAGGACATGAATAAAGTCTCACACCGTTTCGATGCCCAAATTCTCTCCCTGGTGAAAAAAAATCTCAGCGAATATGGGTATACCTTTTTAAGTACGGATGAGATTAAAGACGGGAAAGAGCCGGACGGTATTTTAACCGTTTCCGCTTTTACCAGTTCCTACTTTATTTACGGAGACGCTTATCCCTGGTATGACTACTGGGGCTGGTATCCCTGGGGAATCTTCGATTGGTATTATCCCGGCATGCGGCCCGCTTACATCTGGTATCCGGTAGCCAGCTACCAAACCGGTTCCGTCAGTATCGAAATGCTCGATCCCAAAAAAGCGGATAAGGAAACCCAACGCATACCGGTCATTTGGTCCGGCGTCGTCAATGGGATTCTGGCCGGCTCCGACAATTACATCGAACAACGTCTGGAAAAAAATATCGGACAATGTTTCGTACAGTCACCCTATTTAAAACACTAAATCGAAAGGAGGTACATCATGAAAAAAATAATATACATCACCGTTCTCTTCCTGAGTTTCGGTATGACCGCCCGGCTACAAGCCCAGCACATCAGCCTGAATTACCAGATGGCGGCTCCCCTCGGAGAAACGAAAGATTTTACCAAAAACTTCAGTTTCAGAGGAGTAAGCCTGGATTATCAATATTTTCTGAACGAAAAATTCACGGTCGGTATCGGCCTGGGATGGAATGTCTTCCATAAAAGCCTGGCGGATGCAACCGGGAACTTCACCTTCGGCAATGACGACGAGATTTATACCATTACAGGGAAACAATTCCGGTACACCAACACCGTTCCCCTTTTAATCGGAGGGCGTTATTATTTTTCGGGAGAAAACCGAAAAATCCGACCCTATGCCGGAATCGGACTCGGTACGAGTTGGACGGAAACCCGTCTGGAAGTAGGACATTTCGTGGCCAACAAAGACGGGTGGCAATTCGCCTTCGCTCCTGAAATCGGAGCCTATATTCCCATATGCGACCGCTTCGGGTTCAACATCGGAGCAAAATACAACTACGCTGTAAAAACATCGGAACTCCCGGCTCAGCAAAACTTGGCCATCAACCTGGGCATTACCCTAAATGCCCGTTAATTTTACCCTTTTTCAAACTCATGAGGTATATATCCCCGGGGATATGTACCTCTTTTTAGTTTCTCCTTTCAAAACCTTCTTACGGTTCCTCCACCCTTAGGGAAAATTCCCCACGGCCGTTTCCCTTCTCCCTCTGTCTGTATTCACAAACAACCTATTCCTCCAGTAAATCGGGGCGTAACTGTAAGGTCCGTTCATAAGCTTGCTGTTCCTGCCATTCACGGATTTTGGCGTGATTTCCGGATAAAAGGATTTCCGGCACTTTCCAGCCTTGAAACTCTGCCGGACGTGTATATACCGGAGGAGCCAGTAAATGATCCTGAAACGAATCGCTCAGGGCAGAACTCTCGTCATTCATCGCTCCCGGTATCAAACGTACGATGGCATCCACCAGTATACAGGCCGGCAACTCCCCTCCGGTCAATACATAATCTCCGACGGAAATTTCCCGGGTAACCAGATGATCCCGTATTCTTTGGTCTATTCCCTTGTAATGTCCACAAAGAATCAGAATGTTTTCCTTCAGAGACAACTCGTTCGCCATACCTTGATTAAATACCGAAGCATCCGGAGAGGTGTAAATGATTTCATCATACTCCCGGTTGGCTTTTAGTTCGTTTATACAGTCGAATACCGGCTGGATCATCATAACCATTCCGGCTTCTCCCCCGAAAGGATAATCGTCTACTTTCCGGAATTTGTCTTTCGACCAATCCCGGATGTTGTGGATGTGAATTTCCACAATTCCTTTGGCCTGCGCCCGTTTCAGAATGGAATGATTCAACGGACTCACCAGCAATTCGGGTACGACACTCAATATATCGATGCGCATGATTTTATACTCCTCTGTTTTTATGTCCGCAAAGATAGGGAAAGTTTTAATTTCCGGCGACACCCCCCCAAACGATATTTCCCTTCCCGCCGGGCCCCGAAAACGGGGACTAAAAGAAAAGAGTCCGGTGCGATACCGGACCTTTTCTATTCTTACTTCAGGTAATCTTCAAAATAATCCGTCACCTTTTGCATGAGGTGAATCCGGTCCCGCCCGAAGACATTGTGTTCCGCACAAGGATAAGGAAAATAGTCGACCTGAACCTGATTTTTAATACACTCCCGTATAAAACTCAGACTGTGTTCCCAAAGCACCGTATTATCGATCGCTCCCTGACAAATCAACAATTTTCCTTTCAAATCCTTCGCCTTATGGATCAGGCTCACCTTAGCATATCCGTCGGGATTGCGCTGGGGAGAATCCATATAGCGCTCTCCGTACATAACTTCGTACCATTTCCAGTCGATTACCGGACCGCCGGCTACCGCTACCTTGAATACTTCCGGATGATTCGTAATCAAAGAAATCGTCATAAAACCTCCGTAACTCCAGCCGTGCACTCCGATACGGTCAGCGTCCACCCAGGGGTGGGAAACCAGAAATTCTATTCCTTTCATTTGATCGGCCATCTCCGCCTGACCGCACTGCCCATGGATAGCTTTCTCAAACTCTGCCCCCTGATTGGAGGTTCCCCGGTTATCCATCACGAAAACGACATAACCGTGTTGAGCCATATACATTTCCCAACGCCTCATTTCTCCCTGCCAGGTATTTTTAACCATTTGAGAATGGGGGCCACCGTATACATAAACAATCACCGGATATTTTTTAGCAGGATCGAAGTCCATGGGTTTGATTAAACGGTAATAATTGTCGAACTTACCGTCGGCGCTCTTTACCGTACCCAGCGTAATCTCTCCGAAATTGTATGCTTTAGTGGGGTTTTCAGCCCGTAACAATTCCCGTACTTCCTTCCCGTCGGTGCGGGTCAGTTCAATCACCCGAGGAACATTCAAACTGCTGTAACTGTCCACGAAATAATTACCGCTCTTACTGAGATTTACCGAATGCCACCCTTCACCCTTCGTTAAACGG
This sequence comes from uncultured bacterium, assembly GCA_905216195.1. Lineage (GTDB taxonomy): Bacteria > Bacteroidota > Bacteroidia > Bacteroidales > Marinifilaceae > Culturomica. The sequence continues at coordinate 14,792 of CAJMSX010000063.1, forward strand.
GTCTTCTTTCCATTTTTCAAATCCACCCGGAATAAATGGTTTTCGATGGGACTTACCTCCGCCGAAGTATAATATACATAACGTCCGTCCTGACCGATATAGGTGACATCCGCATCCGTATCCGTCAAACGGCGTACATTCTTTCCCTCCGTATCGCACAGGTATAAATTCCGGTAACCGTCCCGGTTATCGGTCCGGTACAGAAAACGGGAAGGATCGTTTTTCAAAAATACCAGCTTATCGCTGGGTTCTACCCAACGATCATTTTTTTCTTCCAGCAAAGTACGTATAAATTCTCCCGTCCTGGCATCGTATTTATTCAGTCGGACATGCTTCTGATCCCGGTTTACCACCTGTATATAAATCACATCCGAGCCGGGTCCCCAGGTTATATTCGTCAGATATTGTTCCCTGCCGAAATCCGTAACGTCTAAAAATACCGTTTTTTCCGAAGCCAGATCGTATACCCCCAAACTGACCTGTTCCGAAGGCATACCGGCCATCGGATACTTGATTTCCATCAAGCTGCCGGTGCGGGTGGTAATATCCAATAAGGGGAAAGTACCCACCGCACTTTCGTCTTTTCTGTAAAAAGCCAGCTTTTTTCCGTCCGGCGACCAAAAAATTCCGTTCGAAATACCCATTTCATTCCGGCTTACCGTTTGTCCGTTGACGATATTCCGGTCCGAATCCCGGGTAACCGCATATTCATTTCCTCTTTCGTCCGAGTAATATAAATTGTTACCCCGGGTAAAAGCAAAAGCATCTTTTCCGTTATAAGTCAGATTCGCCACCCGGACCGGTACCGGCAAGGTTCGGATCAACTTCTTTCCATCCACATCAATTTCGTAATATTTCCCTTTCCGCATCAAGGTCAGAATCCCGGCTTCCTTCCAGGTATACTGCGGCCATCCCTTCAGGTCTGCTCCGAGTAAACCGTTCAATTCGTCTACGGTCATCAGCACTTTCTTTTCTCCGCCTCCGGCCGTTTCACCTATCAGATTCTGTTTTTCCGTATAAGTCAGTACGTCCTGATTCCCCCGCCATTGTAAATACAAAGACGGAACTCTCAGATTATAGCCCAAAACGGCCTCTTCCATAGTCAGTATTTTACCTTTCGGTTCTCCGGAATCGAATGCCGTATTCCGGGCTGTAGTCGTCGACATGGCCCCTAAACTCAATAAAGTAAATAATAAATATTTCATACGCAATCAAGCTGTTAATGGATAAATTTTTTTAACACGTTTACAAAGATATAAATAAAGAATACAGATTTAAATCTTAGCTGCAAATTTTAACGATCTTTTGAGATTTTACTCCTGTACCGGAAGGTTCCCTCTCTCCTCCGAAGGCGCTGGGGAAAACAGGAAAAGCCGGTTTCAGGAACCCTTTCCCCCCAATAACGCTAAAAGGCGGCGTAGCTGTCTAGTTGTATTCCCCTGATCTTCTTTTTAAAAGAAAAGTTGGAAATCGTCCGCATCCTCCAATACCGAAAATTTTTTACGGAAACGGTGCAACTCCTCGGCATCCATTTCCACAATCACGGTCTCTTCTGTAAACTCCCGGCATCCGCCGACTACTTTTCCCCGGGCATCGATCAGTGCCGAATCCCCGGCATAGGTCAATCCGGCT
>CAJMSX010000064.1 GCA_905216195.1 uncultured bacterium
GAAAAGAAGTCCCACCTTATCCATTCCCCGCATGAGCGGACCTTCTATAATCTCCACCGGAGAGGAGTAGGTTTGCAAGGCTTCAGACAGGTCGGCCGGCAGAAATTCGGTGATTCCCTTCACCAGAGCGTGGGCCAGCCGGTCGTCCAGGGAAAAGGTTCTCCATTCTTCTTTTTTTTGAGGTTTACCAGGAGCCTTGCTGTCTTTTATTTCTTCGGCTAGAGCGAGAAGGGCTTCGGTCGCTTCGGGAAAACGGTTGAGCACGACATCTTCCACAGCTTGTAGTAAACGGGGGTCGATATCGTCATATACCTGTAAAAGGGAAGGATTAACGATCGCCATATCCAGTCCGGCCCGAATGGCATGATAGAGGAATACGGAATGCATGGCTTCCCGGACCGGATTGTTTCCCCGGAATGAAAAAGATAAGTTGGAGACTCCGCCGGAAGTCCGGCTTCCCGGGAGATTTTTTTTGATCCAGGCTACGGCACGTATAAAATCTACGGCATAATTGCTGTGCTCCTGCATACCGGTTCCTACGGCCAGGATATTGACGTCGAATATGATATTTTCGGGGGTAAAGCCTATTTTTTCGGTTAACAGTTTATAGGCCCGGCGGCAGATTTCGATTTTTCGTTCATAGGTGACGGCTTGTCCTTTTTCGTCAAAGGCCATGACCACTACTGCAGCGCCCAGCCGGTGAATTTCACCGGCTTTCGCTAAAAATTCCCGTTCTCCTTCCTTTAAGCTGATCGAATTGACGATGCATTTCCCCTGGGCGTTTTTTAAGCCGGCCAATAAGGTATTCCAGTCCGACGAATCGATCATCAAAGCGGCTTTCGCAATATCCGGATCGTTGCTGATAATGCGGACGAAGGTTTCCATTTCCCGGGCGCTTTCCAACAGGGCATCGTCCATATTGATATCTATGACCGGGGCTCCGTCTTCGATTTGTTTCCGGGCAATAGCCGTTGCTTCGGCATAGGCTCCGGCATGGATCAGTTTAGCGAATTTAGCCGATCCGGCTACATTCGTTCGCTCCCCCACATTGGTGAAATTGTTTAATTCTGTGTCGATAACGATTTCTTCCAGTCCGCTCACCGATAAACGGGCTGGACGGGAGGGAAGAGTACGGGGAGGAATATTTTGGAGGGCTTGAGAGAGGGCCCGGATGTGTGCAGGTGTCGTACCGCAACAACCTCCGGCGATATTGATCAAGCCTGCCCTGGCCATTTCCCGGAGACAGGAAGCGGTCCATTCCGGTTTTTCATCGTATTCGCCCATTTCATTGGGGAGTCCGGCATTGGGATAGATGCTGAGGTAACACGGTAAATAGCCGGAGAGGCGTTCGATAAACGGATAGAGTTCGGTGGCTCCGAAAGAACAGTTTAATCCGAAACTCAGCAGGGGATAATGGGAGAGAGTCGTAAAGAGAGCTTCCAGCGTTTGGCCGGTCAGGGTACGTCCGCTTTTGTCGTTGATGGTTGCGGAAACCATCACGGGAATGCGGGTCTCTTTCTCCCGTTGCACTTTATCGATAGCATATAAGGCAGCTTTTGCATTCAGACCGTCGAAAACCGTTTCGAGCAATAATAGGTCCACCCCCCCGTCGATCAGACCGGCAATCTGTTCTTCGTATGCGGCGGCCATCTCATCGAAATTCGTCGTCCGGTATTCCGGGCGGTTGACATCCGGGGAAAGAGAGAGGGTACGGGAAGTCGGCCCGATGCTGCCGGCTACATAAATTTCCCGCTTCATTTCTTGGACAGCGTCGTGTGCCAAGCGGGCTCCGGCCTTATTCAACCGGTAGACGAGCCGGTCACAGTCGTAGTCGGATTGGGAAAGGGCGTTCGCATTGAACGTATTGGTTTCGATAATGTCCGCTCCAGCTGCTATATATTCCCGGTGAATCTTCCGGATGATTTCAGGTTGAGTGAGATTTAAAATATCATTGTTTCCTTTCAGATTGACGGAATGAGATGCGAACTCCTTTCCCCGGAAATCCGCTTCTGTAAGCTGTAATTTCTGGAGGGAGGTGCCCATAGCTCCGTCCAATATCAGTATTTTCTCTCTTAAATGTTCTTGGATCATGGAGTGCATGTGTGATTCGGTCGCTAGTTAAAGAATTTGATTTCGAACTTCCCGATGACTCCCATTTTATCGTCTTTGATCAGCAAAGCTGAGATAATATCTTCGGTTTTTCCTATTCTTTCGAGTATGGGGTTAATATCTTCGGGTTTACGGATGTAATTGGCAAAGGCCGTAGCATAACTGTCCGCCAGCAGGACGTCCCGGCAAATGATCATGACCGCATCTGCCTTGCCGAAACTCAAAGAAGGGCCGACCGTTCCGGAAGAAGTGCAGATGCCAAGCGGCGCTTCTTTGGCTTGGATATGCAGTCCTACTTTTTCGGAAAGGGGGGAAGCTCCCGCAAACACCGAAATATCGATGTCTTCCCGGATATCGGCATAAATATCTCCGCCGTTTTCGGCTATGATTTCCTTTGCGCCGAACCGGGTTTTTAATGAATTTACCACCCAATAAGCGACGGCTCCTGCGACCGCACTCATAGGACCTATTCCGGTTTTCCGGGCCACAGCCGACATTTGTTTGAAAATTTCCGGAGCATCTTCCCGGGCTTCATAGGGAACGAGCGAGAGAGCATAATTCGGGTCTTTGTGGAGATACGCTTCCATATCCGATCGTACTTCCTGAATCAGCTTCAGGCAAAATTCCGGCATTTCGGGTCGGTAGGAGGGCCGGTCTACCCCTATCCATAAATCGGACTCTTTGCATTGAACGATAAAATGGGTCCATCGGTCTTTGTTGAGATGTTCCCGGTATGTTCTGTTAGTGTATTCCATAGTTAAAAGTTTTGGGGGTTAATAATGTTCCTAAATTATAAAAATTCAAGAACTTTATTCGCATTTTTCAAGATAAAAACTGGAGCGGGTAGCGGCCCTGAGCGATTTTTATCCTTTTTATTCTGAAAATTCAATCCGGAACAGTTTCAACGGACAGGATTTCAGGCAAAGTTTACAAACAATGCATTTTTCCGGATTAAATTGCAGTTTCCAATCGGGGGCCCCGATGGTAAGGGCATGGGCGAAACAAGCCGATGCGCAATTCCCACAATTTATACAACGGGCTTCGTCATAGGAGATCTTGCTGGCCAGCGGGCTGACGGTTACTCCATTCTCTGCCAGATAAGCGATTCCTTTTTCCAGAGAAATTTCGTCGGCTTCCAGTTCTACCAAAAGTTTTCCGGACTTTCCCGCTTCGATTTCCGCTTTCAGAATATTGATTCGTATATCATATAATTTTACCAGATCATAGGTCAGCGATCGATCGGTAGCATCGACCGGAAATGACAATACTAATTTTTTTATCATGGTTTTTTCTTTTTCTGTGAACTATTCGTTTTATTCTTCATTCTGAATTTCCCGGAGGCTTTTCAGGGTGGTACCGCTGGGCATGGGGCGGACGGGTTCCGTTAGCAGGAAATCGCCCTTTTGTATCCAATTCTTCAGAATCGTGGCAATTTCCCGGGCTTTTGCCAGGCTGGCGACAGGAGCTGTCCTGACCCGTTGTCCGTTTACATGGATTTCTCCCGACCGTAAGGCGGCATAATGGGTTTTGCCGAGAACCCGGTTTCCGTTTCCGTAGTCGACCACCGTCGTTTCTATCTGTTCGTTGCGAATCGAAACCCTTCGCGCCAGATCTTCGTCCAGTACCGGAATAGGAATGCCTATTCCCACGAAAAGGCTGACGCCGTATTTTTCGTAATAAGCGGCTCGGAGATACTCCGGACTCATGTTTTTCAGGTCTCCGATAACGGCAATTGTCCGGGCATTGCTGGTGGGAATTCCGAATTCATTGACTTCTTTGGTAGAATGAAACTGAGTTCCGTTCCAAGTAACGTATCCCTCCGTTCCACAGAGAAAAATCCGGGTTCCCAAACCGATCGTACGACATTCGGGATCGTTCAGCAGGGGCGATAATTCACCTGCCGTGCTGTAAGAAGCATTTCTCATTTTCGGCAATAAGGTACCCATATAGGTATATTTTATCTGATCGGTCGTATTGGTAGCTACATTGTAATTCTGGTAAGCATTGCGGGGATTATACAAGATGGCTTCGTTTATCGAATCCTTGTTGATAATGGTTTTGATGTGGCGACGCGGATAGCAATCGGTACCTTTTCCCCAAGCTTCCAGGGTGATATTTTTACCGCTAACCAATTCTTCTATCAAATGCGCTCCTCCGTAGGCAGGACGTTCGGGGTTGCAATCCGTAGCTCCGATGTAGGTGTCGACGGCTGCCAGTCCCCCGCTGACCCGTATCCCGTTCAGTTCAATTTTTTCCATGCGGATAGGTGGATTGGCATGTCCGAAGTTGATAAAGGCGCCGGAGGAGCACATAGCCCCGAAGGTAGCCGTCGTTACAATATCCACTTTTGCTGCAATTTCTTTGGGGGACAAAGTCCCGGACAGCTCCGACACTTCTTCGGCCGTTAAAACAACGGCTTTCCCGTTTCTTATTTTTTCATTGATTTCAGCGTATGATTTTGCCATAATATCAGTTGTCAATAGATGATTATTTTGTTTTTTTGAATTTCCGGACAAGTATAGCTATACAACTCCCTCATTCGGAAAACTATCATTGGAAAACCCAGCATGAAGAAGCCGGAAACTCCCTTCCGTTTATTCGTCCTGTTTTTCCTTCGGTACGAGCGTGACCGTTATAATCGGGGGTATGAAAAGATTCAGCGCATACAGCGCATATCCATAGAAAAGCCGTTAAGAATAGAAAACTTTACTTTGCAGGAGGTCTGGGAAATGCTTTGGAAATTTTTTTCTGCTTTCATGTTCATTTTGTTTTAAATTATAACTCCCGGTTTCCGGGACGGGTTTTGGCACCTTTCAGAACGGTCTGAGGTTGTCGGAGTTTCACAGAGCCCGTCTCTCAACTCCTCTTTATAATTCAAACAATCTTTCTTACGGATTGAATTGATGCAGCAAAGAAAAATTAAAATTCGGAAAAAAACAAAAATCTAAGAAAATTATTCGCTTCAGGCAGAATAATTTTCTCCCGGGAGAAATTTTGACTGGTTTTTTAGGTTATTTGGCCTCAAAATTTATTTTTGTTTCTTTGTAGCGGAAGGGTGTGGACGGGTATCGGTTAGGAGGAGAGCGGGAGAAGGGATTGGAAAGGATAAACTAATTTAGTGAACGAGGTTATGAAACGGACGTTTGTATTAATTTTCGGATGGATTTCTTTGGCGGCTTTTTCTTTACAGGGTTCTCCCATAGAGAGGCTGTTGGAAAGAATCGACAAGGGAGCTTCGGCCAAATTCAGGATAGAATTGATGTCCGGGGATAAAGATTTTTTTGAGTTGGATCAGGAAGGGGAGTTGGTGGTTGTGCGGGGGAATAATTACGTGAGTATTGCCACCGGGCTGAACTGGTATTTGAAGTATTATGCCGGTATTCACCTTTCTTGGAACGGGATGACGGCAAAATTACCGGCCAAACTTCCTCCTGTAACGAAAAAAGAAAGGCGGGAAACCGATTTAAAATACCGTTACGATTTTAACTACTGTACTTATTCCTATTCCATGGCATTCTGGGATTGGGAACGTTGGGAAAGGGAAATCGACTGGATGGTTTTGCACGGAGTGAATTTGCCTTTGTGTTTGACGGGTACGGAAACGGTGTGGTATAATGTTTTAAAACAGTTGGGGTACCGCTCGGAAGAAATTAACGAATTTATTGCCGGTCCTGCGTTTCTGGCTTGGTGGCATATGAATAATCTGGAGGGTTGGGGAGGCCCCAATCCCGAACAATGGTATAAGCGGCAGTTGAGTTTACAGCAACGGATTTTAAACCGGATGAAAGAATTCGGGATCGAGCCCGTTTTGCCGGGGTATGCGGGAATGCTTCCTCATCATGCAAAAGAGAAACTGGGCTTGGAAGTAACCGATCCGGGAACCTGGTGCGGCTACCGTCGTCCTGCCTTTTTGCAGCCTACCGATCCGGCTTTTCAAAGGATTGCCGGGCTGTATTATGCCGAGATGGAAAAGTTGTTCGGAAAAGCCCGTTTTTACGGTATGGATCCCTTTCATGAAGGAGGAAGTACGAAAGGAGTAGATTTAGCGGAAGCCGGAAAGTGTATTATGCAGGCCATGAAAAAGGCCAATCCCGAAGCGGTATGGGTCGTACAGGCCTGGCAGACGAATCCCCGTCCGGAAATGATAGAGGGCTTGAAAGCCGGTGATCTCCTGGTACTCGACTTATCGAGTGAAAACCGCCCGATGTGGGGAGATCCGGAATCTCCCTGGTACCGGGAGAAAGGATTTGGGAAACACGATTGGATATTTTGTATGTTACTGAATTTCGGAGGAAATGTCGGTATGTACGGTCGGATGGATCAGGTGATCGAGGGATATTATGCGGCCCGTAAGCATCCCGCCGGAGCTTGTTTACGGGGAGTGGGCATGACGATGGAGGGAATAGAGAATAATCCGGTCATGTATGAATTGTTGTTGGAGTTACCCTGGCGTAAAGCTCCTTTTACGGCCGAAGATTGGATAGAAGGTTATGTAAAAGCCCGGTACGGCACGGAGGATCCCACATTATCTGAAGCTTGGAGAATATTGGTGCATACGGCCTACAATTGTCCCCGGATTCAGGAAGGAACGGTAGAGTCTGTATTTTGTGCCCGTCCGGCGGAAAAGATCGGCAGTGTTTCTTCCTGGGGTACATCCCGTCTGTATTATCGTCCCGAAGAATTCCGGAAAGCCGCCGAACTGATGCTGGCCGTCGCCGACCGATACCGGGGAAACAACAATTTCGAATATGATTTGACCGATGTCGTACGTCAAGCCATTGCCGATAGAGGAAACGAATTGCAGCAAGAAGTGATGGTCGCTTACCGGGAGGGGAATCAGACGGATTTCCTGAGGTTGAAAGATCGGTTCCTCCGCCTGATCTTAGAACAGGATAAATTATTGTCGGGCAGGCGGGAATTTCGGCTGGGCCATTGGCTGGAACAAGCAAAAAATATATCGGAACATGAAGAAGAGAAACGGCTTTACGAATGGAATGCCCGGGTGCAGATTACGACCTGGGGAAACCGGGTTGCTGCCGACGAAGGGGGGCTGAGGGATTATTCCCACCGGGAATGGGCCGGACTGTTAAAAGATTTTTATCACCTTCGCTGGAAGACTTATTTCGAAGTGTTGGAAGACCGAATGAATGGAAAAGAGAATAAAGAGATCGATTGGTATGCATTGGAGGAAGCCTGGACCTTGCAACGGAATTCTTATCCGGCTGAGCCCGAAGGAGAGGTGATTCCCCTGGCGCGGGAAGTTTACCGGAATGTATTTGAAAAGTGAGGGAAATGGCAGTCCGGAAATCCCGCTCTACGCAGGAAAAAGAAGGATAGAAGGGGAACGGTGTCGCATTGAAAGGGCTGTACCGCTACCGGTACGCCCTTCGAAAAAATGTGGTTGCTCAGTAAGAGTTAAATGATTTTCAGTCCTAAAGTAAAATTAAAGGAACGGGGAGATTTGATTTTTATGCCGTTATCGTTCTGGAATTTCTTAAATCCTTTTTCATAATCGATATCGAAAGTCAACTTCCATACATCGACTCCGATGCCGACTTTACCGTTCCACATAACTTTATCGTTATCAATCGCGTTTCCGAAGTCGCCTTTATCCCATTTCAATTTTCCGGTAAAAGAGGCGACCGGTCCGAGGAATGCCCTTAACTTGAGGACGGGGAAATCTAAGATGTAAAGCCCTACCATTACCGGAACATCGAAGGAGTTGTATTTCAAGGCGCTTTTGTCCGTCGCGTTTTCAACTTCTCCTTCCTTATGCGAGTAGTTCAATGCCGGTTCTACATAAAGAGGTCCCAGATTGATGCGGGCGAACGCTCCTATCATGTATCCGGTTCGGGAGCCCGTCTTGAGTACGGTGGGAATATCGTTTACTTTGATCCGGGTGTTGGAAATACCTCCATGGATACCGATATTCAGGGGAGACTGGGCGATTACGGCATAGGAACCCAGGCAGAGGGCCAGTAAAATAAGAATTTTTCTCATGTTTTGTTCATTTTAATTTAGACACATCGTTTTTTGGAAAATGGGTGAAAGGGCATACTTCCCCTCTCTTCTTCCGGTCACAAAGGTGTTTTTCTTTGTACCGGCAAAATTAAAAATATTATCCTTTACTATAAAATTTTCTTTTAAATTCGGACAAGATTATTCCGGTTGCTACTCCCACATTCAGAGATTCCGTGGAGTTTTCATTTTCTGCAAAGCTGGGGATCGTCAGCCGTTTATCGATTTGTTTTTCTATTTCAGGCCGGATTCCGCTTCCTTCGTTTCCCATCACAATAAAACCCGAAGCGTTCAAAGAAGTCCGGTAAATGTTATCTCCCTCCAGAAAAGTGCCGTAACAGCAAAAACCCGGAGCTCTGAATTCCTGCAACAAAGGGAGGATTTCGGTGTAGATGACTTTTACCCTGAACAAGGCTCCCATACTGGCTTGTACACATTTCGGATTATAGCTTCCGGCACAATCGCTGTCGCAAAAAACGTGACGAATGCCGAACCAATCTGAGACCCGGAGGATGGTTCCCAGATTTCCGGGGTCCTGGATGCCGTTGAGGATCAAAGAGAGGCTGTGGCCTATATCGGCTTTCTGATACTGCGGTTGAGGAATCCGGGCTAAGGCTATGACTTCCGGAGGGGATGGGAAATTGGATAGGGTCCTCATTTCCCGGGCATTTACTTCGACGATATTCCAGTTTTTAAGGAGAGCGCGGTTTTTTTCGATCCACTCGGGGCAGGCAATGACCGAATCGATATCCAGGTCGGAAAGCAGCAATTCCTTAACCAGCTTTTCTCCCTCGGTTTTAAAGAGATTATATTTGTCTCTGAATTTCTTTTTTTCGAGACTTTGAATTATTTTTGTTACGTGTTTGCTAAGCATACCGATACTTGAATAAGCTACAAAATTATAATATTTTTTGGTAATTGGAGAGGCATCCCGGATATAAGGTAGTACTTATCCTTTTTTTGTATTGTTTGTTTCATTCCTGTTCGCCGACTAAATATATCGCTGAAAAGGAATATTTGTTGAACAAGGTGACGGTCAGTATGGAGGATAAGCATGTAAGCAGGGCGGAGATAAAGAAAAATATTCGTCAGAAACCGAATACCCGTATTCTTGGTGTGGCTCGTTTTCATTTAGGTTTGTATAATCTGAGCGGAAGAAAGGAAGAAAAGCGGCTGAATAAATGGCTGCGTACGATCGGAGAAGCTCCCGTGGTTTATAGTCCCTTCCTTACCGATCGCAGCACCACTCAAATAAAATTATATCTTCATAACAAAGGTTATTACGACGCGGTAGTGACGGATTCCGTACAGTTTAGGAAGAAAAGAGCTTACGTGACGTATTTTGTTACTCCCGGGCCTCAAACGATGATTTCCGATTTCCATCTGACGGACCGGCATCAGTACGTGCGGAATGAGTTGGCGGATTCCACCCTTTTGATGCGGGAAGTCCGGGCTGATTCCGTAAATACGCTGCTCCGGGCCGGAGACCCTTTGGATATTGAAGTTATGGATCAGGAAAGAGAGCGGGTTACCCGTATGCTGAGAGAAAAAGGGTATTTTAATTTTTCTAAGAATTTTATTCAGTTTTATGCAGATACGGTTCGTAGCCGGGAAAAAGCGCGTTTACTGATGAGTATCCTGAATAGTCCGGCTGATTCCAACGCCTACCGGAAGTACCGGATAGAAAAAATCAATATAAATTTTGATTACGATCCTCTGGTGATTTTTACGGGTGCCGATACTTTATATTCGGATTCTTTATTCGGGGATTATGAAATTTATTATAAGGATAAATTGAAAATCAAGCCCAAACTCATTACGGAAACTATTCAGTTTAAAAAGGGTGAACTCTACAATGTGCAAAAAGTGCTGGATTCTTATTCCCGCTTACAGGCCTTGAATTTGTTCAAGTTTATCAATATCGTTTTCCGGGAGCAGGAAGATGCCGCGGGGGGAGAAAAAAAATTAGTTTGTGAGATACAGTTAACGCCTATCAAGAGACAGTCCTATAATGTTTTTTTGGAAGGCACACATAATTCGGGAAATATCGGAGTAGGAGGGAATTTTACCTATAACCATCGCAACCTTTTTAAAAGCGGAGAAAATTTAAGCCTGAGTTTGTGGGGGGCTTTGAAAAAAGAGCGTTTTAACGAAGGAAAAATATTCAGTACCCGGGAATTGGGAGCGGAAGTGAAATTGATCTCGCCTCAGTTCTGGGTTCCCTTTTTGCGGTTAGCGGAATTCAGACGGAACTATGCACCGAAAACCTCTGTTTCTCTGTCGTATAGTTATGAATATACGCCGTTTTATGACCGGCGGATTGCCAGTGTTAAATTCGGTTATCTATGGCGGAAAGCCAATCAAAAATGGCGGTATACCTTCGATTTGATCGATTTGAATTATGTGATGATGCAAAAAGTGGATTCGGCTTTTATTTCAGGCTTAAAAAATGAATATGTGAAAAGCGCTTACACCAGTCACATGATTTTATCCGCTAACTTTTCGGCTGTGTTTACGGATCAGCAATTGAATGCGCCCGGGAATTTCAACTATTTCCGCGGGAATCTGGAGTCTTCGGGAAATTTGCTGTGGGCTTTGGACCATGCTTTTCAGGTCGGGAAGACTTTTAAGAAAGACGAACGTTATTATGAAATGTTAGGAGTAAGGTATGCGCAATATATTAAAATCGACGGTGAATATCGCTTCAATCATTTTTTAAATAAAGCCAATACGCTGGTATACCGGGTGTTTTTAGGCTGCGGTTATCCCTACGGCAATATGAAAGTGTTGCCGTTCGAAGAAGCTTATTACGGTGGGGGGGCTAACGGTATCCGGGCCTGGCAGTCCCGTACATTGGGCCCCGGTTCCTATGTGGCTGAGAATAACTATCCCAACAGTGTGGGGGATTTTAAACTAGAAGTCAATGTGGAATACCGCTACAAGCTGTTTTGGCTGCTGGAAGGAGCGTTTTTTATAGATTCCGGAAACATCTGGAATATTAATCGTTACGAAGATCGGCGGGGATCCCGGCTGACGGGGGAGTTTTACAAACAGATAGCGGTGGGGACAGGAGTCGGCCTCCGGTTGGATGCCAATTTTTTCCTGTTGCGCTTCGACTGGGGGATTAAAATGAGGGACCCGGCGAAACCGGAACGTCAGCGTTTCGTATTGTTCGATAACGGAAAGTGGATGAAACACACCGTCTTCAATATAGCGATAGGGTATCCGTTTTAGGCGGAAAAGTTTTTTATTTAATTTTTAAATTCAATCGGATGTTGTCGGTAATCGTTGCTTATATGTCCTTATTTTTCCAGGTACTGGCTGCCGGAATAGCGATCAGTTTGTTTAAAAGGACCAAGTTCAATTCTTCCTGGATTCTCATTTCCTCGGGGTTTATTTTGATGGTAGTGGCCCGGACGTTCGAACTTTTCCCCACCATTTATCCGGAATGGGGGGACGAACTGTCGATTGTACAGCGTTGGCTGGCGTTTATTATTTCCCTGGTACTTTTGATCGGGGTGTTCTATATCCGGAAGATTTTTCAATTTATGCGGAGATTGGAGGAGCTCCGCAGGGAAACTGAAAATAAAGTGCTTTCGGCGGTTATCCGGACGGAAGAGCAGGAAAGGCAACGTTTTGCCAAAGAATTACATGACGGTTTGGGCCCTTTACTGAGTGTCATTAAAATGCTGGTTTCCGGTTTGGATGCCCAAAGTTCTTCTGAAGTGAACGAAAAAATAAAGCAAAACTTAAGACAAGCCGTAGATGAGGCTATTGTAAGTGTCAGGGATATTTCTTCTACCATCAGCCCGCATATTCTGGATAATTTCGGATTGAAGGAAGCGGTGAGTTCCTTTGTTCAAAAGTTGCGTTCTGCCAAAGGGATAGATATCCGGTTTATGAGCAATATCGGGAATGCCCGGTATAGTTATAACGTGGAAGTGATTATGTACAGGGTAATTTGTGAGCTGATCAACAATACGTTAAGGCATGCCGAGGCGAAGAAAATAAAAATCGGCTTGCAGGCGAAAGAGGACGGTCTTTATCTGACGTATACCGATGACGGTATCGGATTTAACGTAAACCGGGAAGCTACCCGATACGGCATGGGCCTGGATAATATGCAGTATCGGCTGAGGTCGGCTAACGGAGACATCGAAATTATCAGTGAACGTGGTAAGGGAATGCAAGCGAAAGGATTTATCAAACTTTAGGCTTCCTCCAAAGCCCCGGTTTGGGAAGATGACGATATTTTTTTAATTTTACCCCTCTTTCTATCGAAGAAACACTTAAACGGTTGGATATGCAAAAATTGAGGATATACCTGGTGGACGATCATAAATTGTTTCGGGAAGGACTGAAATTACTCTTGTCTACTCAAGATTTTGTCCATCATATTTATGAAGCTTCCAACGGGAAGGAATTTATTGAAAATTTATCTTTTGTAGATTGTGATGTGGTGTTGATGGATATTGAAATGCCGGAAATGAACGGGATAGATGCTACCCGCGAAGCTTTGCATATGAGACCGAACCTGAAAGTGATCGTACTCTCCATGTATGGAGACGAGCAGTATTATTACAAAATGATCGATGCAGGAGCGAAAGGGTTTATGTTGAAAAACAGCGGTATCGAAAATGTGGTCACCGCTATAAAAAAAGTAGCTGCCGGAGAAAATTTCTTTTCCGAAGAATTGTTATTCAACATTCTGAATACCATACGGGATAATACAAAAGCTGAAGCGACGCTTCCCGATAATGAAATTTCCGACCGGGAAATGGAAATTCTGTATCATGTCTGCAAAGGAGAATCCAATCAGGAAATTGCCGACGAACTTTTTATCAGTAAGCGTACGGTCGATAAGCATCGTGCCAACTTATTGAGTAAGACCGGTTGCCGGAATACGGCTGCTTTAGTGATGTATGCGATTAAAAATAAAATAATCGATATCTGAATCGATTTTTGCGGTACCGGGTTGATTTTTCCTAGTGTAATGGAACGGTATCCTCTTTTTCTTTAAGAACGGTAAATTTCTTTTTTGCCGGGATAAAGATCCCTTATTTCCACATCCTGTCTTTCAGGAACCGATTCGTTTTTTTTCAATCTGTTTTTATTTCCCTGTTAAAATTAAGATTTGTTGTAACCCGTTTAGCCTTCTTTCGTTAAACAACACAAAAAGTTTCAAAAGCGGATTTATAAACTAAACTAAATTAAAATTTATGAGAAGATTAATCGGTTTATGTACTTTCCTGCTCTTCATGGGGTTACAGGTAAGTTACGCTCAGACGCGCACCATCAGCGGTATCGTTACGGATAAGAGTGACGGTTCTCCTTTGCCGGGAGTATCGATTATGATCAGGGGAACTTCCATCGGCACAGCCACCGATGCCGAAGGACGGTATTCGATAGAAGCTAAGCCGGGAGACGTACTGGTTTTCACGTATCTGGGGATGAAGACTCAGCATTTTACGGTGGGAACCCATTCCCTTATCAATGTAGTGATGGAGAACGATGCCCAGAGCCTGGATGAGGTGGTCGTGACCGGTTACGGGGTAAAGCGCCGGAAAGCCTTTACCGGGGCGGCCACGACCGTAGGCTCTGAAAATATCGTTCAGAAGACGGATGCCAATCCGATCAAGGCTTTGGAAGGAACGGTTCCGGGTTTGCAAATGAATGTTTCTTCGGGTCAACCCGGTGCTCCGGCTACTATTTTTATCCGGGGACGAAATTCCATCAATTCCGGCACCCAGCCTTTGTACGTGATCGACGGGGTACCTGTGACGGCTGGCGCGATGGGTATGAGGGCGGATGAAGAACAAACCCTGTCGCCCCTTTCCACCCTCAGTCCTTCCGATATCGAGACCATGACGGTTTTGAAAGACGCTACCGCCACTTCCATATACGGAGCCCGGGCCGCCAACGGGGTGATCGTGATTACTACGAAAAAGGGGAAAGCCGGTAAACTGCAGGCGAACCTGACGGTGAAATTAGGGATGGAAATGATGCCGAGCATGACCAATTCGTATAAGCTTTTGAATGCCGAACAATATACGGCTCTTCAAATCGAAGGTTTATACAATTATTTCGGAGAAGGAACCGAAGAGCAATTGCGGGATATTCTTTACCGGAATCTGGGAGTTGACGGCAAAACGCATACGAATTGGTTCGATGCGGTAACGCGCACGGGTTTTGTACAGGAATATAACCTGGACTTACAGGGAGGGGGCAATAGCGAAACCTCACCCAAGTTTTTTGCTTCCGTGAATTATTTTAACGACGAAGCTCTAGTGATCAGTAAAAACCTGGAACGATTTTCCGGCCGGTTGAATTTTGCTCAATCGCCCAATTCCTGGATCGATTACGGCATCTCCCTGAATATGTCGTATACGAAAACCAATATGGGTGCAGGAGGTGGATATTTCAGCGATCCGATTACCCAGGCCTATATGCAGAGCCCCCTGACTCCGATAAAAAACGAGGACGGGGAATGGAATTTTAATACGGTGAATTATTATAACCCGGTAGCTCAGCGGAGCAAATACGGGGATAAAAGTATCGGTAAACAATACAGGGCGACGATTACTCCTTACGTTACGTTGAAGTTCCGGGACGATTTGATATTTACTTCCCGTTTGGGGATCGATTATTACGATCTGAAGGAATTCGGCTACTGGTCTTTCCTGCAGCCGCAAGGAAAAGACATGCGGGGTATGGGAGAACAGGGCACGACCAGCCGGACCCTTTTGAGCATTACCAATACCTTGAGTTATATCAAGACCTTGGAGGATGTCCATCATTTGAATCTGATGATCGGTCAGGAGGCGCAAAAAACCAAAGACAATTCCTCTTACCTTTCCGCATCGAATTATCCGTTGATGACCTTGAATCAGGTGGCGAATGCCGCCGTGCCTTCCAGTGCTTCGACCACCCGGGACGATGTGGCGATCGCTTCTTTCTTTTTTAACGGGCAGTACGATTACGACAATAAATATTATTTTTCCATGAGCGCGCGTGCCGACGGTTCTTCCCGCTTCGGAAAAGATGATCGCTGGGCCGGCTTCTGGTCGGTAGGGGCGCGTTACCGGATCTCTGAAGAGGAGTTTATGGAATCCACCCGGGGATGGATGGACAATCTGACGATCCGGACCAGTTACGGCACTTCTGGGAATCAGGAAGTGGGTAATTCCTGGTATGCTTCGCGGGACTTGTTCGGTTTCGGCTACAATTATAACGGCCTGCCGGGTAGTGCCCATTCTCAGAGAGGTAATTCCAAATTGAAATGGGAACAGACCAACAAGTTTAATATCGGTTTGGACGTTTCTTTCTTCAACCGGTTTTCTCTGGAATTCGATTATTATTACCACCGGACGAAGGATATGGTATTTATGGTTCCGGTATCGCGGGTAACAGGTTTGTTGAGTGTGCCCCAGAATATCGGAAAGCTGGAAAATAAGGGTATAGAATTTACCCTGAATGCCAATGTTTTGAACATCA
>CAJMSX010000065.1 GCA_905216195.1 uncultured bacterium
CAACACTATCAAAGACAGCCTACTCCCGCGGAGATTGCGGAAAAAATCCATATTCCGCCCGAAGATGAGAAAGAAAAAATGAAAATTGCCCATCGCCCCGTATCGATGGATGCTCCTTTGACTTCGGATGAGGAATCGGTGACTTTATACGATATTTACGTACCTGCTGAGAATCCCTGGCCGGTACCGGAAACGATTCTGAATTCTGATTCGTTGAGAATTGATATCGAACGTTCGCTTTCGGTCTTGTCGGAAAGAGAGGCGACTATCCTGAGTATGTATTACGGTTTGAACGGATATGCCGCTATGTCCTTGGAAGAAATCGGAGTGAACCTGAATCTTACCAGTGAAAGAGTGCGGCAGGTGAAGTCCAAAGCCATCAAGAAATTGAAAGAAGCCCGGTGTATAAAACGATTGAAAACTTATTTGTAAAATCTCATATTCGGAAAAGATAATTCTATCTAAAATGTAAAAAGAGGTCGAAAGACCTCTTTTTTTATTTGATTTTGTTTAAAATGAATTATTTTTGCAACGTATGCCTATTACTATACAAATGAATTCAGAAAAAGCGGGGATACAGGTGTTTAACGGAAAAGAAACAGTTTTTGGTTGTTTATTCCGGGTGGGAAATTTATAATTTAAAACAGATATCATGGTATGTAATAATTCTTTTCAAGGGAATTCGGTTCCTGTGTGCCGGGAAGCTTTTCAGGGGGAGTTGTACGGGAAAAAGACCGATTTATTTATTTTGAGAAACAAAAACGGAGTAAAAATTGCCATAACTAATTACGGAGGATTTGTCGTATCGGTGAATGTACCGGACCGGAAGGGGGAATTTGCGGATGTGGTGCTGGGTCACGACAGTTTGGAGGATTATCTGCATACGCCGGAGCCTTACCTGGGAGCATTGATCGGTCGGTACGGCAACCGCATTGCCGGGGGGAAATTTACGTTGGACGGTAAAGAATATGTTTTGGCTGTCAATAATGGTCCCAATAGCTTACACGGCGGTTTAACGGGATTTAATGCCGTGGTATGGGATGCGGTTCAATTAAATGCGCAGACACTGAAATTGGCTTATCTTTCGGTTGACGGAGAAGAAGGATTTCCGGGGAATTTGTCGGTGGAAGTGGTTTATCACCTCACGAATGAAAATGCCTTGGAAATAAGTTATCGCGCCACGACCGATCAGAAAACGGTCGTGAACCTGACCCAGCATTCTTTTTTCAATCTGAGCGGGCAGGGACATCCTACTTCTTCGGTGTGTAATCATCTGCTCACCATCGAAGCTGATTTTTATACTCCTATGGACGAAGTTTCCATTCCTACCGGAGCCCTAGCTCCCGTCGAAGGAACTCCGATGGATTTCCGGGCTCCTCATGCTATCGGAGAACGCATCGACGATCCGTTTCAACAATTGATCTTCGGTAAAGGGTACGATCATTGTTATGTACTGAATAAAAAAGAGGCCGGGGAATTGTCTTTGGCGGCTAAGGTTTTGGAACCGGTCAGCGGCAGAACGTTGCAAGTCTATACGACCGAACCGGGAGTTCAGTTATATACCGGCAACTGGCTGAGCGGTTTCCGGGGTAAAAATGGAGCGACTTATCCGGAACGGAGCGCTTTTTGTCTGGAAACCCAACATTTCCCCGACAGTCCCAACAAGCCTCATTTCCCGACAGTGGTTCTGAGTCCCGGAGAAATCTATACTCAAACTTGCATTTATAAATTCGGTGTGGAAAAATAATCACTTAAAATTATATTAATGAGTACAAATTTAGCTTCTTCAAAAACGAATTATCTCGGCCCGTTTATCACGATGGTCGTTTTAATGGCATTAGTGGGATTGATTACCAATATCAATCAGCAGTTTCAAGGCCCTTTACAGGCTGCCTATTTGAAAAATGCCGGAGATTTGACAAATACACTGACTACTCTGATTAATTTCTGCTTTTTCCTGGCCTATTTGGTAATGGGAGGAACGAGTGCGAGATCATTGGATAGTGTGGGTTACCGGGGTACCCTGATTCGCGGGTTGATTATTCTGGTGTTCGCTTTCGGTTTGTTCGAATTTTCTGCTTATCAGTTCGAGGCTTTCGGAGGCACGCTTTCCATGTTCGGCGCCACTTTGCCTTATGCTTATTTTATCTTTTTGTTAGGGTCTTTCGTGGCCGGTACGGCTTTGACCTTTCTACAGGCCGCTATCAATCCTTATCTGGTAGCTTGTGAGGTAAAAGGCACCAGTGGCGTTCAACGGCAGACCATAGCCGGCGCGGCTAATTCCACCATGACTACGATCGGTCCGCTTTTAGTGGCCTGGGTCATATTCGGGGGACGTAAAGCGGAAAATATAGAAATCAGTTCGCTTTATATTCCGATTTTGGTGTTGATGCTGGTGGTAGTCACTCTGGTGTTCACTTTAAAAAGATTGAATTTGCCCGATATCGCCAGTACTTCCAGTAAAGGGGAAAAATTGTCGAAGAGCGTATGGAGCTTCTCGCATCTGGCTTTAGGAGTTATTGCCATCTTTTTTTACGTGGGTGTGGAAGTGGCAGTAGGCGCCAATATCAATCTGTATTCCATGTCCGAAGGTTTTTCCATGGAGACTGCGGCGTTGATGGCATCCTTGTATTGGGGAGGTATGTTGGTAGGACGTTTGATCGGTAGTTTTATCAGTAAAGTTCCGGCCAACGTACAATTAACTCTCACTTCTATCGGCGCTTTTGTTTTGGTATTGTTATCCATGACAACGGGGAACCCGTGGTTGTTAGTGGGAGTAGGCTTGTTCCATTCCATCATGTGGCCGGCAATTTTTGCTTTGGCGATGGAGAAGTTAGGTAAATACACCTCTAAAGGTTCCGGTGCGCTGATGATGGGAGTTGTCGGCGGAGCCATTTTGCCTTTTGTGCAAGGTGTGTTGGCGGATGCTTTGGGCGGAGAATGGAGTCTGACGTGGTTGATTGTGCTGATTTCGGAAGTATATTTGTTATATTACGCGCTGGTGGGCTCAAAAGTGAAAAGAGTCGGTGACGATTATTAATAAACAAAAATGGTAAAAACAATGGATACGAATGTAGTAAAAAATAAATTCAAAGAAATATTCGGGACTTTTGAACCGGAGGGTGTATTGTATTTTTCTCCGGGAAGGGTGAATCTGATCGGAGAACACACGGATTATAACGGAGGTTTCGTATTGCCGGGGGCTATCGACAAGGGGATGTTGGCGGCAATTCGTCCGAATGGAACGGACAGGATCCGGGCGTATTCTCTGGATCTGAATGATTCCGCCGAGTTCGGGTTGAACGAGGAAGATGCACCTCAGCAACAATGGGCCCGTTATATTTTCGGTGTAGTACGGGAGATTATCAAGAGGGGGGGGAAAGTAGGCGGATTCGACACGGTTTTCTCCGGAGATGTGCCTTTGGGAGCGGGACTTTCTTCCTCCGCCGCTTTGGAAAGTACCTATGCCTATGCCTTGAACGATATCTTCCGGTTGGGGATTGATAAATTCGAATTGGCTAAAATCGGGCAGGCAACGGAACACCATTATGTAGGCGTAATGTGCGGGATTATGGATCAATTCGCTTCCGTTTTCGGAAAAGAAGGCCATCTGATTCGTTTAGACTGTCGTTCGCTGGAATACCAGTATGTACCTTTTGATCCGGTCGGTTATAAAGTGGTTTTAATCGATTCCTGCGTAAAGCATGAACTGGCTTCTTCCGCCTACAATAAACGGCGTCAATCCTGTGAAACGGTAGTAAAGGCGATACAAAAACGTCATCCGGAGGTGGAATTATTGCGGGATGCGGATATGGGTATGCTGGAAGAAGTGAAGGGGGAAGTTTCGGCGGAAGATTACATGCGTGCCGAGTATGTCATCGAAGAAATTCAGCGCTTGCTGGATGCTTGTGAAGCTTTGGAAAAGGGAGATTACCGCACCGTGGGCGAAAAGATGTACGGCACTCATCAGGGAATGAGTAAATTGTATGAAGTAAGCTGCGAAGAACTCGACTACCTGAACGATGTCGCTAAAGAATGCGGTGTCACCGGCTCGCGGGTCATGGGAGGAGGATTCGGAGGGTGTACCATCAATTTGGTTCCTGAGGAGAAATACGATGCATTTATTCAGAAGGCCGTATCCGGATTTAAGTCCAAATTCGGACAAGAACCTAAAGTTTATCCGGTGAAGATCGGCGACGGTTCGCATAAAATCGGCTGATAGTCAATGGTAAAAGCGCATAAGAATTTTGTTTTTTTATGCGCTTTTTTCTTTTCTTTTTTCCTTTTAACTTTTCCGTGTTTTATTCGACGAAATTAATATCTTTGTAGAGCTTTTCCGGGACGGAAACGATTTCCGTAAAAGAATAAATCAGGTGTTTTAAAGAAAAATCTAAGTTTGATTTCAGAGTAGACCTATACTTAACATATTAATATTTAAAGAGACTCATGGGAAAATACGAATTGAACAAAAATCTGGCCCAGATGCTGAAAGGCGGGGTTATTATGGATGTTACGAATGCTGAGCAGGCTAAAATAGCTGAAGCTGCCGGAGCTTGTGCCGTAATGGCTTTGGAAAGAGTGCCTGCCGATATTCGCCGGGACGGTGGTGTGGCGAGGATGTCCGATCCTCACATGATTAAAGAGATTCAGAAAGCCGTATCTATACCGGTAATGGCAAAAGTCCGCATCGGACATTTTGTGGAAGCGCAGATATTGGAAGCGATAGGAATTGATTTTATTGATGAAAGTGAAGTGTTGACTCCGGCAGATGAATTGTATCATGTCGAAAAGAAAGCGTTTAAAGTGCCTTTTGTATGCGGAGCCCGGAATTTGGGGGAAGCTTTACGCAGAATAGGAGAAGGTGCTGCTATGATTCGGACCAAAGGCGAAGCCGGTACGGGAAATGTGGTGGAAGCTGTAACTCATATGCGTCAGATTACGGACGAAATGCGTCGGGTAAAAAATGCTCCTGCCGAGGAACTTATGAGTCTGGCCAAAGAATTCGGTGCTCCTTATGAATTGATTCAATATGTACATGAAAACGGGAAATTGCCGGTAGTGAATTTTGCTGCGGGTGGAATTGCTACTCCGGCGGATGCTGCCCTGATGATGCAGCTGGGTTCTGAAGGTGTATTTGTGGGATCGGGTATTTTCAAATCCGGGGATCCGGCTAAGAGGGCGCGGGCCATCGTACAGGCTGTAACCTATTATAATGATCCGGTCAAACTGGCGGAAATATCTGAAAATCTCGGAGAGCCGATGTCCGGTTTAGAAATTGCCACACTCGAGAATAAATATGCGGAAAGAGGCTGGTAGTAAAAAGAGTGCTTAAGCACTCTTTTTTTTATGAATGATACAATGAATAAATTGATGAAAATCGGAATTTTAGGATTTCAGGGCGCGATTGTGGAGCATCAGCGCCATATCGAAGAATTGGGGTACGAAGCGATAATTGTAAGGTATCCGGGGCAGTTGTTGGAAATCGACGGCATGATTTTGCCGGGAGGAGAAAGCACTACGATGGGAAAATTGTTGAGGCGTACGGAAATGATGGAGCCTTTACGGGAGAGGATAGAAGCGGGTTTGCCGGTATGGGGAACCTGTGCCGGAATGATTCTTTTGGCGAAGGAATTGGTAAATGATACTCCGACCCATTTGGCGGTCATGGATATAGCGGTAAGACGAAATGCTTACGGAACCCAGATCGACAGTTTCGACATACAGGCGTTGATTCCGGAGGTAAGTAAACGGAACATTCCTTTGGTTTTTATCCGGGCGCCTTACATTACCCGTGTAGGGGAAGGGGTAAAAGTATTGTGCGAAGTAGAGGGGCATATTGTTGCGGCCCGGGAAGGAAATATGCTGGTGACTTCTTTCCATCCCGAGTTGACGAACGATGCTGCGTTTCACCGGTATTTCATCTCCTGCTGTGAAGAGCACAACAGGAAGGCAAAAGAGAACCGGAAAAAAGAAACCGTAAAAGTAGCTTAGGCGTATATAAAAAATAATCATAAAAAGAAAAAGATGAAAAATAATATTGGAATAACGGTCTTGCTGATTTTTTTCCTGGGAGCTTGCAGTTCCTCCGGAGTAGATTTTAAAACGACGAAATCGGTTGTGAAAAATGAGAATTGGGAAATACATGTGGAAAAGAGTGTATTCTTTTCCGAAGATAAAAAGACGGAGGAAAGTTGCCGACTCTTCAACGGGAAGCTGAATGAACTGATCGACAGTTTACAATCGAGCTTGAAAAGTGAAGCGGATACCTTCTTTATGGCTTTCCGGTCGGATACGGTTAACCGGCCGATTTTCAACTATGAATTATATGTAACAGACAGCGTGTATATGGCTGATAAGCACTACATCAGTTTACGGGTATTGACTTATACGTTTACGGGTGGGGCTCATGGGATGACCAATTTTTATGCTTTCAATTACGATGTAGAAAAACGGCAGTTTTTACAGCCTGCCCAATTGCTGGATATGAAAAAATCGGCCGAAATCGATGCTTTACTGAAAAAGAATTTCAAAAATCCCGAGGGATGTTTTACGGAAGTTCCTACTTTGAGCAACGGATATACGGCCTTTAATTTTTCATCAGATTCGGTTTATTTTACCTATCCTCAATATGTTTTAGGACCTTATTCCTGTGGCTATGCTCAGGTTAGCATTCCCCGGACCGAATTAAAAAATATCTGGAAATAAAAAAGAAGGGTTAATTCAACCCTTCTTTTTTTATCGCTTCCTCTAGTTCTTCCGGGCTCAAAGTGGCCGTTCCGATTTTCCGGACGACGATCCCTGCTGCGGTATTCGCTATTTTCATGGCTTTTTGAATGTCCAGTCCTGCCGCCAGGGATACGCTGAGAGCCGCGACGACGGTATCTCCGGCCCCGCTGACGTCGAATACTTCTTCCGAATGGGTAGGAATATGAATGCACTCTTTTTCTGAAATCAGACTCATTCCTTTTTCACTCCGCGTCACCAGAAGCGAAGCCAGTTGGTGGTCGCGGATGACCCGGAGAGCTGCGTTTTCGATGTCTTTATTTTCGTTTTCAACCCGATATCCGGTTATATCGCTCAATTCTTTTACATTCGGAGTGATGATATCGGCTCCCCGGTATTTCGACCAATCTTTCCCTTTGGGGTCAACCACGACCGGCATACCCTCAGTATGCGCCGTCTGAATCAGAAAACTACAGAACGGGGAAGAGATAAATCCTTTTCCGTAATCCGAGATTACCAGGATGTGTTGTCCTGCAATCCGTTGTAATATTAAACTTTTCGCTTCCTCTTCTTCCTGGGGGGAAAGGGAGAGTTTTTCTTCATAGTCGAGGCGGACGATTTGTTGTTTACCTCCTATGATTCGGGCTTTGGTAATGGTCGGACAGGAGGTTTTTATCAGGGAAGTACGGATCCGGTTTTTCCTCGCCAGCCGTTCGATTTCCTTCCCGAAAAAATCATGTCCTATCGCTCCGTAAAGGCACACCTGTCCCCCGAGACTGCTGATGTTATTGGCTACGTTGGAAGCTCCCCCTAAGCGGGATTCTTCTAATTTGATATTGACGATAGGCACCGGCGCTTCCGGAGATATCCTCTCCACATTCCCGAAGTAATATTTGTCCAGCATAATATCCCCGGCGATTAAGACCCGACACTGGGAAAAATCTATTTTCATATCAGGATTCCCCTCCGAATTCCATTAAATAAGCTTTGATAAAACCGTTTATATCCCCGTCCATAACAGCCTGTACGTTGGAAGTCTGGTAGTTGGTCCGGTGATCTTTCACCCGTCGGTCGTCGAATACATAGCTCCGGATCTGGGAACCCCATTCGATTTTTTTCTTCCCGCTCTCTACTTTGCGTTGTTCGGCCATTCTCTTTTGCAAGGCCATATCGTATAACATGGAACGAAGCAGGCGCATGGCGTTCTGACGATTATCCAATTGGGAGCGGGTTTCGGTATTTTCGATCAGGATTTCGCGGACTTCTCCCGTATCGGGATCTTTATAGTTATAACGTAGCCGGACCCCGGTTTCCACTTTATTCACATTTTGTCCTCCGGCTCCCCCCGAACGGAATGTATCCCAGGAAATGTCTGCGGGGTTAATCTCAACCTCTATGGTATCGTCGACCAAAGGAGTCACGAATACGGAGGCGAAAGAGGTCATGCGTTTCCCTTGGGCGTTGAAAGGGGAGACCCGGACCAGTCGATGAACACCGTTTTCTCCTTTGAGGTATCCGTAGGCGTAATCTCCTTCCAGTTGCATGGTTACGGACTTAATTCCGGCTTCATCGCCTTCCTGAAGGTTGCTGACAGTAACTTTGTATTTGTTTTCTTCAGCCCATCTTATATACATCCGCATGAGCATAGAAGCCCAATCCTGGCTTTCTGTACCTCCGGCGCCGGAATTGATTTTGAGCACACAGCTCATCTGGTCAGCTTCCCGCCGTAACATATTTTTCATTTCCAGGTCTTCGACCAGGCGTAAAGTATCGGTGTATTGGGTGTCGATTTCTTCCTCTGTGGCTTCTCCTTCTTTGGCGAAATCAAAAAGTACAGCCAGGTCGTCCAGAGATTGCCGGACTTTCTCATATCCGCTGATCCATCCTTTGAGTTCCCTTACTTTTTTCATGACGATCTCGGCTTCTTTGGGGTTTTCCCAAAATGCCGGAGCTTGCGTCCGCATTTCCTCTTCTTCTAACTGGATTTTTTTCTGATCGACGTCAAAGATACCTCCTCAGCGCGTCACCACGCGCTTCAAGCTCTTTTAAATGGTCTATTGTAATCATAGCGAATCGTTTAACTTTGAGTGTCTTTTTGTAATGATTTTTGAAGTTCTACTTCCGTTTCGTGCGGACCAACGGCGCCCGGATTATAGATGCTTTCTACTTTATTCTTGATATCCAGTGCCAGTTCTTTTTCTCCTGCCTGAGTCGTATAAGAAAGCAGGATCTGCATCACGTTTAAAGCGAATCTTTCGTCTTGCGGAATCGAGCCGCTCCGCGCGTCCTCGGGCGATAAAGAATTGATGTACCTCAGCATTTGATAATTCTGGGTAGCCAGTTCTTTTACCAGAATGTTGGCGTTTTCTTTTTCTCCCATCATATAATACAAAGGAATATAATTCAATAAAGAATTATCGGCCGGCACCTGATTCAGCGGAAGTTCTTCCAGACTCTTGTTCAGTACGGCTATTGCTTCCGTATTTTTATGTTTTTCGGCCAGGGCTTCGGCCAGTCTCAGCATGGTGCTTCTGTATCTCATTACACCGATGGTATTATCGTGGAAATAGTCGATATTTACTTTCGGATCTTTGATATTACCCCATTCGAATTTGTTCATGATGTTGTCGTAAAGGATATCCGTGTCTATCCTGCCGAATTCATAGTAGGCGTCGGGTTTCGTTCGTATGGGTACTACCCGGTAAGCCGCCCCTTCCAATTGGAAATAATCTTCGAATCCCATATAATTTTCGCTGCCCATGCCGATACCGAAATAAACGGGACGTTTCCAGTTGTTGGTCGCCAGAATGTCCAGCACCATCAATTGGGATTTATTGAGGCTATTGCCTTTCAGTTGGATATCTACCTGTTTGAGGATTTTATCTGCGTCTTCCGGTTTTACGGTGCCGTTTGCAATGACGGCTGCTGAATCTACCGGTATGAAGACATTCCGGGTCGGAATGAAATCTCCGACTTCTCCGCTGGTGGTACGCACTTTGGTATTGGGATCATCACTGGCAACGAAGGCCATGACATCTTTCAGATTGGCGGATTTTACCAATTCCTGTATAGCGACCCATTCCCTTACTCCGTCGTGATACTGTTCGGGGGTAAAGGAGACCGGTACCCGATCGCTATCGTAAGCTTTCCGGTTGATTTGATCGATATACCAACCGCCTGCCAGCAGACTGAGGTTTACGATGCGGATATCTCTTCTCACGCCTTCTACCTCCTGCGCATACCATAGCGGGAAGGTGTCGTTGTCTCCGTAAGTAAAGAGAATGGCGTTCGGTGCGCAGGAATTCAAATAATTTTTGGCGTGCGCTATGGTTGCGTAACGTCCGCTTCGGTTGTGATCGTCATAGTTCTGCGAAGCCATATTGACGGGAACGGCAATCAGGCATACTCCGGTTGCGATAAGTGCTGCCACCCGGGAATTCATTTTTTTCTGGAGGAATTCCCAGATAGAGAGTACTCCCAGACCGATCCAGATGGCATAGGCATAAAAGGAACCGGCGTAAGCGTAGTCCCTTTCCCTGGGTTCGTGAGGTGTCTGGTTGAGGAAAAGGATAATGGCGATACCCGTCATAAAAAATAGTAGCATAACGGTCCAGAAATCCTGTTTCCCGGTTTTGCCTTTCCGGTATTGATAAAACATCCCTAAAATTCCCAGGAGGAAAGGTAACATATAGTATTTATTCAGCGCTTTTTCCGCTTTAAGGGTATCGGGGTATTGATCCAGATTTCCCAACCGCATTTCGTCCAGAAATTTGATGCCGGTAATCCAGTTGCCGTAACGGATATCGCCGTACCCCTGAATGTCATTTTGACGGCCGGAGAAGTTCCACATAAAGTATCTCCAGTACATATGGCCCAACTGATACCCGAAAAAATACCTCAGGTTGTTTCCGAAACTGGGTTTTTGAACGAGTTCTCCGTCTACATTATACACGGGACCGTTGGGTTTCCCCCCCCAGGCTTCGTATTCCTGGGCAAAATAGGGGCGCTGATTGCTGTACATACGCGGGAAAAAAGTACAGAAACGGGAGTCGTAGACGTATTTCCCGGGACGGTCGATCCGGTCGTATTTCCCGGTTTTCTTATTTTGATAATACAAAGGTGCGCCGTTTTCCAGGGCGATTACCGGTGCATTGTAATATTGTCCGTAGAGAAGCGGATTCTCCCCGTACTGATCCCGGTTGAGATAAGACAGCAGGGCGAATACGTTATCCGGGCTGTTTTCATCGATAGGCGGGTTGCTGATGGAGCGAATGACTACCATGGCATAGGAGGAATACCCGATCATCAAAACGATAAAACAGGTGAATATCGTATTCAGTATGGTTTTGTTTTTCTTCAGAGTATAACGGATGCCGTAAGCTAATCCTCCGGCAAGCAATATCGTGTAAATAATTACTCCGCTGTTGAAGGGTAATCCTATTCCGTTGACAAAAAGCAGTTCGAACCAGCCCGCAATTTTTACGACTCCGGGAATCAGCATAAAATTGACGAATCCCAGGATAATAAAAGAAAGGATGGCGGTTTTAACGATCCCCCAGCGGGTCGGGGTATATTTCTTGAAATAATAAACGAAAACAATAGCGGGTATAGCCAGTAGGTTCAGGAGGTGCACACCGATAGACAGCCCGATGAGGTAAGCGATCAGAATCAGCCACCGGTTGGCATAAGGTTCGAAAGCGACATTTTCCCATTTTAAAATGGCCCAGAATACCACGGCTGTAAATAGGGAAGAAAGCGCATATACTTCTCCTTCCACAGCCGAAAACCAGAAAGTATCCGTGAAGGTGTAGGTCAGTGCTCCCACCAGAGAGGCGCCCATGATAGCGAACACTTGTCCCAGAGAGCATTCCTTATCTCCTTTCAATACGATTTTCCGGGCCAGGTGGCTGATACTCCAGAACAAAAAGAGAATGGTAAAACCGGAGGCGAGAGCAGACATGTAATTGATCATTAACGCCTGTTTTTCCGGACTCGGAGCAAAAATAGCAAACAAGCGGGAAATAATCATAAACAAGGGAGCTCCGGGAGGATGTCCTACTTGCAAACCCACGGAAGTCGTGATAAATTCACCGCAATCCCATAAACTGGCGGTAGGCTCAGCGGTCAGAATATAAGTTAGACTGGCGATGAGAAAGGTGATCCAGCCGGTAACATTATTAATAAGCTTAAAACTTAAACGGGGATGATTTTTGATGCTATACATTGTCTTTTTATTGGTTATGACTTTAATGACTGACCGGGATGTAAAGCCCGGAAAATCGGCATTCAGCTGGTTTCGGATTTAACAAAACCTGTTGCCGCAATATGAAGCACGAAAATAATTATTTTGATTGAATTTCTGCTCTTTTTTTTGATGGAAATAGAAAAAGTTTTACATTTGCACCGTCAAAGACAAAAATGATTGTCCCATTGTGTAATGGCAGCACAGCAGATTTTGGTTCTGTCAGTCCAGGTTCGAGTCCTGGTGGGACAACGAAAAATTCTAAATAACCCTTTGAAATACAGAAACTTTCAAAGGGTTTTCTTTTACAGAGCCGCTGGAAAAATTCTCTATATTTGCAGGTATATAGTTCGCGATTCCTATCCGTTTAAGCTCCTGTCACCTGAATTCGGAAAAAGGGAAACGTATAGCTATATGATGTGTTTGAAATAATTATCTTATATTCTTAATTTAAACATAGAAAAACTACACTTATGGCTTCATTAAAAGTAATTATTGACAAGCAAAAAACGTCTTCTGAGGGAGAATGTCCGGTGATGATAAAAGTTGTACATAACCGGGGAAGGCGTTTTATCCGTTTGCCCCAAAAAGTCCGGCTGGAGGATTGGGACACGAAAAAATCCATGCTGAATGAAAGAACAGGGACACCTGAAAGAATCAGACATAATAAAAAAATGAATTATTATATCGAGTCGCAGGTTATGAAACTCAAAAAAATCATTTTGGATATAGAGGCTTTATCTACAGTGTATACGGTGGACGATATCGTCAAGGAATATTATCATAAAACTTCTATGGTGCCTGTTTTCGACTATATCCGGGAAATTGTAGAATCGTTGGAAAGAGTGGGAAAAAACGGAAATTCCAACGTATATAAAGGAACCATGGGGATCTTGCAAAAATTCAGCCGGGGCAGGGATTTGACTTTCGAGGAAATCAATTACAGTTTCTTAAAGAGCTTCGAGGCACATTTACAGCAAAAAGGATGTAAAATCAATACCATCTCTTTTTACCTGCGGACGATCCGTTCCGTTTTTAACCGGGCTATTAAGGACGGATTGATTTGCGAAGATTGCTATCCGTTTAAAAAAATAACGATCCGGAAGGAAAAAACGTTGAAACGGGCTATTTATAAAGAAGATATTGCCGCTCTCAAAAATATGGATCTTTCCCGACATGCTCAGATGGATTTGGCCCGGGATATTTTTTTGTTCAGTTTTTATATGCGCGGCATGTCTTTCAAAGATATCGCTTTTTTGAAAGTAAGCAGCATAGTCGGAGACCGAGTTTATTATTCCCGCCAGAAAACCGCTCAAAAACTGAATATCAAACTGACGGAGAGAGCTATGGATATTATCTTAAAGTACAGTGCATTGGGGGACCGGGACGCCTTTATTTTTCCCATCATCCGCTTCCCCGGTAAAAATGAGTTTACCCAGTATAAGAACGGTTACAGGCAGACCAACCGCCGGTTGAAAATGCTGGGAAATATGTTGAATTTTCGTATTCCGCTTACAACATATGTGGCCCGTCATTCCTGGGCTTCGATTGCAAAACGTTCCGGGATTCCCACTTCGGTAATCAGTGAAGGATTGGGCCACGATTCGGAAAAAACGACCCAGATTTACCTGGATAGTTTCGAAAACAATGTGTTGGATGCGGCCAATGACATCGTTACGGATATATGACGAATTCGCTTGGTATCCCCAATTCGGGGAAAAGGATGAAATTTTTTTATTTCATCCTTTTTAAAATTTGGAGGAAGAAAATTTATTTTTACCTTTGCAACGCAAAAACAAAAAAGACCATGCCCAAATGGCGGAATTGGTAGACGCGCTAGTTTCAGGGACTAGTGTCCTTACGGATGTGCAGGTTCGAGTCCTGTTTTGGGCACATCAAATGCTGGAAAATAGAAGCCCGGATGGTGGAATTGGTAGACACGCTACTTTGAGGGGGTAGTGGCCGCAAGGCCGTGCAAGTTCAACTCTTGTTTCGGGCACATAGGAAGGTTTAATACGTTCGGAAACCGTCGCTCTGCGACGGTTTTTGTATTTCAGGGAAAGGGTGTCCGCCCTTTTTTCCCTATTCTTTACATATTCAATCTTTTTTGTCTGATGAACGGAAACGGTGATATTTTGCCGGAGGTTATGCAGGAGCTGGAACAGGAAAAATTGTGTTTGGATTTGCATTGAAGCTGCCGACCAAGGATCAGATAATGGTGACCGACGCTAAGCGGTTGAAGCAGGTGTTGAACAACCTGGTCGGGAATGCTTTTAAATTTACGTCCGACGGACAGGTGAGTCTCGGTTTTAGAGCGATAAAGGAAAATACGGTTCAGATTTTTGTCGAAGATACCGGCTGCGGAATAGCTCAGACTCATCTGGAGCATATTTTCGAACGTTTTTATAAAGTAGATAGTTTTCAGCAAGGAACAGGGCTCGGTCTTTCCATTTGTGAGACCCTTGTGAAAAATTTAAAAGGGAGGATAGAGGTAATCTCCCAAGTAAATAAAGGAACTCGTTTTACGGTTGTACTGCCTCTGTATGTTTTCAGGGATCAGGAGGTTTTATCGATCAACGACCGGAAATAAATCCGGGAGAGTTCAGTGTTTTAATTTTTTCATACCTTCCGGCAGGAAGATTCCCGGTTGGATATTCCGGCTTTTCCGAAAGAAACAAACGAATTTTATTCCGGTCGTTCTTCGGTTTGAGGGAGGACGATCAAAAAACGTGTGCCCTGCTTATAAGAGGGATCGATGCGCAGGCTTCCGTTCAGTTGGTCCATGATAAGGCGACAGAGATACAGCCCCAATCCGTTCCCTTGGCTGAATGGATTCAGTTTGGTAAACCGTTCGAAAACATAGTCGTACTGATCGGAGGGAATGCCGCAGCCCGTATCGGTCACGGCGATATGCACCTCCTTCTTTTTATCGTTCCACTGGCAACTCAGGTGAATTTCTCCTTTTTGGGTGAATTTGTTGGCATTATTCAGTAAAGTATGAATCAGAATGGAGAAATATTTGGGATGGGTCAGGAAGACTATATCTTTTTGTATCTCCGTTGTATAACTGATATTTTCCTTTCTGTATTTTCTCTGTAATAAATTCATTTGTTTTTCGCAGATTGCACTTAGGTTCACTTTTTCTTTCGGTAAAGGATGCGAAAGATTCTCCAAAGAGGCTACTTCCAGCATATCATTTAACAGGTAGGTAAGCTGATCGCAACTTTCCCAGATAAAATTAAAATATTCCTCTTTTTTCTCAGAATTGTCTTCGGTTATAAGTTCTGAAAAGCCGAAAATGGCATTTAAAGGAGTGCGGACTTCATGACATACCGAGTTTATAAAAGAGGTTTTCTTTTTTTCGCTATGCAAGGCCTTTTCTTTTTGCTTGAAGAGTTCTGCCTGTAATTTTTGAGTTCGTTTCAGATTGATATAGGAATAGACGAGAAAACCGATCATAACCAGAAGGAGAACTATCGAACAAACCAAAGCCATTTGGTGGTAATGTACGGATAATTTCGCTTTTCTTAATTTTAATTT
>CAJMSX010000066.1 GCA_905216195.1 uncultured bacterium
TTTCTGGCAAACGTATCCCAATATGCTCAACGTATCGGAAATAAATTCCCAGGAGAGAGGTTTTAAATTCTCAGTACTTTTAAACATTCCCCAATTGTCGCCATCTATTGTAATAATTTGATTTTTCTTTCTGTTTTTATATAATTGGGATTCTTCGCCTCTATAACTAGTCATATGAAATTTCCCCGGTACGTTTTTATACGCCGACATATCATCACTGTAATCCACCCGGATACATTTCATATTAGAAGTAGTTTCCTCCCATTTCACATCACTGAGCGAATCCCGGAAGGCTTTATTCCGGTCGTAATACACCGAATAGACCGGTCCCATATCCAACCCCATCGTATCGGTCAGGGCAACTTCTTTTCCGCTTTGTCTTTCGGTCGCTTTCTGAGTGAAGGCATACACGCAACGGTAATCGGCCCGGTCCAGTTTTTCCTTCGGAAGCCGTTTATACACTCTATCCCGTATACGTTTCGTCACCACCTGACTAAAAGCCGGCGGGAGCACAAAACAAAATACCAAAAACATACCCAGGAATCTTTTCATCTTTTATAGATATTTCTCTTCTTATGAAATAACAGCCTACTCTATACTTCTTGTTTCGACAAAGACGAAAAAAGGAATAAAATCCACCCGATCAGAATTCTGCTTTATAAACCAGAATTCTGATGTCCTCCCCGTTTACCCGGTTATTCTCCACAATATATCAACAAATTGCAGCCCGCTCTCCGGGCTCCCTCTCGAGCACCCTCACAAGCTCCATGAGACATATTTTGTTGATTATCGGAGTTAAAAAGCAACTCGATACTCTTACAGTATTCTTCTTTAGGAACAAGTTGACCACCAGAAATCTGTTTCATTTCTTCACGGTTTAACTTTTGACTGGAAATAAATGTATTTCTCATCTTATTTAAATTTTATAATTAATAATTCAAATTAAAAACGAAGTAGTTATGCCAACCGATACATTCGACTTATTCTCTCGTACCATTGACAAAACTCATGTCTTACTCCTCATTGTACACAAATCATAGGCAATTATAAATAATTATTTTCAAAAATACAACTATATAATGAATAAATTTAAATACAGCTGGTTTTATAAATGAGAAAATACAAAAAAATAACAATTCCGGAGAAAGGCACATCCTTCATTGAATTAAAGCTATTTAATAAACTTCCTTTCTTTTCCGGCGTATGAAAAGCATGAAGCAATCAAATTCAGACAGGTTATGAAAAAAGTCACTTTTATACTCAGCATTTTATTGGTATTCGGTTTCGGTGCCCAGGCTCAGCATCAGGTAAGAAAAATGTCGGCTGAACATGCGGCTGAAAAAATGGTAAAAAAAATAGGAAAAGTAATTACCTTAACCGATAATCAGGAAGACCGTTTAGAAAATATCTTTGAAAACTCTTTCCGGAAAATGCAAACCATCCGGAAAGAGAATCTGGGAAACGGAGAAGCTCTGCGGAATGCCATGAAACAAAATCGCCAGGAAACCGAACAAGCCGTGCAGCGCGTTCTCTCGCCGGACCAATATCGCCGGTATCAGGAATGGCTACAAAAACATCCGAAATGGCAAAATAAATGCAAGCCTGCAAAAAACACTTGCAGAGGTACGGAAGATATGAAACGCACGGACAATTAAACGGGAGGGACCGGCCTTAACCGGTTCCTTTCCCGAACTGTCTTTTTCTTCGGCACAAACCTTCTTCTATAAAGCGGCAATCAGCAAATCCATATCCCGGGAGATCAGCCCGAATTTGTCCGCTATTACATCCTTTGTCAAAATACCGTTATAAATATATACTCCGTTTCTTAAACCGGGACATAGCCTGACCGCATGATCGATGCCTCCTTGAGAGGCTATATTTTCCAGCAGGGGAACGAAAACATTGCTGAAAGCGATGGATGCCGTCCGCGCCACCCGGGAAAGTACATTGGGCACACAATAGTGAATGACACCCTCGTAAGTATAAACGGGTTTTTCCCAGGTCGTTGGTCCTGTCGTTTCGATGCATCCCCCGTGATCCACGGATAAATCCACGATAACAGCCCCTTTCTTCATCAGTTTCACCTGCTCCTCGGTAACGACTATGTCCGAATCGTTGTCGAAACAACGCATAGCGCCGATTAAAACGTCCGCCGTGGTCAAAGCCTTCTCCAAAACCGGTTTGTGATAAACCGAAGTATATACGATACGTCCCAACTTTTCCGAAAGTTGACGCAGCCGGTTCACGGAATGATCGAAGACCTTAACCGTAGCTCCCAGGCTCAGTGCCGTTTTGGCCGCATACGTACCCAGCGTACCGGCCCCCAGAATAACGACTTCCGTAGGAGTGATGCCGCTGATGCCTCCCAGAACGATTCCTTTTCCTCCCCGGGAGTTTCCCAAATACTCGCTGGCGATCATAATCGCCGTATTCCCGGCTATTTCGCTCATAATGCGTACGACGGGATAGAACCCTTCCCCGTCCTTTATAATATCGAATCCCAGGGCAGTCACGTGTTTCTGCATCATGCCGGTGATGGCTTCCTTCCGCAAATCGTACAATTTCAAAGGAGAAAGTACAATCTGTCTT
This sequence comes from uncultured bacterium, assembly GCA_905216195.1. GTDB lineage: Bacteria > Bacteroidota > Bacteroidia > Bacteroidales > Marinifilaceae > Culturomica. The sequence goes on from CAJMSX010000066.1 coordinate 2,590, forward strand.
TCGTGCATCAATTCGGCATCGGCTTGGGATACGGAAGTCGCTTTCAATATAAGATCCGCTGTATACACCTCCTCGGGGGTATTCACGATCCGGGCTCCGCAATCCGCATATTCCGTATCCGAATAATGGGCATTGCCTCCGGCTCCCCGTTGCAAGATCACCTCATGTCCTCCTGTCGTCAACACTTGCACGGATTCCGGCGTCAGACAAATCCGGTTCTCTCCCTTGTCCAGCTCGTAAGGAAGACCCAACACCAATTTTTTTTGTTTCCGGTTCAAGAACAGGGATTTTTCCTGACAGAATAACCACTCTTTCCCCAGGGGTGCCGATAATTTGCCTGTATTTCCCATAACCTCCGATTTAGATGGCTTTAACCGTTTTCTTTATGCTCAACGGACAACCGTACTTCCAATTCACGGCTACCGTCCGCCAATTCCGTAAAATAACAATTCACGGTTTCTTCGGGCAACAATCCTTCGATTTTTTCCGGCCATTCGATAAAACATTTATTTCCGCTGAAAAAATATTCTTCATATCCGAAATCCAGCGCCTCGGAAATAGAATTGACCCGATAAAAATCAAAATGATAGATCACCTCTCCCGATTGCGTCCCATATTCATTGATAATGGCAAACGTAGGAGAGCTCACATCATCGGTTACTCCGGCACATTCGGCAACAGCCTTTACAAAAGTGGTTTTTCCCACTCCCATATTGCCATACAAGGCAAAAAGGTTTTTACCTTCCGTATATTGCAGGAATTGTTGCGCCACTTCCCGAATATTCTCCAGACTGCGTATCTTCCACTTCATATTCATTTTTTAAATTTTACCGAACCGGAAACTCCCTTATTTCTTGGTAATTTTCACCCTTTTAGCCGTTTGACGATTTTCCGCTACGGCTTCGGCCACCTGTTCGGCCAAAGCTGCAAAAGCACTTCCGGTTACGGATTCAGGATTCAGAGCCACGGGATTTCCGGCATCTCCGCCCTCGCATATGCTTTGTACGACGGGAATCTGACCCAACAGTCGCAGCCCTTTTTCTTCCGCCAGTTTTTTCCCTCCTCCTTTTCCGAAAATATAATAGCGGTTTTCCGGAAGTTCTGCCGGCGTAAACCAGGCCATATTTTCGACCAATCCGAGCACGGGCACTGAAATACCCGGCGATTCGAACATATTTATGCCCTTAACGGCATCTGCCAGGGCCACCTCTTGAGGAGTGGTGACCACGATAGCTCCGGTCAGCGCAACAGTCTGTACCAACGTCAGATGAATATCACTGGTGCCCGGCGGCAAATCGATCAGCATATAATCCAATTCATCCCAAAACCCTTGTTCTACCATCTGCTTCAAGGCATTGGAAGCCATCGGGCCTCTCCATACCGTGGCCGAAGCCGGGTCGACAAAAAAACCGATGGATAACAATTTAACCCCGAATTTTTCCACAGGCACGATCAGTTCTTTGCCGTCGATTTCCGCAATACAGGGACGTGCATCCTCACAGCCGAACATTTTGGGTATGGAAGGACCGAATATATCGGCATCCACCAATCCCACCTTATAGCCTTCCAAAGCCAAAGCCACCGCTAAATTGGCGGCGACCGTAGATTTCCCTACTCCTCCTTTACCGGAAGAAACGGCAATAATATTTTTTACTTTTTCCAAAGAAAAAGGACGTTCCATCTCCTGAGTAAAAACCACTTCTATATTTACCGTTTTATAACCGGTCTCTTCTTTCAACAGCGTCTCGCATTTTTTCTTTACGGTAGTTACAAACGGATCATCCGGTTTCTGAAAAACCAAACGAAACGAAACGTTCTCTCCATCGATCTTTAGGTGTTGCACCATATCCAGCGAAACAATATCCTTCGGTGTGCCGGGATATTTTATGCGGCTCAGCAGGTCCCTGATGTCTTTTAATTCATTCTGTAACATAACTATTTTCAATTAGTTTTCATCATCTTCGTAAAATCTGAAACGATTTTCCATGCTCTTAGACAACAAAGATAAAACTTTTTATAACGTAATCTATGTTAAAAACAGAGTTTTACCCAACTGCCCGCTCTTTTTGCCGTAAGAGAGGTAAAAACAAGAACGACAATCTTTTCAAGAAATGAAAATGAAAAATTTCCGCCCTATCGCTATCTCTTTCTTGCTGCTGCTCCTCCTGCTCACCTGTTGCTGGACCTGTAGCGATAATGACGATAATAACCGAAAAGATCCGGAACTTACGGGAGAATGGCTGTTGATTAACTCCGCCCCGGATGTGGCTCCGCTCTCCGGAAAAGAAGAGGATAAAATTCGCCTGGAAGACTCCCTGACCAATTACACCTTTTTCGCTGAGAATTCGACCATCACTTTTCAAAACGACAGCGTTCGTCTCACGGCCGATTTTATGGGCATGACTCTTCCTGTAGTACTCCCCTATCACTACGACCGGAAAGTGTTGACGATTAAAACCCCGCTGAATTTGCCCTTCGCCATACAAGGAACGGTTGAACTCGGCCGGGACGTAATGGAATTCGAATTGACGACCCAATCCTATATGAGCATACTCGAATTCATCGATCCCCCTTTCCGTCATGAAATCCTTTCGGCAACCGTCAGCTACGATTTACAAAAAAAGCCGTAAACTCATAAACGGGTGTTAAACGTCCGTAATTGTTTCCGCCGGGCTTCGGCATCCGGACACACTTCTTTTACCAATTTCCAGAAAGCGGCGGAATGGTTCTTTTCCACGGTATGGCACAACTCATGCAAAATGACATAATCGATCAGCTCATCCGGTAATTTCATCAATTTTATATTTAAACTGATCCGGTCGTCCGTACTGCAACTCCCCCAATTGGAAATATTATTGCGAAAAGAAAGTCCGGAAAAGGAAAATCCGTACTTCTGTGCATAAAACCTTACCCTCTCCGGTAAAATACGCTTACACTCCATCTTGTATATTTCCAGAAGAAACGATTTCACCAACCCTTCGATTTTCTCAAACACGGTTCCCTCCGGAACAAACAGGGTGATCTTTTCCCCTTCGATCTGATAGGCGGGCTTCCGTTCGGGAGTAACCGCTATTTTCAACGTATGTAATTTGGTCTTGATTTCAGCCCCGATATCCAGTCCTACTCCGGTTTTCCGTTCATACTCCTTCATGCCGGAACGCGTACGAAGAATCCATTCTTTTTGTTCCAACAGGAATTGTTCTACCCTACGCCGGCTGACGCCCGGAGGAACATTGACCCACACGCCCCGCCCAGGGGCCATTTTAACGGAAAAATGCCGGATATTCGCACCCTTCCTCACTTTCACCCTTCCGATTCCTTCTATCTCTATATGTTCCATTTTTCAGCAATATCAGCCGGAATAAAAAACCCCTCATATTCCCCCTTTCATCCGATAACGATGCGGGGGTTGTCGGGCATTCCGGCAAAAATTTTAAAATTTACTTCACCTTTCCGCAAAGATAAGCATTTCATCGGAAAGAGGATAAAGGGCAACAGGATTTAACCCTGTACCGTTATGCCGGAAAACCGGAAAGGAAAAAGAGGGAAATAAGCGCTATTTCGCCGGGCGGGAATGGGAAAAAGTAAAAAACCGTCCCGCTTACAGTCCGGGACGGTTGATGTGACAGGAAGTTCGGCAGGGTATTACTTACTCCGGACAATCTCACTCAGTTTTTCAAAGGATTTATCCGCCTCAATCAATATATCCCTGAAAATACCGTCGTAATAGGCTTTCGTTTCCTTCTTATCTTTAAACTTTCCACCTGCGTTCACTTTGTCCCGAAGGTCATTCCGGACGGACAATATTTCTCTTACGATCTCACTGACCTGGGGATTTTCCTTTTCGATGGAGCAATTATAATTGAAACAATCCCCGATAACGGAAAAAGTTAAATAATCAATGTCCTTTTTTAATCTTCTGATGCTTGCCATATCATTTTATATTTAAATTTTTCCAAAAGTATAAAATCCCTTTGGGGCATACAAATTTTTAAACGAAAAAGTCGGGTTTTAATTCGGGTAGGGAGAAACAAAAACCCGGTAAAACCAGGGGATCCGGTAAGAAAATATGATTAAAGTTAAAAATTCCTGTTTCTCCCAACTCCTCTTCCCGTTTGACGTTTAATCCCCTAAATAAACTAATAAAATTAATACCATTATGAAAACAGTAGTAAGATTTTTGATTGCGGTGGGGGTTGTTTTCACCGCGGTATTGTTAGCCACTTCTTGCGATGATGATGATAAAGACAATCAGACCACCATCATCGGCAATTGGAAAATCGCCCAAACGGAGGTAACCGTAACTCCGTTGGCAACAGCCACCTTATCCAAAGAACAACTGGAAGCAGCCGTTGCCAATTATGTTTTATTCCCGGTAAACTCACGGGTTGTATTCACGAACGACGCTGTGACTTTTGCACCTTCTATCAATGGAGCTGATCCGGAATCCATGACCTGTCAATACGTCCTCAATAAAGACGTTTTGTCCATCGTACTTCCGCTTTCTCAGGCTCCCTCCGTTCAGGGGGACGTAGACCTGACCGATAATATTTTGAAAATCACTTTATCTGCAGAATCTTTTACGCAATTGTTAAAGACTTTTGCTAAAGACGATGCCGATTTCAAAAACGTCGTAGATCAAATTTCTTCCGCAACAGTTTATTACCGCTTGGTACGTCTTTGATACCAGGATTCAAAGCAAAAAACAGGATGCCGTGACATCCTGTTTTTTCATGCTCTCCTCCCAGCTGTTCTTTACCGGTGAAGCAAGCTCCGGGTTGGTATTTCACCCCTGTCTGCCCGCTCACCGGTCCGGGAAGAACGGTTTAGCGGTCTGTGCTTCCAGGAGCATATCCAGCACCACCATAGCCGCCATAGCTTCTACCACCGGAACGGCGCGGGGCACTACACAGGGATCGTGCCGTCCCCGGGCTTCCAATTCGGTCACCTCTCCTTCACAATTCAGCGTAGTCTGTTTCTTTTTTATGGTAGCCACGGGTTTAAACGCCACCCGGAAATAGATATCCTCCCCGTTGGTTATTCCTCCCTGAATCCCTCCGGAACGATTCGTTTCCGTTCCCACCCGTCCTCCTTTCACAATAAAGGAATCGTTGTGCTCGCTTCCCTGCATGCCGGCTGCAGCAAAACCGCTGCCGTATTCGAAACCTTTGGTGGCATTGATACTCATCATCGCCTGTGCCAGCCGGGCCTGAAACCGGTCGAACACCGGCTCGCCCAATCCGGCGGGTACGCCCTTGATCACGCAACTCACCACACCTCCCACACTGTCTCCCTCATCCCGCATTTTCCGGATCAGGGCGATCATTTCTTCCGCAATTGCGGGATCCGGACAACGTACGCTATTGGTTTCCGCTTTTCCCAGCTCCAGCTCCCGGTAGCCATGCCCCAACTCCACCGTTCCGATTCGGGAAGTGAAAGCCCGGATGTCGATTCCGTACCGGGCCAGTATTTGCCGGGCCACCGCCCCCCCGACTACGCGGGCGATGTGTTCCCGGGCCGAGGAACGTCCTCCTCCCCGGTAATCCCGGATTCCGTATTTTTGTTGCCAGGAATAATCCGCATGGGAAGGACGGAACACATTTTTCAATTCCTCATAATCCTTACTGTTTTGATTGGTATTCCGTACCATAAAACCGATGGGCATCCCGGTAGTTTTTCCCTGGAAGATACCCGACAGGATTTCCACCCGGTCCGCTTCCTCCCGGGGGGTGGATATATCCGATTGTCCGGGACGCCGCCGGTCCAGTTCTTCCTGGATTTTCCCGACCGAAAGTTCAATTCCCGCCGGACAACCGTCGATGATGCCTCCTACGGCCGCACCGTGCGATTCTCCAAAAGAACTCAAACGGTATATTTTACCGAAACTATTACCTGCCATACTTTTACATTTAAAATTCAAAGGGGATAATGCCGGATGACTTTTCACCCCGGAACAGAAAAAGAGGGTGTACTTCAAATAAAAGTCACCCTCATTTTTATTCGTGAAAACGATTTTTTTTACGATCAGTGACATCCGCCGCAACCGCAGCTATCTTCCTGGGGAGAACAACTGCCCTCGGAACCGCACCCGCTGCATCCGCCGCACTTATGGGATTTTAATGCTTCTATTTCCTCCTCGGTAGCCTCTCTCACCGCTAATACTTCTCCTTTAAAATAGAGGTCTTTCCCGGCCAGTTGATGATTGAAGTCAATTTTCACATCTTCCTCACCGATAGAAACGATTTTCCCTTCCAAATGCCGGCCGATACTGTCCATCATCGGTAAAACATTTCCTACCGCCATATCCTGCGGCTCCACTTCCTGGAATATATCTTTCGGCAAATCGACAATCATGTCTTCATTCACTTCTCCATAGGCATTCGCTGCAGGAATTTTAAAATCGAATTGGTCCCCGGCTTTTTTATTCATCAGGTTCATTTCAAAATATTCCAGAGTTTGTCCCTGCCCGCAGATGAATTCCAGCGGTTTGTCTGCACCGGCCTTCTCCAAAATGTCTCCATCGGGTTCGGTTCTCAATTCATAACTTACCGATACCACCTTATTCGTTGTAATCATTCTTTCAGTTTTTTAGTTAATTCCGTACAAAAGTACGACAAAATAATGGAAAAGCGTGAACGAAAAAACAAACTTTTTATTCCCGTTTCAATGCTTCCACCGGATTAGCGGTGGCGGCTTTCCAGGTCAGCCCGCCTACCGTAGCCAGGGCAATCAGTAAAGTAACCGCAGCAGCCAGGGCAAACATCCAGCCGCTCACAGGCGCCCGGTAACTGAATCCTTCCAGCCAGCGCTGCATCAGCCAATAAGCGGCAGGAGCGGCAAACATAAAAGCCAGGACAATCCATTTTATAAATTCCCAGGACAATAAGCCTACCACTTCCCCGACTCCCGCTCCGTTCACCTTCCGTACCCCCACTTCTTTCGTCCTCAGACGGATCATAAACGCCATAAATACAGCCAGGCCGATATTGGCGATCAACAGACACAATACCGAAAAATACGCCAGCAATTTCCGGGCTCCCAGCTCATTTTGATAAATTCGCCCGTAAACATCCTGCAACATCGTATAATGCAACGGATAGTCCGGATTTACCTTTTTCCATACCTCCTGAAGGATTCCCAAAGCCCCCTCCCCGTCAGCCGTCCCGCAGCGGATCATAAAGCACTGCAAAAAACGCTTCCGGCACATCACGGCCAGAGGTTTTATTTTTTCCTGCAAATTCGCATAGGCAAAATCCTCCACCACCGCCGCTATGATTCCCTCCGGAATATATCCCAATCCTCCGTGTTCCAGCACATAGGGTTTTCCGATCGCTTCCTCCGGCGTTTTAAACCCCAACTCCTGCAAGGCGCTCCGGTTGATTACAAAACGATCGGGGCGGCTCACCTGTTTTCCCTCCATAAGATAATCCATCAGGGCTTCATTCTCTTCGGGATAACCCGGCAACACAGCCGTCTCCGGAATTTCTCCGGCCAAAGTTTTCAGGTGAAAAAAAGAAAAGAAACCGGGATCGGCGACCAGAATTTTCAACATAAACTTTTTATCGCTTCCCTTCGGAATAAAAAAGGCAGCATCCGTCATCGACCCGCCGGGCAGGCTCATAGCTCCGGTCACCGCACTGAACTCGGGATGTTTCAACAACTCTTCTTTAAAAACGTCAAAATTCCGCACGACATTTTCCACCTGCTCCTTCATCACAATAATCCGGTTTTCCTGACCTCCGGGTTGCATGGTCTGAATCAGACCGACCTGACGGGAAATACCGATAGTTAAAATCAATACGGCCATGACAATGGCATATTGAATCACCAGCATATATTTCATGTTGGCAAAGGTCATTTTCCGGGGAAGCAGACGGAAACGGGCCGAAGAAAACCAGGTGGAAGCAAAACGCAGGATGACGGGGGTGACGGAAACGGCCACGGTCAGTAAAAGAAATCCTGCCAGCAAACAAACAAAAACCGGGCTTCCCAACAACCGGACAACAGACAATCCCAGGGCCGGAGCCAGATAACACGCCAGCCCCGTTCCCGCCAGCGTCGCCAAAAGGGCCGGAAATAAAGCCTGAATACATTCGTCCCGGAACACGGCGGAAGAAGAGGCCCCGTTTAACTTCAGCAACTGATAATATTTGAGATTATTCAGAAAGATGACTTTCGAGTTTAACCATAAATTGAATAATACGATTATCAGCAACAGGAGATTGGAGGACAGGATCAGGTATACGTACCGGATATCTCCGTTCGGTTCCATCTCCCCGCTTTCGTGACTATACAGATGAATATCTTTCAAAGGCATCAGCCGGACACCGGTGCGCAGATCTTCACTTCCGGCATGCTCGGAAACCAGCGCGCCCAGTTTATGTTCCATCTCCCTAGCCGTTACACCCTTTTTCAACAATAAATATACATACAAAAGCGTATTCAATCCCTCCGGGCTACTTACCAGCAACTCGGGATGAAAATGGGTATTTTCCGGTAGTTCTTCCAGGATTCCGGTTACCGTAAGGTTACTTTCGGCTACTTTACGTCCCGATACGCGGATCGTTTTGCCCAGGGCCGTCCGCTCGCCGAACAGACGACGGGCCAGTTTCCGGCCGATCACCACGCTGTTCGGTTCCTGCAAAGCCGTCGCGGAATTTCCCTCCGATAAACGGTAATCGAACACCCTGAAAAAATTTTTCGTAGCGTAATAAGCATCGTTTACCGCATTTTTCTCTCCTTCGGTCTCTACAGCCACGGTACTTAAACCGGACACCAAAACGGTCTCTTCGATTTCCGGCAATTGGACAAGCCATTCATCGATATCCGCAGAATGCACTCTGGCTCCCCATCCCAGGTTATTTTCCGGCTGGTCCGTCCGGAAATAATCGATTCCCAAACGTACAATCCGGCTGTGTTTCCCATGAAACCGGTCGTAACTCAATTCCCGGCTTATAAATGCGGACGATATCAACATACAAATCAGGATGACGGTCAATCCCAGTAAATTGATCCCTCTGAGGGAGATCCCCTTCACAAATCTTCTGAAAATCAAACGTAGGCGATACATGATTATTTAGAATAGTAAATACAATTTTCCGCTAAAAATAATGAATTCCCGGCATTTCCGTTCCTTCCTTCTGCAAAGAATTTACGGCTTTTTCTTTACCGTTTCCGGGTTCAGCCGCTCCGATATCAGCCGGCTCCGCCCCCCTTCCCTGTCCCCTTCCGTACAAAAAACTCCCGGGCGGAAAAGTTTTCCTTCGATGTACCTTTCTGCCTTTTCCCGGATCTTTTTCAGAAAAACAACAATTTATATGCCATTTTTACAAATATATAATAATCAATATTTTATACAAACAACTTTCTTTCCCGTATGTCCATTATTTATACATACGCGTTAATAAATTAGACACTTTTCCTTTTTATTCTCAGTAGCGAAAGGACTTTTCCGCTTTCTTTTTTAGGGGAGTTCCTCTAAAAAAAATCTTCCGTTTCATCGGCATTTTATAAAAAAATAATACTTTCGCACTAATTTACATCTTACAAAAATGCGTCAATACGATTACATCATAGCAGGAAGCGGGCTGGCCGGCTTATACACGGCTTATTTAGCCGCCGCTTACGGGAAAGTGGCTTTGCTGACAAAATGCGGTATTACCGAAAGTAATTCCTATTTTGCCCAGGGGGGAATAGCTGCGGTAACGGACGAAGACGATGCTCCCGCCCTGCATTTCGAAGATACCATCACAGCCGGACGCGGATTATGCGATTATCCTTCCGTCAATATACTGGTCAACGAAGGCCCTCACCGCATCCAGGAACTCATCGACGCCGGAATGCATTTCGACATGGAGGACGGGAGCCTGGCTCTCGGGCTGGAAGGCGGCCATCATAAAAAAAGGATCTTACATGCCGGGGGCGATGCCACCGGACGTATGGTCACCAGTTTTATGATCAGCAAAGTAATCAACAACCCTGCCATTGATATTTTTGAAAATCATTCGGTAATCGGACTGCTTACAGACGATAAGCGGTGTTACGGTTTACGTTCCTGGAATCTGAACAGCGAACAGGAAGAGCTTTTTTTGGGTACTCATACTTTTCTGACCTTAGGAGGGACTTCCGCTATCTATAAACGCACAACCAACCCCCACACCACTATAGGCGACGGACTGGCGCTGGCCTATCATGCGGGCTGTGAAATCGCCGATATGGAATTTATCCAGTTCCATCCCTCGGCCATCTATACCGATTCGGAAGAAGCCTTTCTGATCAGTGAAGCCGTGCGGGGAGAAGGAGCACACCTGCTCAACCAAAAGGGGGAACGTTTCATGCCGGCTATTCACGAACTGGCGGAACTGGCTCCCCGCGATATCGTCGCCCAATCCATTTACCGCCAAATGCGGGAAAACGGGGAAGATTTCGTGTGGTTATCCCTGAAACACCTCGATCCGCAAATGATCCGCCACCGTTTTCCCAATATCTTTGAAAAATGCCGGCAACTGGGAATAGACATGTGCGACCGCATTCCGGTAGCCCCCGCTGCGCATTACACGGTAGGAGGCGTGCGGACCGACACCAACGGACAAACAAACATCCGGAACCTGTACATATGCGGCGAACTGGCATCCTCCGGGATTATGGGAGCTAACAGGCTCGCCTCCAATTCCCTGATCGAATGTCTGGTATTCGGAAAACGGGCGGTGGAAAATTCCCGCCAGGACCTGCCTGCCCGGGCAATTCCGGAGTTCAAACCTTACTATCACGCCCAACCGGCCCGGGAAGAACATTATATCCGCCTGAAAAGGGACATCTCCCGGATTATGACGGAACATGCAGGTATCATCCGAAACGAGGTCCTTCTCCGCGAAGGGCTGGCTCAACTGGACGCCCTGTCGGAAAATCTGCCCGGCGAAGCGAACGAATATTACAGTCTCATCAGCCGCAACCTGATCACCGTGGCCCGGTTGATCATACGCTCGGCTCTTTTCCGGAAGGAAAGCCGGGGGGGACATTACCGGGAAGATTTCCCCGGAAGCAGCGACGCTTATCTCTGCCATATCGTACAACAAGAGGGAAAAGCCATCCGCACTTTACCCGTCAATACGGACAACGCTATGTAAAAGCCGTTTTAAAACCGATTGGCCGCCCTTTCACCGAATAAACGAACATAAAATAAACCGAAATTTAATATGGAATGCGATAAATTAATAGACCGACTCATCGATTTAGCGATCGAAGAAGATATCGCCGGCGGCGATATAACCACCGACTCCCTCATCCCGGCGCATTCGCGTGCGGTAGCCGAAATGAAAATGAAGGCCGACGGGGTGATTTCAGGTCTGGAGATTGCCCGGAAAGTGTACGAACGTTTTGAAAAAGACCTGGTCTGGACTCCCTTTGTCAAAGACGGGGATGCGGTAAAAAAAGGAGATGTTATTCTGCGCATCGAAGCCAGTTACCGTTGCCTGTTACTGGGCGAACGTCTTTCCTTAAACATACTGCAACGCATGTCAGGAATTGCCACCGAAACCGCTCAATATGTGAAAGAACTGTCGGATAGCCGCACCCGGTTGCTGGACACCCGGAAAACAGCCCCGGGCTTACGGATGCTGGACAAAATAGCCGTAAAAGACGGTGGGGGCACCAATCACCGGATGGGCTTGTACGATATGGCTATGATCAAAGACAACCACATTAAAGTGGCCGGAGGCATTACCCGGGCCGTACATGCAGTGCGGGCACAGATCCCGGCCGGCATTAAAATCGAAGTAGAGACCACCAGTCTGGAGGAAGTACGCGAAGCCCTCGCTGCCGGAGCGGACATCATTATGTTAGATAATATGGGAAATGCAGAGATGGCCGAAGCGGTCCGCATTATCAACGGACAAGCCAAAACGGAAGCTTCCGGCAACATGAGTATCCCCCGCCTGCGGGAAGTGGCCGCTACCGGAGTCGATTACATCAGCGTCGGAGCCCTCACCCACTCTGTAAAAGCACTCGATATCAGCATGAACATTCAAAAGAGAGGGGTCTGAAAAATCGTTTTTCCGCTTTTTGTCAGGTTGAACGCAGTGAAAAATCTCCCGCCAACAACAGTTTTCGGGAGATCCTTTGCTTTGCTCCCGATGACAGAAAGGATTTTTCACACCCTCTCTTCCGATATGTAATAATTTACAAAACCTACCGGTAATCCGGAGTAAATCCGTTTGCCTGCATCAGGACTTCCGCGACCAATCCCGCTGCTTTCCTGTGGCAGGCCATCTCCCGGGTCTCTCTTTACCGCTTTCGGCACAGCCTTTTTCTATACTCCGGCAATTCTTCCGGTACAGCCTCCCTTGGGCCAAACTTTTACGGTCGGCACGGCTTCGGATGGTTTTCAACGGACCTATCCCGTAACTTTTTACAACCGGACAGGTATAAAGACCGGTTCCTCCGGTTCCCCGCCGGCTTTCCGCACTTCCGGATTCTCCGGCAGACGGGGCGGGATTTTTCGGAAGCTACCCCCCGGTTTCCGTCAGATAGCGCAGCCAAAGTATATACATTTCTTTTTGCCCGCTTCCTTTCCACATAACCACTTATCCTTCAGCAACTTTTCCGGTATATTTTCCACAATTTAAAGGGACGAATAAATGGGCGTTTAACTTCTAAATGGGAAAAAAGGTAAGAGGATGATTATGAATTTAAAAAAAAATACACATATTTGTATTTGTTATGCAAATTTATTCGTCCCTTTAATTGGTGATTCCAGATAAATACAAACGGGATAAGTACATGGATTTCAGCCCTATGCACCTCATCTCCCGTTTCCCTTCCCCTCCCCAGGA
>CAJMSX010000067.1 GCA_905216195.1 uncultured bacterium
ACACCAGGACGTACACTGTTTCCCTACACGACGCTCTTCCGATCTAAACGGCTGATGGTCTGTACTTCCAAGCCGGAGCCTTTCGCCCGGGAAATTCTGGAAAATTTAGGACTGTCTCCGTATTTTGCTTTTATCGGGGGTGCGGATTTCGATGGAAAACGAGATGGAAAAGCCGATGTTATCCGGTATGTTTTATCGGAAAATCATATCGAAAATTTAGAGGAAACGGTAATGGTGGGGGACCGGAAATACGATGTGCTGGGAGCGGCGGAGCTGGGCATAGATTCCGTCGGGGTATTGTATGGATACGGAAGTCGCACGGAACTGGAGCAAGCGGGTGCCACTTATATCGTATCGGCTGTTTCCGAGCTGAAAGACCGGATCGTGTAGTTGGAAAAACGCTTATCGGAAGGCCTCTATTCTCCAGTGCAGGGCGATAACGCTCATGTAGAATTTTGCAGGTTTATTTATTTTTGATGGTGGGTGACTCCCCTCGGCGGAAGAGCCGTCTATTCCTGTGGGCAGTCCGGCCTGTATAGGGGTGAAGAGGGGGAAAAGTGGCGAATGTTTTTCACCGTAAAAGGCTGAAGGATGAAAGAAACCCTAAAAGCTTTTTATTCGGCTTTCAGGGTTTATTCGAAGTAGTAATCCCTTGTTTTCATTTATCTTCCGGAGCCTAGCCCGACATTCGTTTTACTTAAAAAAGGGTCTACTATTTTTCCCTATAAAATATCCGTTTCAGAACAAACTTTCGGCTGTTGCGATAACTTCTTCCGCCAGCCGGTTGGCTGCTTTTTCGTCAGCAGCTTCCGAATAAATACGGATGATGGGTTCGGTATTCGACTTGCGAAGATGTACCCAACCCTGTGGGAAATCGATCTTTACTCCGTCGATATCCGTTACCTTTTCGTTCGCATATTTCTTTTTAAGGCCTTCCAGAATACGGTCCACATTCATTTCCGGAGAAAGGGTGATTTTATTCTTGGAAATGAAATAGGAGGGATATTGCTTTTTCAGTTGTGTCATGGTTTTACCCTCCGACACATAGTGCGACAAGAAAAGTCCTACGCCTACCAGAGCATCCCTGCCGTAATGGCTTTCCGGATAAATAACTCCTCCGTTGCCTTCCCCTCCGATAACCGCATGAGTCTCTTTCATTTTAGCAACTACGTTTACTTCGCCAACTGCCGCAGCCTGGTATTGTTGTCCGCGGGCTTCGGTTATGTCTTTCAGAGCCCGGGAAGAAGAAAGATTGGAGACCGTATTGCCCGGCGTATGTTGCAGCACATGGTCCGCTACGGCTACCAGAGTATATTCTTCTCCGAACATTTCTCCGTTTTCACAAATCAAGGCCAAACGGTCTACGTCCGGATCAACTACAATTCCCAGGTCGGCTCCGCATTCTTTCACTTTGGCTGAAATTTCCGTCAGATTCTCCGGAATAGGCTCCGGATTGTGCCGGAACTTACCTGTAGGTTCACAATTCAGTTCGATGATTTCTTTTACACCCAAAGCCCGTAGCAATTTCGGGATGACGATGCCTCCGACCGAATTGACAGCATCTACGGCTATTTTCAGATTCGCCTTGGCAATAGCTTCCCGATCGACCAATTGCAGACCCAGTACCTGATCGATATGGTAGGAAGTATAATCCTTTTCCGTTATTTCTCCCAGTTCATCGACTTCCGCATAGGTGAAATCTTCTTTTTCCGCTAATTCCAAAACCTGGGCCCCATCGGCAGCCGTCAGAAATTCTCCTTGCTTGTTCAGTAATTTCAAGGCATTCCATTGCTTGGGATTGTGGCTGGCCGTCAGGATAATACCTCCATCTGCTTTTTCCGCCGTAACTGCAATTTCCGTAGTTGGGGTGGTAGCCAGCCCGATATTGACCACATTATGCCCCAAGCCCGATAAGGTTGCCGATACCAATTTGGCATACATATCTCCGGATACCCGGGCGTCACGTCCCAGAACAATTTTTGCTTTCTCTTTGCCGGCTCCTTTTTTTAACCAGGTGGCATAGGCAGATACGAATTTGACAATGTCTAGGGGCGTCAGATTGTCTCCGGGTCTCCCGCCTACTGTCCCCCGGATACCGGAAATCGATTTTATTAGCGTCATTTGATTTCAGATTTAGAGTTATATGGATAAATCGCCTTTTTCAGGGAAAGGTATAAAATTAAAAAAATTAATTTTTAAATATTGACTAATTAAAATAAGTACCAAAGTTTAGGAGAATGGGCCAAAAAAAGCTGTACTTCCTCTACAAGAGGAGTACAGCTTTTTGCATTATGCTTAGATGAGCGCTTTATAAGCTTCGGCGCTCAATAGACTGTCTAATTCGGATTCGTCGTTCAGTTTGATCCGGATAATCCATCCTTTTCCGTAGGGATCTTTATTGACCAGTTCCGGTTCACCTTCCAGATCAGGATTGAATTCTAAAACCTCGCCTGCTACGGGTAAATACAGATCGGATACTGTTTTCACCGCTTCTACCGTACCGAAAGAATCTCCTGCTTCGAGTTCGTCTCCCACGGTTTCACATTCAACGAAAACGATGTCGCCCAATTGGCTCTGAGCATAATCGGTTATCCCTATCACTGCTTCTTCACCTTCTACACGAATCCATTCGTGTTCTTTGGTGTACTTTAATTCTGCTGGTACATTCATTATCTTAAAATTTTTTTTAATTTAGTAATTATTATGCGGCCAAAGTTAAAGAAAAAATTCAATAAGCCGTTGGAACCGGCCTATATTTTTACATTCAAATTTTATCTTCCCGGGAAAATATTTTTTATTTTTTTCAGGGTATAGTTTGCTATTTCAAAAAATCCTCATACATTTGCACCGCTGTTGTTTACGGCGGTTGACAATTTGGTGCGGTAGTTCAGTTGGTTAGAATACAGGCCTGTCACGCCTGGGGTCGCGGGTTCGAGTCCCGTCCGCACCGCCGAATTGGAGGAAAAACAAAGAAAATTCCGGTATATCATAGATTTACCGGTTTTTTTATTTTCTACAGGGTAGCAAGCGGGGCTCTTAGGACATCGGCCAGAAAACGGTCGAGGTGCCCGTCTCCCTCGATGTGGAGGATCGGGCAGTAAAGAACGGTATAAACTCATACGAAGCTATTGTAAGGCAAACTCAAGCTGCCCTGGATATTTTAAGGCGGGAAAATCCCGAACGGATCGTTACTTTAGGAGGCGATTGTGCCGTAAGTGTCGTTCCTCGCCTCGCTATCCGGTTAAAAAGTATGCTGGACCGCCTGCCTTTATTGAAATAAAGTCGAACGTTATTCCCGAACGAGCACTGTACCGAATCTGCTTCCGCTGCGGGGCTTGCCCCTTTTCCGACCGGAATTTTATTCATACTCCCGCTATATATCTGTCCGGAGAAAAAGGAACAGCCGGTAGTAAAGGTAGATCAGGACGCCCCGGAAACGGAAATAAGTGATTAAATTACTCGATTTTTATCGGTTCTATCGGCTGTTTGCGGATGGAGTCCAGCGGATGGGATTGATACCCGACTTTTTCAAAATCGATGGTTTTCAAATCGATGCAACGGATCGTGTTATTGTAGGCAGTTTTGTAATAAACTTTACGATTGGTGAGGTCTATCACCGAAGTCCATTGGGTCGCACTGGGTATATCCGGCGCTTTCCCCAGAGGATGCTCTATGCCGATGGGAATATCGAAATTGTTCAAGATATGGAAGCTTTGGCATACGGTTTCTTCCGCAGTTTTTAATTGGGGGGCCGTGGCCTTATAAAAGGCGGCCCGGATGAAACGGGAAGGAGGAGTGACATCTCCGGGAATTCCTAAAAAACCGGAACCGGCTCCGAAAGCCGTCAGGGAGATATCGCCCAGGGGATGGGGGGCGGTACCGCCCGGATAGAGATTGACATAGTTGTTGAGATTTGTAAGATGCCAGGGGAAATCCGGCGAATTGGTCAACACTCCGATCCGGTTGTCGTAGATATAAGGTATACCTTCCTTGATCTCCAAAACCACTTGTTTACCACCGGCATCGCCTATTCGCCAATGGACAGAGGAGGTGGTGCCCGGTTCATCGATTCCGATGATGCGGATTTCGGATAAGGCGGCTTTTACTTCCTCGACCGTGGCGAATTGGGAGAGCATCCAGCTAACCAGTTGTAAATCATTTACGGTTTTGGCGGCTTCGGAAGGATCGTAAGGGGCATAGCTACCGTATCGCGGGAAATAAAACAGCCCGGCCGATAAGCCGGCTTCGTTCAGACCTTCTGCAATAAAATCTTGCTGAACGATGGAGAGTCCCACGACACCGTATTTGCTTTTGAACGTCATTCCGTTTTTTCCTGTAGAGGTATAAGCGGTATGTTCCTTACCCCGGGGTATGATGACGTATTCACTGGGGAGAAAGCCCTCTCCCCATTCTATGGTGCGGGCCTGTATGTAGGCTTTGTCTCCGGAAGTCAGGGAAATTCCCGTACAGGCCGGTGTCTTTAGACCGGTACACGTAAGAAGTAGAAATGTTCCGACGATTGTTTTTTTCATGTGACGTATTTTTAAATTTCATTAAATTCGTTTTCCATTTCCAGAATATCTGCGACAGTAGGATTGTGTACGGTGAGTCCTCCGTCGGCTACGAGAGTCTGACCGGTGAGGTAACGCGCATCCTCGGAAGCCAGAAAAGCAATAGTAGCTGCGATATCTTCCGGTTTACCCAGGTAAGGAAGGGCATTGTGGCGGATAAAGAGTTTCCGCATGTTTTCGGGAAGATTATTTAAAGCGGCAGGGGTCAGTACTAAACCGGGAGCTACGGCGTTGCAGCGGATATTTTTTCGTCCCAATTGAGTGGCGGTGTATCGGGTGAAATTGATTAATCCTGCTTTAGCTGCTCCATAATACGTGCCCCTGTAATCGCCGCTTATTCCGCCGATCGAGGCTACATTGACAATATTCCCGCCTTTGGAGACACTCATGTTTTCGGCGACCAGTTGAGTCAGGTAAATGGCACAACGCAGGTTGAGGTGGAAAGCTTCGTCGAAATAACCGATATCCAATTTTTCTATATCCCGGTCCAATTGGAGATTGGTACCTCCTACATTATTCACTAATACATCTATGTGCCCATATGTTTTCAGGGAAAAATCAACCAGTTCCTCACAGCTTTTTAAATCGGTAGCGGAAAAATAAGCGGCACAGGCTTCTGCTGCTTGGGTCCGTAACTCCCGGGCCAGTTGCTCCGCTTTTTCTTTTGCATAATCGGCGATGATGATTTTTCCTCCTTCGGCGCTGATTCTCCTGCTTGTGGCTTCTCCGATTCCCGAGGCCCCGCCGGTAATCAGTACCGTTTTATCTTCAAATCTTTTCATTTTTCTTTTTCTTTTATCACTAGTATAACGTTATAGAAAAGAATTTGTTATGTAGGTGGTGGTAGATCCGGCAACCGGTAAAATGTAAATTTCTGTGGATATATTTTGGAAAATAGAAAAAGTGTTGTACTTTTGTGACCGCTGTACGGAAAATGAAGGGAAGAAGAGCAAATCCAATTTGGTGCGGTAGTTCAGTTGGTTAGAATACAGGCCTGTCACGCCTGGGGTCGCGGGTTCGAGTCCCGTCCGCACCGCCAAATAGGAGGAAAATAACAAATCCCGGTATCTCGATCGATTTACCGGGATTTATTTTTATATCGCTTCCCATCGGTTTTCCGATTAAGCCCCCACTTGGATTAAGTTACAGTTTTTGTATGAATTCCTCCAGCGATTCGTGGGTTGGAAGCCCTAATTTTTTCCGGAGACGCGAGCGTGCGGTATTCACGCTGTTGCGGTGGATGCCGAGGGTGAGGGCAATTTCTTCATTAGTAAGGTGGAGGCGGATAAACATCACCAAAAGTTCTTCGCTCCGGCTGACGGTAGGATAATCCTGCCGAAGGCGGGGGAGAAAAGTCGGGTATACCAATGCAAACTGCTGGCGGAATTGCTGCTCTTCATTCGGGGTAAGGAGACGGGGTACAAGGCTTTCCATCAGACGGTGGAACTGTTCTTCGGTATGGCTCTTTTCGAGCTCGGTAAGCAACTCTTCGTTTTTACGGTTCATTTCCAGACGTTCCTGCAACATCCGGCGCAGTTCCGTTTCCTGTGTCCGGATCACACGCTCGGCTTCTTCCTGACGCAGTAGATCCAGTTCATGTTGACGGGTATCGGCCATATGTTGCAGGCGCAGAGCGCGGTGACGCATCACGATGCGGGTCAGTAGCAAAATAAGCAAGAGGGCTATAGCGATGCCCGTTACCGTATAATATTGAATCGTACGTTTTTGCAGGTCCACTTCAGTGCGTAACAATTCATTAGCCTGCTCCTTTTCGCGAGTTTCGTATTTTATGCGAAACTGCGACATCAATGCGGCATTCCGACGCTTGGTAAAGGCCAGGTTGACTGTGTCGTACCGTGTGTAATAGCGGGTGGCTGTGGCATACTCTTTTTTCTCCGTATACAGGCGAGCCAGAGCGTGATAAACTTTACGCTGGAAATTCAACAAGCGGTTTTCGCAGATATACGGCACACAGGTTTCGTAAGCGAGAATGGCTTTAGCGGGCAGGCCCTTTTGGGCGAGAGTCCATCCAATGAAATAACAGATATCACAACGGATACGGTCTAGCGGCGCAGCCTGTAATTCCTGCATCCGGTCCAGGGCCCGGGCGGTGATATCCGGGTCTCCGGCAGGAGCGTTAAGCAGGTCCGTGATCAGCCGGAAGTCCTGATAATAGATACGATAGAATGATTCCGTTGTATCTGTGGGTAGTAATCCAGCCAGTGTATCTACGGCAAGGGTAGCGGCTTGCGTTTCGCCACGTTCGAGCAGCCATGCCGTTTCCAGATTTTTCACCCGCAGACGGGCTTCCGGTATGCCGGAAGCTTCAGCGGCCTGCCGGGCAGTTTCCAAATGCTTTCTCACTTCCTCGTCCAATCCCCATTCATCGAACATGCTGATGATATTTACCTCGGCGATACAACGTTGGTAAGCGTTTTCTTTCACTTCTTTCAGCGCTATCAGTTCTTCGTAAGCGGCCAGGCTACGGTCGAAATTTCCCACCTGCTGGTATTGGTAAATCAGGTTGCCGAGAGCATTGATGAGGTCTGTTTTATCTTCAAGGGTGCGAAGGATAGCCGCGCATTTTTCGGTACAACGGATCGCTTCCGGAAGATTCCCCATTTGGTTGTATATAGCTCCGGCAATACCGTAATCCGCGTATAATTCATCTGCGGGAATCCCTTTGTCGGAGCGGGATAGTGCCCGTTCAATCAGGGCTACGGCTTCGGGGAGACGGCCGGCTTCATAAAGCGAATCCCCTAGGCAAATTTCCACATTCCGCGACGTCGTATCAGCATATAGCGTCTGATAATAAGCGGCGGCACTTCCCCGCTGTCCGGTGAAAAAATGACAGTACATCAATTGTATCAAAGCCTCTTTTACTAAAGAAACGGTTGTATCACCCGTTTCGGTAGAGGGTGGCGTCAGGCTCAGTAATTCCTTGTAAAAATGGATGGCAGCAGGGAAATCCCGGGATTTCTGAGAGCCGGCAGCTTGACGGAAAAGAGAGTCGACACGGGCATCATATGCCGTACGGTTGTGCGGTTCGGTAGCAGGTGTTTTGCAGCAAAGGAATAATATAATAAAGACACACAGACCGAAAATAGTTTTCAATTTCATAGCCGGATTCCTCCTGGGGGTTTAAATGTTACTCCTCATATACCGTGTAAAATTAAAAAATGTCAGCTTATCGGGAAAGGATTTTCGGAAAAACTACACTTGACTGAAACTCCCGGGGAGGAGAAAACCTGACGTCTATACGGATGATGGATGTAGATATTCGATTCGATACAGAAATGTTTAGAATGATAAATTGTTGATTTTGAGTATAAAATAAAAAAGAGTTGCTTGCATTTGTCTATCGTTTTGTACAGAGGTATTTTTAGGTTTTCCGGTTTTTCCGATCTATTTTTCCTATAAATTACCAGAGAAAACGGTCGTTTAAAAGGTTGGAAAAGTTTATAAAAGGGATAAAAGCGGTGAACTGAGTGAAAGGACATCGGCGGGTAGTAGGTAAATTATTGGATATAAAGGGAAAGAAAGATAGAGAAAAGAAAGGAAATAGGGACGGGACAGGTTTTAGGAAACGGTCCGGCTATGCACTTTTAGATAACCAATTTAAACGACTGTTTAAATTGGTTGCTTGTTCGCTGCCCGGTAAGTAGAAGATAAACGTGCAGGAAAGTTCTAACGCAACAGATATGTTATACTGATTAATAATTATAAAAACAAACCATATGGGAAACGAGAAACAGCAGCAACCCGGGCTTACCGGAACACAATCGCTACAGGAAAAAGAACCTTATGTGGCGCCAACGATTGAAGTAATTGAAGTACAAACCGAACGCGGATACGCAAGTTCGATCACGCCTATGCCCGGACACGGATGGTAAGAAACAATTAAAACACGGAAGGAAATGAAACAGAGAATCAGCTATTATACAATGCTTGCTAGTGTGATGCTCATATGCGCAACGGGGTGTAGCAAGGAAAATACGGACAATAACCCCGCCACCCCGGATGAACCCGTGGCGGGCCACACAGGCGTGAACGTACAATTTACCGCAGGCCTGGGAGCTGAGACACGTACCTCCCACGAATCGGACGGAAAGACTCCCGAGGGCTTTGTTGTCAAATGGAAAGGGTACGATGCAGACCAAACCAATTACGACAAGGTAGGAATTGTGTGTTTTAAAGATAACAACGGAAATGCTAGTATAGTAAATAATGCCAGAAATGTTCCTTACCGCCCTACCATGTCTGGCACAACTTCGCTTTTGGAAGCTGACGATGTTGATGTAAGCGGACTCAATGCGGGTAATACGTATAATTTCTATTCTTATTATCCTTATTTTATGTTTATGCACGCTAATGGCTTGTCGGTATATGTTCCTGATCTATCGATACAAAAGCAGGCGAATCCGGATAATAATACACATCTCGGGACGTATGATTTTTTGGTTGCCAGACAGGAAGGAGTAACAATAGAAAGTGCCACCGACCCCCTGCCGGTAAATTTTAAATACAAGCACCTCTTCACTTCCCTGCAGTTCAATGTAACGAATGGACGGAGTACGCCTGTAAAAATAAACAAAATCACGCTGGCCAAGCAAGATGGCAGTAACTTGAAAGTCAAAGTAGGTTATAATTTACTTGTAGCCTCCGATAACTCGCTCGCGAACGACGTCGCTGCTTTGCAGCTTAGTATCACCGATCCTCTAGACTTGGCAGCGGGCTCTACGCAGAAGTTCTGGATGATGATGGATCCCACAAGCATTACTGCGGGCATACGATTGAAAATCTCTGTCGAAATGACGGTGGCTGATGGAGTGAATTGCACCTATACCCTGGAAAAAGTTGCCCCGGTAGAGGGATTCAAACAGGGAGGAAATTACACACTGAAATTAGAAGTTCCAGACGAAACAGATGTTCTAACTGCCGAAGAACAGTTATCGGCGTATGAGATATATAATGCCACCGGGATAATATGGTTAAGTGAGAGAGTAGCCAGTAAAAATGCCACTTTTGAAGGAAAAACGATTAAACTCACAGAAGATATAGATATGCAGGGCATAGAGTGGACAGCTATAGGAAACAAGAATAATCCTTTTAAAGGAAATTTCGACGGACAACATCATAAAATAAATAATCTGACGATAAGTAAAGACTTTATCTATCTTGCCGGACTTTTCGGACAGGTTCAGAATGCTGCCATCAGAAATGTACATGTAATAAATGGGAAAAATAACGTAGCAAAAAACTATAACGGCTCGGCCGCGGGTATATGCGGTTTTGCAACAAACTCGATTATTTCGGGTTGCTCATACGAAGGAGAAATCGAAGCGCAAAAAGATACGGTAGGAGGGATTGTGGGGTCGGCAAGGAAGAATACCATTATTACAGGTTGCAGGTATTCCGGCTCAATAACCATTCCCACTTATGGTGGTAATTATACAGGGGGAATTGTAGGTTGTGTAACGGGCGAGGGTGTAACTGTTACAGCTTGTTACAGTGATGCAACGCTGGTCAACAAGCAAACAATGCCCCGTGTGGGCGGAATAGTTGGATTCATCATCAAAGTGCAATCTTCTATAACGGCATGCTATTATACGGGGGAAATATTGGCAAATAATAGTAACTGGGCCAAGATAGGCAGTATCTGTGGATGGTATTTTGAGGCGCCGCATCCAACTATCATAGATTGTTACACGAAAACTAAAGGGGTAGGGGGAGCTATTGTAGGTTCCGACACTTCTTTCGATGGAATTATTCAATTCGGTGACAGTGGCGCATGGCCTTCAAGCACTCAGGACGTGGCTTGGACAGCCGGCCCTGGAGCCGATGGTACGTTGAACCTATATTGGAAAAATCTCGGCAGCTGGAATGGTGGCGTTAACCCTGTTTATCCGCGGCTTTGGTGGGAATAATCACACTCTCCCGGGATGCCTTTCACATCGGGGAAAAACCTACAGTGTTTGCGGCTTTACGGCGGACTACGCCTGAGCGGTCGACAAACATACGTCATGGATGTACCTGCCGTGGAATCCGGCTTTCGCGATGTTCTCCGGTATTTCTTATGCGACGGATTACTGTATTGTTGTACCACAGCACCTGAGGTAACGATCAAAAGGACGGAGGTATATATTGGAGACGAATTTCACGGTGTGAGGGGGGCAGGATTATTCCGGTCCTCCAGTGCGATAGAGAGACGCAGGCTCAGTTGACGAAGGAAATTAATCCATAAATTTAAAATGATAACGACCTATGAGATTAAACTCAAATTATCATGTACATCAGATTGCCGGTGAACACATCATTATCCGTCCGGGCGCTGCCGAAACGGACCTCACCGGGGTGATTTCCCTCAATACCACGGCAGCATGGCTCTGGGAACAATTTGCGGACGGGCAGGAATTTACGGTTGACGATATAGCTGCGGTCCTTGCCACGCATTACAAGGTAGATGAAGAGACGGCTAAAACAGATGCTGAGGTCTGGATCCGGGCTCTTGAGCAACATAACCTTCTGTTGCTATGACGTTGACTTTACCGGAAACTATGCTTTTTGCCTTGGTGCGATCGGCTTTGTGGAAAGAATCTGCAGTCACTGCCCCTTTTGCTACAGCAACGGATAGCGACTGGGTGAATTGTATGCGACTTGCCGCCCACCAAGGGGTACAAGCAGTTGCCTTCGACGGACTTACCACCCTGCCTTGTAATTTGCAACCGCCTCGTCCTCTGTACATTGCCTGGGCAGCAGGTACTGCCGCTATTGCGCAGCAGCATGCCCGCTACCTCGGTACTCTGGCTCGTCTCGTACGCTTCTTTGCTACCCACGGCATCAACGTAATGTTATTAAAGGGACCGGGACTGGCGGCCGATTATCCTGTTCCGGCCCATCGGGAGAGTGGAGACCTCGATATCTGGCTTTTCGGGCGATATGCCGAAGGCAACCGTCTTATCGCCTCACAAGGCATTCCTGTAGAATTTCACGGATCAAAGCATTCCTATTTCCGTTTCGAAGGTATTCCTGTGGAAAACCACCGTACATTCCTCAATGTGAAGGATTTTCGGGTCGATCGTATACTTGAACCTGTACTGAAACAGGTCATATCCGCCGGCGGTAGCCGCTTTTTCCGTCTTCCCGACGACTCCCTGCTGACCTTACCGCCGGCTACGTTTAACATGATCTTCCTGGCTCGTCACATGTGTACGCATTTTGCAAACCGTCTCGCCCTGCGTCACCTTTGCGACTGGGTCTGTTTTTTGCGGGCTCATCACGGACACTATGATGCCGGTGCATTTCGCGCGCTCCTCAGCAAAGTTCGTCTGTTAACTCCTATGGAAGCTTTCACTGCGTTATCTATAAACTATCTGGGTTTGCCTTCCGGCTTTTCCCCTTTCCCCCAGGTCGATCAGCAGGAGGTCGCTCCTGAAGGGATAAAGGCACAGGGGGGCAGGTGTCTGATTCCGCCAAAGTACAATCCGCTTCTGGTTCCGGAAGTCTTGCAGGAACGTATCCTCACCGATATTCTCCGCCCTGCGGCGGGCTGCCTGCCTGAAGATCCCAGTTCGCTAGATATTATTACTTTTAAGTGGCGCCGCCTTATCCGTGACCGGTGGAAATACCGGCTGGTACACGATCAGACATTCGCCCGGCGACTCTGGTGGTCGCTGGTGATTCACCTATTACACCCCGGCATTCTATTGAAATTGAAATGAATATACACCGCATCATCGGTTTACTGCCAGGGGCTTATCGCGGACGCAGCCTGAAGATGGCTGTTGCGGTTCTGCTGAAGACTTTGCTCGATTTTGCCGGGGTGGCAGCTCTGTTGTCCGTACTGCTTATGCTGCTCCAAGAGGCGGAAGGACAGCGGTACGCGGTATGGGCAGCCCTGACGGGATTGCTCTTCCTGCTAGCAAAAAATGCGGCCGGTCTCTGGCTAGACCGCTTCCAGAGCCGCTATCTACTTGCGCTTTACCGCTATTTTTCCGCCCGTTTGCTGGACCACTATTATCGTTGCGGTTTGCTGTTCGTACGGGAAACAGGCCCGGCAACGTTGGCCCATGAGGTGAATTATGTATGCTATGCTTTCGTGCTGAATGTACTCGCGCCTCTGTTGCGGATGGTTGGTGAGGCGCTACTCCTCTTGCTGCTGTTGACGGGTTTATTCGTGTATTCGCCCCTGGCGGCAGTATGGCTGATTGTTTGTTTCCTACCTCTGGTGGGAGGCTATATGTATGTGATGCACAATCGTGTAACTCGTTACGGTGAAGCGGAAAACCGGGCTAAACGTCGTCAATGGCAAGTGGTACAGGAACTTTTTCGGGCATATGTTGAAATAGAAACCAATCAGGCTTATGATAGAGTCAACGACCGTTTCCAGGAGGGAATGGAGGAAATCAGCCGGAACAGGGTGCGACTGGGGATTTGTCAGCAGTTACCTTCGGCATTGGTGGAGACGGGGATGGCCATGGCTTTGCTGGTGTTACTTGTTACCGGGGGTGAGGGGGATGTTCTGTTGGGAACCCTTGCCGTATTCGGTACTGCCGCTTTCCGGATATTACCGGGAGTGCGTTCGTTGCTGGGCGGATGGATGCAGATATACAATAACCGGTTTACGGTCGATACGCTTACAGCAGCTTTAAGCAAGGAAAATATTCCGGTCGTTCAGGAGGAGAAACTGATATTCCGGCAGGAAATAAAGGTGGAGCACCTTTCTTTTGCTTATCCTGGTACTGAAGAATTTTTAATCCGGAACTTTTCATTTTCCATTCGGCAGGGTGAAGTAGTGGGCCTGCGAGGTATATCCGGGGTGGGTAAAACCACTTTGTTCCACTTGCTCTTGGGTTTCTTTACGCCTTATGCCGGAGAAATACATATTGACGGTACCTGCCTAACAGCCGCCAACCGACGGGCTTGGCAACGGATGGTGGGTTATGTGCCCCAAGAGGTTTTTATTTTTGACGGTACGGTGATCGAAAATATAGTTCCCGCTCTATTACCGGAAAAAGCGGATTCGGTGCGTGTGCAACGGGTGTTGGAACAGGTGCGTTTGGATGCCTGGGTAGCTTCGCTGCCCGAGGGAATGGCCACCCGGCTGGGAGAAAACGGTTGCCGTATCTCGGGAGGACAGCGGCAACGTTTAGGTATTGCCCGTGCCCTGTATAAGGGAGCGAAGGTGCTGTTTTTTGACGAGGCCACCTCCGCCCTTGACTCCCGAACGGAAGAAGAAGTGACGGCAGTAATAAGAGAACTGGCAGACGCCGGAGAACTTACGCTCCTGATGGTGGCTCACCGGGAGAGTTCGTTACAGATCTGCGACCGGATTATACAACTTGGAAACGACTGAGTATGGAGAGATATTACAGCATTGGCGGTCATCTGCTGAAAATAGAAGGAGACGAAGCAGACAGCATTACCCGCTTCCCAGGATTTGCTCCTTTTGAAACAAATCGCCCGGAAGCGGAACCTGGTATGCGAATGATTCTGACCGGGTGTGATACGGTTGCATCTTTTGCTGGTACGCTGTCCGAAGGAAACAGGCGTCCCCAGCCGTTTGCTGTGGGGATAGAGAAGCAATCCGTTTTTTACCGTTTTGCCTTCGACGAAATAAATTGTACGTTTGCGGGAGAAAACAGCGGAAAATATGTGTTTCAGATGTGCTCTCCCGACGGGCAGGTGTTGGAATTATGCTGTCGTCCCGATAGCGGGAAGTGTACGTTTTCGGGTAGTAAATCCCCTCGATTGCTTCGTTTTGCCTTGTGGGTGGGATATGGGTTGCTCGCAGCTGCGCAGCAAACCCTGTGTATGCACGCTTCAGTCATTGTCTGTCGGGGAAAGGCTGTGCTCTTCCTCGGCGAATCAGGCACGGGCAAAAGTACCCAAACCCGCCTGTGGCAGGAGCATGTTCCGGGAGTCATACTGATGAAAGACGACAGTCCGGTAGTCCGGATCTGCGGAGACCTTCCCTTTGTTTACGGTTCGCCTTGGAGCGGCAAGACTCCGTGCTATCGCAACGAACGGGCGGAATTGGCTGCTGTGGTACGTCTTTCTCAAGCTCCGTATAATCGGATTCGGCAATTAAAAATAGTGGAAGCTTTCGGGGCTCTGTTCCCTTCCTGTCCTCCGGCTTTTGCCCGGGATAAAATACTGAGGGGGCATGTCTGCTCTATATTGTCGAAGGTGTTATGTCATATTCCGGTTTATCACTTGGCTTGTCTGCCCGATGCAGAAGCCGTCCGTTTATCGTTCCGTACCCTTTTCTAGGGACTTTCTTTATCAATACCTGAAAAAAGATGAAAACTTTACCGAACCGATTTGTTTTTGAAGAGGCCGAAGCTATTTTGAGACGTGGCGGAACGGTGAAGCTCCGGTTGGTGGGTAATAGCATGTTTCCCTTTTTGCGCGGTGGATGCGATACGGTAGTGATCGTACCTGTCTCTACAAAAGCGCTTCGCCGGGGAAGTGTCGTGCTGTTCCGTTATCGGGGAGAGTACCTTCTCCATCGTATTACCGGCCATTGCGGCGGGCTTTTCCGTCTTTGTGGGGATGGTGTTTGCGGACCGGGAGAAACCGCCCCTGCTGCAGATATCTGCGGTCTCCTCCTTCGTGTGGAACGTCCGGGGGGAAGTATCATTTCCTGCCGTTCATTCCGATGGCGCCTCTCGTCAGCCGTCTGGATGCTGTTGCGCCCGGTGAGAAGATATGTATTAGCTATCTTCTTTCGTTAGGGCAATCACGGGGACGGGGCATTTGTCTTCA
>CAJMSX010000068.1 GCA_905216195.1 uncultured bacterium
ACAGGGCGAAGATACTACCCGGATAGAATTTAAGGATAAGAAAATCAACAAGGAAATAGCGTCGGATTTATTTGATTTATAATAAGGTGATATGTTGAAGGGCTTTTATACAAGTATCGGGAAAAAGGAGATAGACGGGGGTTTTGAAGAATGGGTGAAATTAAATCCCTCGCATGTGATTTATCAGGTTCATTTCCCGGGTAATCCCATAACTCCCGGTGTGTGCATTTTGCAAATGTGCCAGGAATTACTGGCCGTTCAGTATGGGAAGACGTTACGAATGAAAAGTGCAAAAAATATTAAATTTTTAAATGTACTGAATCCTTTGGAACATGCTGAAGTAAGGTTTAGCGTGAAGTGCAGCGAGACGGGGACCGGTCTTAAAGCCGTTATTCTGATTTCCGACGGGGAAGTGGAATTTGCAAAAGTCAGTACGGAATACGGCTGGATATGAAGCCCGTAAGAGAAACGTGAACGAGAATGGTGGATATAACTGAAAAACTGAAGCGATTGAAAGTGTGTCTGGTGTTACCGACCTATAATAATGCGGGAACCCTGGCTCAGGTGATGGATGCTTTGTGTGCCTATACGACCGATATTATCGTGGTTAATGACGGTTCAACGGATTCGACTTCGGAAATTCTGGATGCCTATGCCGGTCGCATAACGGTGGTTTCGTATACCGTCAATCGGGGGAAAGGTTATGCTTTAAAACAAGGATTTGCCGAAGCTTTGGCCAGGGGATTCGATTACGCCCTGACGATGGATACGGACGGACAACATCGAACGGAGGATTTGGTGGGCTTCCTTACCGAAGCGGAGTGTAGACGGGGAGCCTTGATTGAACAAATAAAAATACTAAAACAAAGGCATATGCCCCGAGGAAAAACGTTCGGCAATAGCTATTCGAATTTATGAGTTTGCGTTCAAACCGGAATTCGTTTTCCCGATACCCAGTCGGGTTATCGGTTATATCCTCTGCAAAGGATGCGAAAAATGCGTATTTGTACGAATCGCTATGAGTGTGAATTGGAGATGTTGGTGAAGGCCGCCTGGCGAGGTATACCGCTGAAGGCGATACCGGTGGATGTATACTATGCTCCTCCAGGAGAGCGGATCACTCATTTCCGGCCTTTCCGGGATTTTGCGAGAATCAGCGTATTGAATACTTTTCTGGTGTTCGGAGCGGTGGTTTACGGTTATCCGAACCGCTTGTACCGTTGGATGATAAGGAGAAAACCATGACCGGATTTTTTTTAAGATTATATGATATTTTGCGCCGGCATGCCGGGTTGAAAATCGGGTTGCCCGTATTGCTTTTTGCGGGGATGCTGTGGATGGGAAGCCGCATTACGATGGAGGAGGATATTTCCGGTTTTTTGCCCGATAATCAGGAAAATGAGCGCTTGAATTTTGTGTATAAACACCTGGGAATTGCCGATAAAATTTTTGTCCGGTTTTCGGTAACTGATACTCTGTCGGACCCCGAGGAGAGGATCGGACGCTTGATCGAGGGAGCCGAAGAGTTTGCCCATCAGCTGGATTCTTTGGGAGGTCCTTCGCTGATAAAGGAAATGCAATACCGGGTAGATATTAGCGGGTTGATGGATGTGGTTCGTTTCCTGACTGAAAATATGCCTTATTTTTTGGAAGAAGCCGATTATCTGCGGTTCGACTCTTTAATGGCTGCCGGAGGGTATGCTACTTTATTCACCAATAACCGGGCTTTGTTGGTATCTCCGGCTGGAGCTGCTGTCAAAGAACAGCTACGCATCGATCCGTTTCACCTTTCTGCGCCGGTATTGGAGCGATTGAAAAATTTTCAGTTGAACGACCGTTATTGCCTGATCGATGAGTATATTTTTTCCAAAGACAGTTGTCATTTGATGATGTTTGTCACTTCCTCTCACGGTGGTAGCGAGACAGCCGGAAACTCATTGCTGGCGCAAACATTTGCCCATGCCGAAAAAGTGTTGCCGGAAGGAGTAAAGGCGGATTATTTCGGGGCTCCTTTGGTGGCTGTCGCGAATGCCGAGCGGATTAAAGCGGATGCCTGGAAATCCATGATTATTTCCTTGGTATTGATTGTCATTTTGCTGGGATGGTTTTTCCGCAGCGTCCGTCCTCTGTTGCTCGTCTGTATTCCGGTGGCTTTTGGGGCAAGTATGGGATTGTCCGTCTTATACCTGTTCCAGGGAACGGTATCCGCTATTGCGGTCGGGGCCGGTTCGGTGATTCTGGGTATAGCTGTAGACTATTCCCTGCACTATTTGATTCATTTGAAACATCAGCCGGATCCCCGGGCTGCTTTGCGTGATATTACGACTCCCATGCTTACGGGAAATATCACAACGGTGGGAGCTTTCCTCAGTCTTTTATTCATCAGTGCCGCCTCTATGCGGGATTTAGGACTTTTTGCCGCTTTTTCATTAATAGGTACGATCGTTTTTGTACTCTGCTTTATGCCGCATTGGGCGGGGAAAAAGGTCGGCGTCCAGGAAAGCCGTTGGGTGACCCGCTTTGTCGATTTCCATCCGGAAGAAAAAAAAGGATTGGTTTGGGCGGTCCTCATATTGACCGTGTTTTTTGCTTTTTATAGTAATGAGGTGACTTTTGAAACCGATTTTCAGAAGATCAATTATATGACTCCCCGGCAACAGGAGGCTTTCACCGAATTGAGTGCTTACACGACTTTGGGAGAGAAGAGCATTTATCATGTGTCCGAAGGGCGTAGTTTGAACGAAGCGTTGCGGGAATATGAAAAGCAGCGTCGGACGATTGACGGTTTAATGGAAAAAGGAATATTGGTCGGCTGTTCCGGTATCGGCTATTTTCTGCCTTCGGATTCTTTACAACAAGTGAAACTCGAACGGTGGAGACTGTTTAAATCGAAATACGGGGACCGTTTGCTGAAAATAGCCGAAAAAGAAGGGCGGAAAGCCGGTTTCCGTCCGGGTGCTTTTCGTCCCCTGGAGGTTTTGTGGAACCGACCGTTTGAGGTGGAATCTCCGGAATATTTCCGGCTGATGCGGGAAAGTTTTTTGAAAGAGTATTTCATTCAACAAGGGGATAGAACCGCTTTGATCTCGATTTTATATGCCCGGCCCGGCAAGATGTCGGAAGTGTACACCGCCTTGGACAATCAGCCGAAATCCTTTGTGTTCGATGCGCTGACCCTGACGGAACGTATGATTAATGTACTTTCCGTAGACTTCAATATCGTTTTTTATATCTGCGGTTTTTTGGTTCTCTTTTTTATCTGGTTTGCTTTCGGAAGGTTGGAACTGACGTTTATCGCCTTTCTACCTATGACGATCAGTTGGTTCTGGATTTTGGGAATTATGGGATTGGCGGATATTCACTTCAATATCGTCAATATTATTCTGGCCACCTTTATTTTCGGATTGGGGGATGATTATACGCTCTTTATTGTCGACGGTCTGATGTATGAGTATGCCTACGGACGGAAGATGTTATCCTCCTATAAAACTTCCGTTGCATTTTCGGCCCTGACCATGTTTATCGGAGTCGGCACTTTGATTTTGGCGGCTCATCCGGCCATGCATTCGTTGGCGGAAGTGACAGTGATCGGTATGGTGTGTGTGGTCGGGATCGCTTTTCTTCTGCCTCCTTTAATTTTTCGCTGGATGGTGGAAAAAAAAGGTAACTACCGTTTGATGCCTTTGACGTTCAGGAATTTGTGCGTAACGGGATATGCATTTACCGTTTTTTTAATCGGTAGCTTTTTGTTAACGTTATACGGTTTCTTCTTACTGAAATTACATAAGCCGACGGAGGAACGGAAATTGCATTTTCACCGGAAATTGTACCGGGTGTCTGCTTGGGTGGTGAGGCATTTGCCGGGCATTAAAAGCCGGATAATCGGAAATGTAAAGGAAGATTTTGCCCGTCCGGGAATCATCGTATGTAACCATCAGGCCCATATCGATTTAATGTATGTTTTAATGTTGTCTCCCAAGATTGTGGTGCTGACTAACGAATGGGTATGGAATTGTCCCTTTTACGGACATATTATTCGCTATGCGGATTTTTATCCGGTGGCGGATGGAATTGAAAAGAGCGTAGACCGTTTGAGAGGACTGGTAGAAAAAGGCTATTCCATCGTGGTTTTTCCGGAAGGGACCCGTTCGGAGGATTGTTCCATACGCCGTTTCCACCGCGGTGCCTTTTATTTGGCCGAGCAATTGAAGTTGGATATCATACCCGTGGTATTTCACGGAATCGGACATGTGTTGCCGAAGAGCGAGCTGGTGTTGCGAAAAGGAAGCGTTACGGTGAAAATTTTACCGCGGATTGTTCCGGAACAGACGGTTTTCGGAGAAGGATATTCCGAGCGCAGCCGGAAAATCCGCCGTCTTTTTGAAGAAGAATATGCTCAGATAGCCCGGGAAGCGGAAACTCCCTTCTATTTTAAGTCTGCCGTTATAGGAAGTTATTTGTATAAAGGACGGGAAATTGAGCGGGAAGTCCGTCGGGATTTACGTCGGATGAACCTGTACGCGAAAACCATCGCGGCCATTCCCGGGGGAGCCCGGGTGTTGGTCGCTCATTGCGGTGTGGGGACCTTCAGCTTGCTTTGTGCTTTGGTACGGAAAGATATTTGCATTCTGGCGATCGACGAAGATGAAGAGAAGATTGCCGTAGCCCAACATTGCCGGCTACGCCCCGATCGTTTGCAATATAAGGCCGGGAGCGTGTCGGATATTCCGGCAGAAGAATATAATTACTATTTAGACCTGACGTTATGAAATACGAT
The DNA here is from genome assembly GCA_905216195.1 of uncultured bacterium. Taxonomy (GTDB): domain Bacteria; phylum Bacteroidota; class Bacteroidia; order Bacteroidales; family Marinifilaceae; genus Culturomica. The sequence continues at coordinate 4,778 of CAJMSX010000068.1, forward strand.
GTCGTCATTATCGGAGGAGGGTTAGGCGGTTTGTTATGCGGGTATATACTGAGCAAACAAGGGCTCGGTGTGGTGGTACTGGAGAAAAATGCAGGGATCGGGGGATGTTTGCAATCCTTCCGGAGAAAAGGAATACTTTTCGATACCGGCATGCATTATATCGGAAGTATGGAAGAAGGACAGTTGCTCTGGCGTTTTTGGAAATATTTCGGCTTGCTCGACCGCATCCCTTTACGCAAACTGGACGAGCAGGCTTTCGATGTCATATCCTACCGGGGAAAACGTTATCCCTCGGCTATGGGATATGAAGCCTATGCAGAAGGATTGGCGGCCTTCTTTCCGCATGAAAGAAAAGCGTTGGCGGCCTATACGGAGACTTTGTATAAATTGTCCGTCAGTTCTCCGATTTCACGCTTGGAAGAGGTGGAACAGACATTGCCTTTGGAAACGGAGTACGTAAAAACAAGCGTGAGCGATTATTTGGGAAGATTGACGACCGATCCCGTTTTACAGCATGTATTGGCGGGGAACCTTCCTTTGTATGCCGGAGTAAAAGGAAGGACACCTTTTTTTATACATGCTTTTCTTCACAATTCTTATATACAAAGTGCTTACCGGATTGTCGGAGGAGGGCAGTCCGTGGCCGACACTCTGGCCGCTTCGATCGAAAAGATGGGGGGTGAGGTATGGGAAAATAGTGAAGCGGTAAAGTTTGTCGGGTCCGGAGAAGGGATGGTGGCGGTGCACTTGAAGGATGGACGGTATGTGGAAGGAAAAAATTTTATATCTGCCATTCATCCGCAGGCCATGGTGAGCATGTTGGATGAAGCGATGGCGAAACGCTCTTTCGGCAGGCGGATCCGAAACCTGGAAAATACGATGGCTTGTTTTACCTTGTATATCGGATTTAAAAAGGGAGTCGTACCTTACTATAACAGTAATTTTTTTCATTACGGAGTTTGCGATATATGGAGTTGCGGAGAGTATCGGGAGGAAGACTGGCCCCGGGGATATTTATACATGCACCAGGCTCCTGCAAAAGAGGGAGAGTATAGTGACAGCGCATTGGTAATTTCTTATATGCGGTATGAAGAAGTGCAGAAGTGGCAAGGAACAACGGTGGGGCATCGGGGAACCGCATATAAGGAATTTAAGGAAAAAAGGGCGCAACAATTGATTGCAGCTTTGAACCGGGAATTCCCGGGGATCAAGGAAAAAATAGCTTTTTATCAGGCTTCTACTCCCCTGACGTATGAAAATTATACGGGGACGACAGCCGGAGCTATGTACGGCATTTTACGGGATGTGAATAGTCCGGCCCAAACAGTGGTCTCTCAGAGAACGCATATCCCCAATCTATATATGACCGGACAAAATACCAATGCACACGGTATGTTGGGCGTTACGAACGGAGCTATGCTTACCTGTGCGGAATTGATAGGTATAAATACGATTATAAAAGCTATAAACAAAGCCTGAATATGGAGAAGACGGTTATTATTATCGGAGGAGGACTCGGCGGATTGAATACGGCTTGTCTCTTGTGTAAAGAAGGATACCGGGTGACAGTTTTGGAAAAACACCATACGGTCGGGGGAGGCTTACATACCTTCCGTCGGCAGGGAGTCGTTTATGAAACCGGAATTCATTACATCAGCGGATTTCAACCGGGAGGGATATTACGCAAGTTTTATACCTATCTGGGCATATTCGACCGGTTGAAGATAAAGCCGCTCGATCCGGAGGCTTTCGATGTGATTCTGGTCAAAGAAGACGGTAGGAAATATCCGGTCGGTATCGGGAAAGCTAACTTTATTGATCAATGGGGAAGGCTTTTCCCGGAAGAAAAGGAAAATATCAGACGATATACGGAAGCTTTGTATGCCATAGCGGATAAATTTTATCTCTGCAATATGCGGTTGCCGGATGTAGATATACAGGAACTTTATCAAAACGAGGAAGTCGCTATGCCTGTCGGAAAGTTTATTGCCCGTTATATCCGCGATCCGCATTTACAAACCTTGCTGGCCTGGAATAATGCACTTTATGCCGGAGATTATGAACGAACGCCCGTATACGTGCATGCCATCATCAATCGCTTGTTTATTGAAGGCGCCTCCCGTTTTGTCGGGGGCAGTCAGCAATTGGCCGACGCCATGGCCGATATGATTCGCGCATATGGGGGAGAAGTGATATGCGGAGACGGAGTACGGGAAATCGTGGCTCAAGACCGACAGGTGCAATATGTAGTGACGGAGAAAGGGAAACGGTATGCAGCCAAACAATATGTATCCTCTTTACATCCTGCTACTACTTTAAATCTGATTGATCCTTCCCAGTTTGTAAAAGCGTACAGGAACCGGATGCACTCTATTCCCAATACCTATTCTGCTTTCGTACTTTTCGTAAAAATGAAAGAAAAGTCGTTTCCCTATTTGAATAGTAATATGTATTGTACGGACAAATATTCCCAGATCTGGGAAATCGGCCGTTATAAGCCGGAAGAATGGCCTACGGGCATGATGGTCATGACTCCTCCCGAAGCCGAAGGGAAAGAAGAATATGCTCAGAAAATCATTATCAATTGCCTGATGAATTTCGATGATGTGCGCCGGTGGGAACACACTTCCCGCATGCAGAGAGGAGAGGAATATGAGGCTTTCAAAAAGGCGTGTGAAGAAAAGGTGCTTCGGAAATTCGAATCTTATTTCCCGGGAGTGCGGGATAAAATCGAAAGTTATTTCGGAGCTACACCCTTGACGATCCGGGATTATACCGGATCGAAAGAGGGATCGCTGTATGGGTACGTTAAAGATTGTAATAACCTGGTACAATCCCATATTTCCCCCAATACAAAGGTTCGTAATTTATGGCTGACCGGTCAGAATATCAATTTGCACGGAATTCTCGGTGTTCCTTTGAATGCGATGATTACGGTGGCAGGTATGACGGGCGGTATAGAACCTTTGATCGAAAAGATAAATAATAGTGTATCGTCAAGTAACCTAAACTAGAGGAATATGAAATTTAAATTGATTTATCCGAAGTGGGAAAAATTACCCGGACAGACGACGTTTAATTTACCTCCCCACGGGCCGGTCGTCTTTGCAGCTACTTTACCCCAGTATGTTGAAGTCTCTTTTACGGATGAGAATGTAGAAGTTATCGATTTTGAAGAAGAATGTGATTTCGTCGGCATTTCCATGATGTTGAGCACCCAGGTGAAACGGGGATGGGAAATCGCTGCCGAATATAGAAAACGGGGCAAGCAGGTGATGTTCGGAGGTATTTCCACCATGCTTCACGCCGAGGAAACGATGGAACATGCCGATTCGGTATTTTTGGGGGAGTCGGAAGGAAGAATGGAAGAGGTATTGACGGATTGGAAAAACGGTTGCTTGAAAAAAGTATACAATTTTATGGGTAAGCAGCCGCCTATCGAATGGGTAGGCCCGGCTCGGCGCGATTTGTATAAACGGGAGTTGTATAACCACAAGGGAGTACAGATGGTAGATTTGTTCCACGCTTCCAGAGGATGCCGTTTCAGTTGTTATCCTTGCGCCGTATCTTATTTGGGAGGACGGATTTTCCGGCCGCGTCCGATGGACCGGGTAATTGAAGAACTGGAAACGATCGATAACAATCGGTTGTTTATCGTCGATAATTCCCTGGCTCAGAATAAGGAGTGGGAATTGGAACTGTTTAAAGAAATGATTCCTTTGAAGAAAAAATGGATCAGTCATACGATCGAAGACGATCCTAAAGTACTCGATCTGGCTGCGCAGGCAGGGGCTTGGTATGTATATCAGGCGGTGTACGATACTTCCGATTATATCAAGGAACGGGTGAAACGGTATCACGATTACGGCATAGGGGTGGAAGGTACGATTTTGCTGGGATTGGATAATCAGTCGGAAGACGATTGTAAACGATTGATCGATTTTTTACTGGAAATCGATCTCGATTTGGCGGAGTTTACGGTGATGACACCTTTCCCGCATACAAAAGGATATGACGATTTATACCGGCAAAACCGGATTTTCGATTTTGACTGGAATCACTACAATGCCGGACAGGTCGTTTTCCAACCCAAACAAATGAGTCCGGAGAAATTGCAGGAATTGTATGAGTATGCCTGGAAATCGTTTTATGGGGACGAAACACAGGAATCTAAAATGTTCCGTTTGTTTGCCCGGGTGATGATGCGGGAGATGGAGGACGGCACTTACCGTCCGCGTGACCGGAAATTGGTAAATAAATCTTTTGGTAAAGAGATTGTCAGGGAGAGAATTCCGGGAAATCAGGAGAGGGCTGCGTCACAGGCGTCCCCGGGACGTTGAGTCCCCGCTGTCAGGATGGTTTCGGAGAATGTTGCAAATAAAAACTGATATAATTTTTTGACTATGAATTTATTTCCGGCTTTAAAAAAAATGTATACGAAAGAACAGCTCTCTGCCCGTGACGCTCAGCGTTTGGCCGAGTTTATAGCGTTTGGTCCCATCGTGTTTCAGGTTTCCCGTTTGATGATAAAGTTTGGGATATTGGAGATGCTTCGAAATAGTAAAGAAGGGCTTACCCGCCGGGAGATTTCCGAAAAGACCGGCTTGTCGGCTTATGCCGTAAAAGTGTTGACAGATGCTTCCCTGACGATCGGTTCTATTCTGGTGGATCCGGAAACGGATCGTTTTACTCTCTCTAAGACCGGGTGGTTTCTTTTGAATGATCCCGCCACGCGGGTAAATATTGATTTCAATCAGGATGTCAATTATGAAGGAATGTTTCGTTTGGAGGAATCGCTTTTGGAAGGTAAGCCGGTTGGGTTGAAACATTTCGGTGACTGGCCTACCGTTTACGAAGGGTTGTCCGAATTGCCCGAGCAGGTACAGAAAAGTTGGTTCGGTTTTGATCATTTTTATTCCGACAGTTCTTTTGACGAAGCCCTTTCGATTGTATTCGCTAACCGAACGCGTACTTTACTTGATGTCGGCGGGAATACGGGACGTTGGGCTTTGCGATGTGTCCGCCATAACCCGGAGGTGCGGGTTACTATAATGGATCTGCCCCAACAGTTGGAAATGATGAGAGCGCAGACCCAGGGGAAGGAGGGAGCCGAGCGTATCGATGGATATGGCATCGATTTATTGGATAAAAATGCCTGTTTCCCTACGGATAAGCAATTCGACGCGATTTGGATGAGCCAGTTCCTGGATTGTTTCGGAGAGGAGGAGATCGTAAGCATATTGAGCCGGGCCGCAAAATCCATGACGGGAAATACCCGCTTGTATATCATGGAAACTTTTTGGGACAGGCAAAAATATGAACCTGCAGCATTTTGTCTCACTCAAATCAGTGTGTATTTCACGGCTTTGGCCAATGGAAACAGTAAGATGTATCATTCGGAGGACATGGGGCGGATGGTAGAGGAGGCCGGATTGTATATAGAAAATATTTACGATTATTTGGGACAGGGTCATAGTATAATGGTTTGTAAATTAAAGTAATAGGGGTGATCGGCCGATGAATTGCCGGGGAGAAGCGGTATAGAGTATATTGGCTCAAGGGAGTAACCTATATTTTTGAATGTATGTTGGAATAATAAGTTTTTTGTGATGAAAGTACCGGAAAAGTATTATGATGAAATTTTTGATTATGCGGGTCAGTGGGAAATTCCCTCGAAATGCGGATTGAAGATTTTTTCAAAAAATAAAAAAACGTATGTAGTGGTCACGGAATTGTATCAGGATAATCCGGGCACGTCGGTCACGGCTGCTGGGGGTTTATTAGCGGAGCAGATCGGGGAGAAAAAAGGCCTGAATATTACCGATGTGATCTATTTGGAGTGTAATCCGGATACCCATTCCAAACTTTCGTTTTACGATGAGGAATTTTTTCAGGTCATTTTTACGGAAGAAAACGGGAAATTGGTGTTTCCCCGTTACCGGCAACTGAAGAAAGAAGAAATAGAGGAAATATTTTCCGCAAGATAAAAGGAATATCGGTTCTTCCTGCGGCTATCTAGGTAAAGTAATCGGAGGGGTAGGGGGTAAAGAATTTAAAATAATTCTGGAACCAAAGGGTGTCTCCAGAAGGAGTATCCGGTGAAAAAATCAGTCAGTAGACTGGAATTAAGAGGTTAAGAAATGAAAAGAGTGTTGTTGCTGTTAGGGTGTATGTGGGTGCTGGAAGGTCCCGCCCAAGTGTTGAAAATCTGGACGGAAGTTCCCTTGACGAAAAAACAGAAGCGGAGTGAAATGACGGTTTATTTGCCGGATCCGGATAAAAATACGGGCATTTCGGTAATTATTTGTCCGGGAGGAAGTTATTGTTATTTGGGTATTCACCGCGAAGGGCATCAGGTAGCGAAATGGTTGAAAAGTAAAGGAATTGCTGCATTTGTTCTTCGTTATCGGGTGGGGATGTACGGAAATCATTATCCGGCTATGATACAGGATTTACAACGGGCTATTCAGTGGGTGCGGATGCATGGGAAGGAGTACCGTATACATCCGGACCGGGTGGGGGTGATGGGGTTTTCAGCGGGAGGTCATTTGGCCGGTACGGCCGGGATTTATTATGAGGAAAATTTTATGGAACCCTTGGGCATACGACCGGAGGTCTCTTTACGTCCCGATTTCGTGGCTATGATTTATCCTGTGGTTTCCATGCAGGATAGTATCGTTCACCGGAAGTCGCGCCGTAATTTACTGGGAAGGCATTTTATTCCGGAATTAGCGGAAAAAATGTCGCTTGAGAAAAATGTCCGCCCGGGCATGCCACCGGTTTTCTTAGTGCATTGTCGGGACGATAAAACGGTAGATGTTCGAAATAGTGAGGTGCTGGCCCGCAAACTGGAAGAGAAAGGCTGTGTTTATCGGGCATTTTTTTACCGGCAGGGAAATCACGGATTCGGTATTTCTCCCAAACGGAAAGCCGATGCCGGACACTGGCCTGAAAATTTTGAAAAATGGTTGCACCAAATTACCAAAGAAATAAACAAATAAAAATATGAAGGGGCTGATACCTGAAATAGAAACCCGGCCTTTACCGGAAATTAAATGTTACCAGGAAAGACGGTTACGGGAAATGCTGGATTACCTGGCTCTTCATTCCCCCTATTACCGAAGGATGTTCGAGCAGGAAAACATCCGTACGGAAAACATCCGTAGGCTGGAGGATTTGTCCTATATCCCCTGGACGGGGAAAAAAGAGTTACAACTGTACAACCGGGATTTTCTTTGTGTCCCCCGGGAGAAGATTGTAGATTACATTACGACTTCCGGTACCTTAGGTGATCCGGTAACCTTTGCCATGAGCGACCGGGATCTCGATCGCCTGGCATATAACGAAGCGATTTCCTTTGCTTGTGCTGACGGAAAGCCCGGGGATATTTTCCAGCTGATGACCACCATCGATAAACGATTTATGGCCGGTTTGGCCTATTTTCTGGGCATTCGGAAATTGGGAGGAAGTATTATACGGGTGGGGAACGGTATTCCTGAATTGCAATGGGATACGATTCGCCGCATCCAGCCGGATACTATTATCTGTGTACCTTCATTTATTCTGAAAATTATTCGGTATGCGGAAGAACACGGTATTGATTACCGGCATTCCAGCATTCGAAAGGCTGTTTGTATAGGAGAAAATCTTCGGGAGCAGGATTTTTCGTTGAATTTATTGGGACAGAAAATCAGGGAAAAGTGGGATATTCAGCTTTATTCGACTTATGCTTCCACGGAAATGGCTACGACCTTTACCGAATGTACTTGCGGACAGGGAGGACATCACCATCCCGAATTAATTATTACGGAATTATTGGATGAAAACGGAAACTCTGTAAAGGAGGGAGAGGCCGGCGAATTGACGATAACTACCCTCGGGGTCGAAGCCATGCCTTTATTGCGTTTCCGTACCGGAGATATTGCCCGTTTCCATACAGAACCTTGCGTTTGCGGACGAACGACTATGCGAATCAGTCCGATCATCGGACGGAGAAACCAAATGGTGAAATATAAAGGTACTACCCTGTATCCCGCTGCGATTTTCGATGTGTTGGACAACGTGGATTATGTCGAGAACTATCTGGTCGAAGTGTTTTCCGACGATTGTGGAAACGATGCTGTAAAAATACATGTAGGCTGCCGGGAGCATAAGGATGAAGATACCGTTAAGGAGTTAAAAGACCGGTTCCGGGCGAAATTAAGGGTCGCACCCGACATCCGGTTTTCCGATATAGAGGAAATTCGAAAAATTCAGTTTCCGGATATGAACCGTAAACCCACCAAGTTTATAGACCATCGGTCCGTCCGGGAAGAAATTTGAGAAATGGGAAGTTTTTGTTTGGAGAGAAGGAGGAATAAAATATCTAACTAACCTTTAGTAAATAACCGTATGGAAGAGACTGTTTTCGATGATTTACGTCCTTTTCGGGATGAAGAGATTCCGGCTGCCCTGGACCGCATTGTCAGTAACCCTCATTTCAGGGCCTTGGCCGCTTATTTGTATCCTACACAGTCGGTGGAATACCTGCAGCAGGAATTCCGTAAAATCGAATCAGTAAGGCAATTTCAGTTGCAGGTGATGGATAGCGCCATAAAAGCCATTGTAAAAAAGACTACGACGGGTTTTACCTGTTCGGGTTTGGAAAGGCTGAGCCCTGATAAAAGTTACTTATTCGTTTCTAATCACCGGGATATATTCTTGGATTCTGCCCTTTTGCAAATCGCTTTGGTTGCTCAGGGATTACAAACTTCGGAAATTACTTTCGGCAGTAATCTCATGCAGGATGATTTTATCGTCGATATCGGGAAATGCAATAAGATGTTTAAAGTCATCCGGGGAGGAAATCCGCGCGATTTTTACCGGAATTCCGTACATCTCTCCCGGTATATCCGTTACACTTTATTGCATAAACGCGAATCGATATGGATTGCGCAACGTAATGGCCGTACGAAGGATGGGCACGATGCAACGGACCAGGGATTGATTAAAATGTTTGCGTTGAGCGGTGAATCCGATATCGTGGAAAACCTGTTACAGCTGAATATCGTTCCGATAGCGGTCTCCTATCAATACGAGACCTGTGATAACCTGAAAGCCAGAGAGCTTTATCTGTCGCGGGAGTGTAAATACCTGAAAGCTCCGGGAGAAGATATGCATAGCATCATGGCCGGCATTACGGAACCCAAGGGTGGGGTGCATTTTGAGATAACCCCTCCTTTGGAATATAAGGAGCTACGTCAATTAAACTCCGGGGAAAAGAACGAGGTAGTCCAGGGAGTCGCCCGTTTGATTGACAAACGGATTTATAAAGGCTATAAATTATGGAATACGAATTATATCGCTTACGATATGCTGAATAATACTTTTGATTATACCGATCAATATACGGTTCAGGAATACCGCGATTTTGCAGCCCGTATGCACAGGCGTTTGGAATGTTTTGAAGGAGACCACGTGGATCTGATGAATATTTTTTTGAAAATATATGCTAATCCCGTCCAGAACCGGGAAATAACAAAAGAGGCGAAATGAGTTTTAAAGGATATCCGGGTGTTTTTCCTGTATATCCTTTTGTTTTTTTTCCCGGAGTATTTTTTGAACTTTCCGTCGGTTGATCAGCCAGTAAACGATAGGAAAAACCAGGCCGTAAATAAGCCAATATATAAAAAAACCGTCTTCCAGAGCTTCCGGGCCTTTTATATACCCGTAAATTAAAGCACTGAGTCCGCAGAATAAAATCGTGAGAATAAACCAAAAACGGGTATTGCGATTCCATTGACTGAGAATACGCTCTTCATTCGTACGCTTCCAGGCGTTGATTCTTTTCGTTTCTGAAGAATAGTTTTCCATTTTCAACCGATTTTAAGTGAAGAATGAACAAATATAAGGATAAATTTCGAAAATGACGTTTCTCCTGGGAACTAAAATGGGAATCGTGGAGTGATGGTGAAAGGCTAGTATGTTGTTTCTTAATTTATTATGGGTTGAGTGACTAAAAATCTGAAAAAAAAGGGTGTAAAAATTTGGAATATGGTTTTGTTTTGCTTTATCTTTGC
>CAJMSX010000069.1 GCA_905216195.1 uncultured bacterium
GCCGGTAGCTACGGCCGGAGCCCGTCCGTGTGCGGCTTCTGCCCAATCGATGTCAATATAATTATAAGCAAGGACACTACAGCCTACCGGAGAAACTCCGATGGTTTTGTCCTGTATTTCTAATTCTTCGATTACTTCTGCAACTAACTTGTGGACCACTCCGTGAGTACATCCGGGACAGTAGTGCATGATGTTTTCGGTAAGTAGAGAACTCTTTTTATAAATCAGGTTCTCCGGTTTGATTATATCATTAATATCGATAGACATATCATTCAATAATTAATTGTTTAAGTGCATCAACTATCTCTTCCGGAGTCGGGATCACACCGCCCATTCTTCCGTAATGTTTTACTTTTACCTTGCCGTTTACCGCCAGTAACACGTCTTCTACCATTTGGCCCGCACTCATTTCCACCGCTAGCATTCCTTTTACCTGTCCGCACATTTCTGCAATCACTTGAGTCGGGAAAGGATAAAGGGTGATCGGACGTAGCAAGCCTACTTTTACTCCTTCCTGGCGAAGCAACTGTATGGATTTCTGGCAGATACGGGCGCTGGAGCCGTATGCAATAAAAATATAATCTGCGTCTTCACACTGGATCTTTTCGAAACGAACTTCGTTTTCTTCGATTTTTCGGTATTTTAACTGTAATTTATGGTTAAACTCTTCCTGGCGGTGAGCATCCAACTCCAAAGAAGTCACGATATTGTGGGCACGGCCTTTTCTGCCCGTCAGCGCCCAGCTTCCGTAGCGTTTTTCTATTTCCTCATCCGTCAAACGGGGCTTGAAGGGGGAAAGTTGTACTTTTTCCATCATCTGTCCGATTACCCCGTCTGCCAGAATCATGGCCGGATTTCTGTATTTAAAAGCTAACTCGAAACCTAAATCTACGAAATCATTCATTTCCTGAACGGAAGCCGGAGCCAATACGATTAAGTGATAGTCCCCGTGACCGCCTCCTTTGGTAGCCTGGAAATAGTCGCTTTGAGCAGGCTGTATGGTGCCCAGACCCGGGCCTCCTCTGACTACATCCACAACCAGACAGGGCAATTCCGCTCCTGCGATATACGTAAGACCTTCCTGTTTCAGACTAATGCCGGGACTGGAAGAAGAAGTCATGACTTTTTTACCACAAGCGGCACCGCCATATACCATATTGATGGCGGCTAATTCGCTCTCAGCCTGCAATACGACCATTCCGGTTTCTTCCCACGGTTTCCGGACCATGAGGGTTTCCATAACTTCCGATTGCGGGGTAATGGGGTAGCCGAAATAACCATCGCAGCCACATCTGATGGCTGCTTCGGCAATCACTTCATTACCCTTCATTAATTTTATTTCTGCCATTTTCGGTAGTTTTTATTTTATTGTACATTCATTTTATAAACACTAATGACCGCATCGGGACACACCAAACCGCAACTGGCACAACCGATACATGCTTCCGGGTTCTTCATATAGGCATAATGATAGCCTTTTCCGTTGACATCGGGGTTGAGTTCAATTACTTTCGTCGGGCATGCTACGACACATAGACCGCATCCTTTGCATTTTTCGTTGTCCACAACGATTGCTCCTCTGAATTTTGCCATATCTAAAATAGTTATAAATTATATAATATTTGCACCTTTTTATACTGTATTGTAATCTTTACGGGGTATAAAATTACGATTTAAAATCTATTATGCAAAAAAAAGCATACTTTTATTTGTAATTATTTCATTCCCACCCACCTACTCTTTTCCTGGGTTCCTCCCGGAGGATTGGTCTTGCATTTTATTTTCCGGCAGCAGCTGCGGGGTGATCTTTTTTAAATAATTCCAGTCTTTCTTCCAGAAGTTTCATTTTGTCGGGACTGATCTGGGACACACAGGCCCGGAGCCCTTCCCGTTTACTACCGCATTTTTTTAAAGGCAGGGAAGATATGCCGTAATACAGTAATTCTTTAGCCAGTTCTCCTCCGCTGTACCCCGGGTAGCCGATGGTGAAATAAAAACCATCCCCGATATTTTCTTCTCCGTCTTTATCATATACGATATCGAACCCGGCTTCAGTAAACAATTTTTTCATGGTACAGGCCCGTTCCCCGTATTCTTTTACGTCAGCCAGAATGTCGAGCGTACCTTCGTTGGCAGCACGGAGAATAGCGGCTAAAGCAAACTGGGGCGAATGCGCAGTTCCCGAAGTTTGGGTGTAAATCAGTTTGTATACCAAGGTATATCCCAGTTCTTCGGACTGGTATCTCTTTTTCAATCCTTCGTATTTTTTACGGTACAGCTGATCGGAAATACATAGTAGTCCCAGTCGTTGTCCTGCGTAACTGAACAATTTAGAACTGGAAATCATAAAAATGTAGTTATCGGTGTACCGGGCCACGGTGGGTTGAAACGGGGGAATCCCCGGATGAGAAAGATCCTGCCGGAAATCCATAGCAAAATAGGCCAGATCTTCCAGAATGATAATGTCATATTGATTGGCCAATTCTCCGATAATGCGCAGTTCTTCTTCGGTCAGACAGATCCAGGCCGGATTATTGGGATTGCTGTATACAATGGCGCAAATATGGCCTTGTTTTAAATAACTTTCTAGTTTGTTCCTCAATTCTTTTCCCCTATAGGCATAGATATCGAAACTTTCGTAGGGTTTTCCGATGACTTCCATTTGCGTTTTTTGTACGGAAAAACCGGGATCTATAAAAAGTACCGTGTCTTGGCCCGGCTTGCATTCGGTAAGCGCCATAAAGGATACATACGAGGCTTGCATCGCTCCTACGGTGGGGATGATGTGTTCCGGCCGGATGTCGATGTTCATGAAATTTTTAACGAAACGGGATGCTTCGACCGCTAATTCCGGAAAACCTTCCAACATAGGATAATACTGAGCGACGCCCATTTTCAGCGCATCGATTTCTGCCTGGGTCCCGGTGGCGGCGGGGGGTAAACCCGGTACACCCATTTCCATCCTCACAAAACTTTTCCCACTGGATTTTTCCAGTAGATTTGCCACTTTGACAATGTCCCGGATGGATGCTTCGTCGAAGTCCGTGATGGCAGCTTCCAGGAGTTTATCCTGTAATACTTGTTCGTCTATAATATTGTGTTGCATGGTTAAGAAGTAATTACTTACATTTTGAAACAATATTACAGGTTTTCCTTGAAAAAACATAGTATTTTTTAAATTTTAACTTATAAATGAAAAAGCAGCGGTTTTTTACCATTTGCTTTTTACTTTTTACTTTTTACCTTAATTTTGTGCAATATAAAATGAAAGCCGGTGAATCTGGAATTATTTATTGCAAGGAGGTTATTGAAAGGCAGAGGGAAAAGCGCAGTGTCGGTGCCTATCGTGAAGATTGCATTGGCCGGCATTGCCCTGGGGGTTTGTTTTATGTTGCTGTCGGTATTTATCATTACGGGCTTTAAAAAAGAGATTAAGGATAAATTATCCGGCTTTTTCGCCCATATGAATGTGGTGAGTTACGGAAATATACTTTCTCCTGCGGAGGAACGGGTTTCGGTCAGCGATACCTTATTAGGGGCTTTGAGAGGAATAGACGGAGTTAAAGATTTGTACGTCTATGTCACCAAACCCGCTATTTTGAAAAGCGATAAAGAAATTCACGGTGTGGTTCTGAACGGAGTGGATTCTCTTTACACAGGTGATTTTTTTAAAAAAAATCTACTATCGGGAGAATTTCCCGATTACCGGACGCCCAAGGCTTCCGATGAAATTTTAATTTCTTCCGCTGTAGCCGCTTACTTGGGGTTACGGGTGGGAGACCGCGTCGGGGCTCATTTTGTACAGGATCCTCCCCGTTTGCGTTCTTTCACCCTAAAGGGGATTTATGAGACGGGTTTTAAAGAATACGACGATGTATTTGCTATTTGCGATATCCGGCATTTGCAGAGACTAAACGCCTGGAAAGGAAACGAGGTGACCGGAATTGCTTTGGAGTTGACGGACTTGAAGGATACGCAGAAAATGGAAGAAAAAGTGGAAGATCTCTTGTATGCCGGGAACGAAGAGGCTTTTTACAGTATAACTACCTTGCGACAAACAGCTCCTCAGTTGTTCGACTGGTTGGAACTGATCAATATGAATGTCTGGATTATTTTGGTGCTGATCGTTACTGTTGCCGGTTTCAATATGGTGTCGGGTTTACTGATTCTTATTTTGGATAAAACCGTTTTGATCGGTATTTTGAAAGCATTGGGATATAAGGATATAAATTTGAGAAAATTATTCCTCTATATTTCGGTGGGTTTGATCGGAAGAGGATTGATTTGGGGGAATATTCTGGCTCTTTTGTTGGGGGGGGCGCAGTATTACGGAGGTATCGTTCATTTGGATCCCGCTTCTTATTATATGGATACGGTACCGGTTTATTTTAATGTGTATTATATTTTATTGCTGGATATAGGAGTGCTGGTGGTGTCTACTTTGATGCTGGTGGTTCCGACGATGTTGATATCCCGGATCAATCCCATTCAGGTAATTCGTTTTGAATAGGTATCCGCATGAAGTGGTTTGCAACATGAAATTTAAAGAATATATAGTCCGGGAGTTTTACGCTCACAAATACGGGGTCCTGGGGACGGTGATTTTTCATTTGCTCTTGGCCATCTGTCTGTTGAGCGTCGGAATCGCCCGCATGGAAGTTCCCCGGGGTACCGAAATCGAGTTAGCGGCTCCGCCTCCGGAAGAAGTGAAAAAGCGTATTGAAGAAAAAGAAAGGCTGGAGGAGATCCGGAAGAAAACGTCGGAAGAGGAGGTGCAGCGTATGTTACGTTCTATTGCTTCCAATGAAAACGCTCCGCGCAAAACGGCTCCGTCCTCCACTGTTCAGCGTTATATCGACGAGGTGCAGGAGGAGTTGGAACAGGGGGCCTATGCCGGGCGTTACCGTCCCCGGAAAGACAAAAATTTTCACGAGGATAGTGTACAATATCTCAGGGACAGCAAGGAAAGGCTTTTGGATTCTTTGAAATCCACATTTTACTCCGGAGAGAGTAGTGTTTCTTATAATCTGGAGAATCGTTTTCCCCGTTTTCTGCCTATTCCCGTCTTTCGTTGTGAGTATGGAGGAAAAGTTGTGGTTCGCATCGGGGTAAATGAAAAAGGACGCGTACAGCAGGCTGAAGTGGTGGATTCCCTTTCAAATCCCGATATTTGTTTGCGGGAGGTGGCTGTGGATGCCGCTTTGCGTTCCCGGTTCAATGAGAAACCCGATGCGCCTTCTGTGCAAACGGGCACCATCACCTATCATTTTGTGAAGCAATGAGATTTTTTCGCCCTTGGAGGAAGAGGTCTCTATTCCCGGTTGCTTGCGGGTTCCCGCGTAATTTACCGGAAGGTCCGGTCGTTTCTGCACCGGATTTCTTTTAAATGTTTTTTTTAATTTAAATATTTAGATTAAATTTACTGAGTGAGAGGTAATTTTAAAAATCGTATACCATGTGGCGCCGCAATTTTAAGGCATTTTTAGGTTTATTATTTCCGCGGCTGTGTCCCGTGTGCGGACGGGGATTGACGGAGGCGGAAAAATTCATGTGTACGTTTTGCTTGGCGGATTTCCCGTTATTTGATGAAAATTTACATGGCGGAAAGAGTATGCCGGATTTTTTCCCGTCGGAAGAACGGTTTTTGGTTTTTTACTCGCTTTTTTATTACAGTCGTGACGGAAAATATAAAAATCTGATTTACGAGATTAAATATAAATCCCGGAAAAAATTGGGATTTTATCTGGGTAAAATGTTGGGGGAAAGATTGGTTGAAAAAGTATCGGTAGATGCCATTCTTCCGATTCCTTTACATCCCAGGCGGCAGAAGAAAAGAGGTTTTAATCAGGCCCGTCAGATCGCATTGGGGATGGGGGAGGTTTTGAAAATTCCGGTTTGGGACGACGTACTGAAACGCTTGCGAAACAATGTATCTCAGACCGGGCTTTCGGCGGAAGCCCGCTTAAAGAATACCGAACATTTATTTCAGTTGCAGAAAAACAGGGAGATCACAGGTAAACGGTTATTGCTTGTGGACGATGTCGTGACCACAGGAGCGACTGTCCGGGCGTGTATCGAGGCGTTGCAGGAAGGTCAGCCCGGATCGATTAGTCTGGCGTGCCTGGCCCGCACATTATTGTGAGGCATAAAGTTCCTTAACATGCTGGACCTTCCCGACAAATTTCGTAACTTTGTTGATTCATTAATGAAAGTAATTTATGAACAGATACTGTCATTTCTCTATATTACCACTTCTTTTAGGAATAGTGGGTATCGGATTTATGGTTTATTCCTGTGCGAATAAAGGATATCCGGAAGGGGGACCGAAAGACGAGACTCCCCCGAAGGTGGTATCCGAGCAACCTGCTTCTTTTACCAAAAATTTCAATAAAAAAAACATCAGTATTTATTTCGATGAGTATGTGCAGTTGAAAGAAATCAACGAAAAGTTCATCATTTCTCCTCCTCAGGCTAAGAAACCGAAGGTGAGTCTCAGAGGAAAATACATCATTGTAAATTTTCAGGACAGTTTACGGCCTGAGACTACCTATAGCCTGGATTTTGCCGATGCGATCGTAGATTATAACGAAAGTAATCCTTTGGGGTATTACCGTTATGTATTTTCTACGGGCAATACCTTGGATACGCTTGAATTGAGTGGGAATGTGGTCCATGCCGAATCCAATGAACCGGTTTTGAATTCCTATGTATTTTTGTACGAAAATCATGCCGATTCCACTCCTTTGCTTCAGTTACCGAACTATATGGCCCGGACGGATAGTTCCGGTTTTTTCCGGGTAACGAATCTGAGAAGCGCAGAGTATAAGATTCTGGCCGTTATGGATGAAAACCGGGATTATAAGTATACTCCCGAAGCGGAAGGGGTCGCTTTTTTAGATACGCTGATCCGTCCGGTGGTGATTCCGATGGAGAGAACGGACACCTTAAAGCTGGATTCTTTAGGAAGGGATTCCCTGGTTACCCGCCGATACCTGGCCTATGGGCCCAGTAATCTCTATCTGAGGATGTTTACGGAAAAGCTCACTCAATTGTATATGACCAATGAAGAACGCAAACAGCGGGAATTGCTGAACTTTGTGTTCAGTATTCCCGGGGAGAACGGGTTTCGGATCGAATTATTGGATACCGTTGTGGAAGGGAATTGGTATTTACCGGAAATTTCAGCGGGGAAAGATACACTCAACCTCTGGATCCGGGATTCACTGGTATACAAGCGGGATACGCTGCGCTTTAAACTCGATTATTTGCGGACCGACTCGACTCGTCAGCTATCCCCTTATACGGATACGGTCCGGTTGATATTTACGGATAAAAAAACGAAAAATCAGAACAAACAGCGGAAAAAACGGGAAGAAAAACCGCCTATAGATTTCCTGAAAGTAGAAGTTGCTGTGCAGAATTCCCAGGATCTGAACCGGGGTATTCCTCTGGAATTCGACCGGCCTATCCGGGAAGAGGATGTTCAGCATATCCGTCTTACCGAAAAAGTGGATACGGTGTATGTGCCGGTGGATGTCCGGATCAAGCGGGATAGCCTGAAAATAAGGAAGTTCACTCTGGAAGCCGCCTGGAAGCCCGAGGGGGAATATATACTGAGTATCGATTCCGCTACTATTTTCGATATTTACGGCAGGCATAACAACAAGCTGGAAAAGAAATTTAAGGTCCGCTCCCTGGAATCATACGGCCAACTGGTTGTCGACCTCAAGGGTACGAAGGGACAGGTTATTGTACAGCTCTATAAATCGGAGACCAAAAAATCGGACAAGGGATTGCCGGTTTTCGATGTCGTCGCTCAACAGGTCGTCGGTCAGGATGAGAAGATCGTGTTTCATTATTTGAATGAAGGAAAATATAAGTTGAGAGCTATCCTGGATAAAAACCGCAACGGAGAGTGGGATACGGGTTTATATCTGAAAGGTATACAACCGGAAGAAGTTGTTTATTTACCCAGAGAAATTGTGGTAAAACAAAATTTCGATATTGAACAGGAATTTGATCTCGGAAGTTCGTATAAAGAGGAAACAGGACCGAAAAAGTAAAGAATTTTGCAAAAAGGAGGTATATGAAACGACTAGTGATATTGATCGGAATAATAGGTATGTTTTTCTCGTTGACCGCCCAGCGGAAATATCCCCCGGTAGACAAACTGGTATATACGGGTTATTACAACTGGGGTATTATCTGGTTGCGGGCGGGGATAGTGGAATTCAGGGAAAAGATATCCGATAAATATCCGGGTGCTACCGAATTGGTGGCTACCGGAGCTTCTTTACCTTCCTGGGATTGGGTTTTCCGGCTGAGAGATACACTGATTTCTCATTTCGATACGTCGACCTATATGCCTTATGAATTTTCCCGGAAGGCACATGAAGGGAATTATCATAAAACTTTCGATTACCTGTGGGATTACGATAGCGCGAAAATTTTTGCCGACATTCATAAAATCGGAAAGTACCGCAAACAAGATACGGTGGCTTTACAGCCCGGTACTTATGATATGTTGTCGGTCGCCTGGAAGGCTCGCGAACTGGATTTCGACAATTTTCAGGTCAACGAGCAAATACCCATAAAGATATTGATCGATCGGAAAATATACGATTTATACGTGAGATATTTGGGAATAGATAAAATTAAGGTAGGAGGTAAGCGGAGAGAATGCTATGTTTTTTCTCCTTTGTTGGTTCAAGGAGAGGTCTTTAAGGGCGGAGAGAATATGAAAATCTGGGTCAGCCGGGATGAGTATCGCCTGCCCTTGATGGTGGAAGCTAAAATTCTGGTCGGGTCTGTCAAGGGAATATTAGATGTAAATGCCAGTAAATACGCAAATACTGAAATACACGATAAATAACTAAAATGCATCATTATGAAACCGAAATTATTCATCCGATTCGCAGTAGGATTATTCTTATGCTTAAGCATCATGTCCTGCAAAGATAAGAAACCCGGTTTGGCTCCTCTCTCCGGTACGGCTAACGAGATTCTGGTGGTTATGAATAAGACCCAGTGGGACGGGGCCCCCGGTGATACCGTAAAACAGTGGTTCGGTCAGCAACAACTCGGATTGCCCCAGCCGGAACCGGTGTTCAATATTATCAATCTTCCCCAGGATTTTTTCGATAAGAGTTTTAAAGCTTACCGGAGTATATTAAATGTGAATATTTCTCCGGATATCGATTCTGCTAAGATTTATTTTAAAGACAGTCCCTGGGCGGCTACTCAGAAATATTTTCAGATCGATGCTCCGGATGATGCCGCCTTTTTCCGTATTTTCGATGCAAACAAACAGGCGATGCTGGATGTTTTTTTGAAATCGGAACAGGATCGTTTGGTGGATTTTTACAAAAAGAATCCGGATTCTAAAATCTATAACTTCTTTAAAGATAATTATCACCTTTACCTGAGTTTCCCTGCCGAATATATAATCAATAAGGAGTCGAAAGATTTTGTCTGGATTTCTCGGGAAACCGGAAAAGACAGCAAAGGTTTTGTTTTTATCCAAAGACCGTATAAAGACATTGCCCAATTCCAATACCAGGCGATTATGGATACCGTTATGTCCGAACTCCAACGGAATATTCCGGGACCGCTGCCCGGTTCCTACATGACTTTGGATACCGTTACGCCGATGATTTCCCAGACTTATAATTACGATGAAGATCATTATGCGGTATTGATGCGGGGGCTGTGGACGGTAACGAATGATTTTATGGCCGGGCCTTTTGTGTTGAATGTGGTATTGGACCAGAGAAATAACCGGGTACTTTATATGATGGGATATGTTTATGCTCCGGACGATAAAAAGCGGAATAAGATGCGTCAGGTAGAAGCCATTTTGTTTACGGCCGATCTGGATTATAAGGAACCGGCTGAGGGGCAAAGCGGTAAATAGCGGGTACGGTATATCGGTTTTGGTATGTGCGTAAGGGTATTATTTTTGATGTTTCTTCTTTGGGGAGGAACCTTTCGGGGGATGACCGGGGAACCGGTGCTTCCGGGAATAGCGGATTTTGAGTCTTATCGTACTCGTTTGGAGGGTAAGCGGGTTGCTCTGGCAGCTAATCAGACTTCGGTGCTGGCGGGAGAAGCCGTCAAGGGAAGGTCTTCGGCCGGTCCGATACTGCATAGTGTCGATTTTTTAAGAAAACAGGGGGTGAATTTGGTGAAGATTTTTTGCCCGGAGCACGGATTCCGGGGGACGGAGGATGCCGGAGCGAAAGTATCGGATGCCCGGGATAAAGCGACGGGACTGCCGGTAGTTTCTTTGTACGGCAAGAAAAAGAAACCTTTACCGGAAGATTTAAAGGGGATAGATGTAGTTATTTTCGATATGCAGGACGTGGGGGTGAGGTTTTATACCTATCTTTCCACTCTTCATTATCTGATGGAAGCTTGTGCGGAAAACCATATTCCTTTGTTGGTAGCGGACCGCCCGAACCCGAACGCTTTTTATGTGGACGGTCCGGTCTTGGATACGGCTTTCTCCTCTTTTGTCGGCATGCATCCGGTTCCAGTGGTGTATGGTATGACGATAGGGGAATATGCCCGGATGATCAATGGGGAAGGTTGGTTGAAAAATAAAATCCGCTGTGATCTGACCGTTATCCCTTGTAAGAACTGGGACCGTAACCGGATTGTAGAATTACCCCGGAAACCTTCGCCCAACCTGCCCGATCCGATTTCTGTTTTGTTATATCCGTCGGTTTGTTTTTTTGAAGGTACGGTGGTCAATGAGGGGCGGGGAACCCGGAAACCGTTTCAGGTATTCGGCCATCCCGATTTAATAAATATGCCCTACTCGTATGTACCGGAATCTATCGAAGGGATGAGCAAGTCTCCGAAATGCCTAGGTAAGCTTTGTCACGGAAGGGATGTAAGCGATCAGTTCGAAACAGTAAAAAAGAGCCGGCAATTATGCTTGAAATGGTTGCTTGAGGCTTACCGGAATTATAGGGGAAAAACTCCATTTTTTACGGTTTTTTTCGATAAATTAGCCGGGTCTTCCGCTTTGCGGAAGGATATTCTGGCCGGAAAAACGGAGGCGGAAATCCGAAAATCCTGGGAAGCGGATTTGAAACGTTTTGCCCGTATCCGGAGGGCTTATCTTCTCTATGGATATAAAAATTAGGTGTGCTTGTGGTAAAAATAGTGAACTATGACTGAAAAAGTAAGGAAAAGCAGGTGGACCCGAAGCGTGAAATGGTTCTTCCTGACAATTTTGGCGCTTTTATTATTGTTGTTCATCGCTGTAGGGGTTGCAGTGAATTTTGTATTTACTCCTTCTAAACTGACTCCGGCTGTGGAAAAAATTGCCGGAGAGTATTTAAATGCCGATGTACATATCGGTGAAATAGAATTGACTTTCTTTTCAACGTTTCCCGACTTCGGCTTGCGGATGACAAGTACGAGCGTGGTATCGAACGTTTTGAGAGATACTTCCGTGGTTGCCGAAAACAGGGATTCCCTTCTTTATATTCAAACCTGCCTGATTACGGTAAATCCGGTGGCTTATTTGCGGGAAAAGGAAATCAAGGTAAAGGATTTTATACTGGAATGGCCCCGCATTTATGCTTTTGTCGATAAAGAGGGAAAACCGAACTGGAATATTGCGGGAGCGCTTGCCGATACCCTGCTTCCGCCTGATTCGCTGGCTGATTCCGGGGTCGCGGCTCAAGAAACAGCGACACCGGAAATAAAGGTCGATATAAAAAATGTACGTATCCGGGACGGGCAGTTGGTGTTCGACGACCGGAGTACCCAACTGTATGCCCGGATAGACGGTTTGGATGTAGGCATAGACGGCGATTTTCTGGGACGTACGGCAGATCTGAAACTGGATATTAAGACCAAAAATATTTTATTCTGGCAGGAAGGACAATTACTGGTCAAACGGTTGGCGTTGGGCGTGGAGACCGGCATGAGCATTGACCGGGATTCTTTGCTATATACCCTGAGGAAAACCGTCTTCGACGTGAACGGAATAAAGTTTGGAGCAGAAGGACGTTTACAGGCGGATACCTCCGCCCGCACCCTGCTGGTCGATTTAAAATACGGGATACATATTCCTTCTTTAAAAACCATTCTGGATCTGATCCCGGATACGCTGATGCGGAAAGATAAAAAAGTGGAGGTAAAGGGGGATGTATTATGTACGGGTACGGTCCGGGGTTTGTACGGGAAGAAAAATATCCCTCTGATCACGTCTGCGTTCAAAATCGTGGACGGGTATATTGCTTACGAAGGAATGCCTTCCGACATAGAAGCTTTGAATGCTGATCTTTATGCTCAGGTCGATTTACAGAAACAACAGCCTTCTTATGTCCGTTTGAATGAATTTTGTGTAAAAGGCGGAAAAACGGACATTGACATGAAGGGGGTAATCGAAAATATTTTGAATGATCCCCGTTTTAAGATAGAGCTCGAGGGAAAGATCGATTTCGATGACTTGACCAAAATATTTCCTTTGGCGGAAGGTGTGGAATGCCGAGGCCGGATTGAATCAGCTATGAAGACCAATGTTTTGTTATCCGACCTGAAAGAGGCCGATTACGGTAGATTGAAGTTGGGTGGCTGGTGTAAAGTACAGGACGTGGATATTTTTGTACCGAAGGACAGTATCGTGCTGAAAGTAAAGTCGGCGGGTCTGGGATTTGCCGCCAATCGTAAAAATGAAAAAGTGGTGCAGGGCGTGGATTTCCTGAACGGGGTGGTCGGTTATTCCGGTTTGGATATTCATGTGCAGAATAAATTACGGTTACGGATGGATACGACCTATCTGACTTTGAAAACCACTCCCTTACGCGATACGACAGCCATTGCGACAGTCGTTTCCGGTTTCCACCTCGGTCGTACCATTCTCATTGTACGGGATACCTTTTTGTTGGGAGTAAAGCAGATGGATGTGCAGGCGAAATTGATGCCGAGCAAGCGAAATAAGAAAATCCCGCATGTGGAAGCTCAATTCCGATTCGACAGTCTGCGGCTCCGGGCCTTGAATAACCGTTTGAATATTGCAAAAGCAGATGTAGCTTTCGAAGCTACCCGGAGCAGGCGCAACGAACGGATCTGGCGGCCTTCGGGGTATATCGATTTCGAAGGCTTGAGGGCTTATACGCCTTTGTTTCCCTTGCGTATGAGAATGCCGGGTACGCGGATCCATTTCGACCGAAATGAGGTCTTACTGGATTCGGCGGTTTTGCAGTTAGGACGTTCAGATGTACGGTTGACCGGTAAGATTACGAATCTGGCCCGGGCTTTTTTCAGAAAGGAAGAGTTGAAAGCCGAACTTTCGGTGAAATCGAAGATGATAAATTGCAATCAATTGATGAGAGCCTTGGATATGGGGACTGCTTATATGGAAAAAGTAAAAGCCGGTTATAAGGAAAAAGTCAATACGGAAGAAGACGATATGGAGCAGGTGGCTGTAGTCAGTGATTCTGCCGTTTATGACGGTAATAGTTCCATATTCGTTGTACCTGAAGGAATTAACTTTACGTTTCAGACGGATATCGAAAAAATGATCTTCGGAAAGCTCCTGATGGAAAACATTCACGGCGAAATGGTGATGAAAAATCAGTGTGTGCAGGTTTCCGACCTGAATTTACGATCTTCCGCCGCCAATATGGATGCCACCTTGATTTATAAAGCGACGGATACCTTGCGGGCTTATACCGGTTTCGCTTTAAAAATGCACGATATCCGCATCGACAGTCTGGTGCGGGTGGTTCCTTCCCTGGATACGCTTTTTCCGATGCTGAGGTCTTTTGAAGGAGATGTCGATTTCCACATTTCTGCGGAAACCTGGTTGGATTCTGCGATGATGATTGAACTTCCGACTTTACGCGCTGCAGCGTATCTGGACGGACATAATCTGGTATTGATGGATGGGGAGACGTTTGCCGAAATATCCAAAATGCTGATGTTTAAAAATAAAAAGCGTAATATGATCGATAGCATATCGGTAGACCTCCTGATCAAAGACGGGGAAGTGGAAATTTTCCCTTTCCTGTTGGAGATCGACCGGTATAAGGTGGCTGTGGGAGGGAAACACAATATCGATATGAGTTTTAAGTATCATATTTCTCTCTTGAAATCGATTTTGCCTTTCCGGGCCGGAGTGGACATCAGCGGCACCCTGGATAAAATGAAATACCGGATTACCAAGGCGAAATATAAAAACCTCTTTATCCCTTCCCGCCGGGCGAAAGTAGATAGTTCGCAATTGAATCTGAGACAAAAAATCAGGACGCTGTTGAGGGAAGGAGGGAATAATAGTATCGACACTTTAGAACAAGAGTAAGACAGACCGGACCGGTTATTTAAAATCGGTCCGGTTATTTTTGAAAAATACTCTTTTTATATTTTAAAAAGAATTATCTTTGCTACGTTTTGTTCCCGGGCATCATCCGGTGTCAGGGATTAAATGGGAATCAGGTGAAAATCCTGGACAGTCCCGCTGCTGTGAGCCTTTCAAAGGGCAGGCACTACTTTGGCCACTGTTTCCGTACGGAAATGGGAAGGCGCCTGTACCGAGGTAAGTCAGAAGACCTGCAAAACGTTTTTTTTCAATAGCTTTCGAGGATTTAGCTGTAAAAGACAAGGGTGGTTTCACCTGTAGTACCCTGGAGATTGTCGTTTAGAAAGTCATTGATTGTGAAAACGGGAGAAAATCTTTCCGGCGAAGGAAGGTTCCGAACCGAAGGAAATCCCGTGTTTCATCAGAAAAGGTGTTAATTAGTAGGTCTCCCCCCGCGGAGACGAAGATGGTTTTAAACGGATAGAATTGGGTATGGGATTT
>CAJMSX010000070.1 GCA_905216195.1 uncultured bacterium
ACCGAACGCTCAAACATCCAATAGATCATTCCCAAAGCAAACATATTCTTACATCTCAAAACAGATTTCTGATCGAGTCCTGTTTCACTTAAGGCTTCTATGGTCAATTTGGTAATGTTGACGGCTATTACATTATAATCGCTCAGGGAACCGTCTTCCAACGGATTGGAAGTATAACCGGCCCTTTCCAGATGTTTTTCCGTAAATGCATCCGTATCTACGATAATCGTACCGGCCTTTTTAGCCCACCGCAGATTCGCTTTCAAAGCAGCAGGATTCATGGCAACCAATACATCGGCGAAATCCCCCGGAGTGGTGATATGTTCTCCGCCGATATGTACCTGAAAACCGGATACTCCACCAACTGTGCCCTGAGGAGCCCGGATTTCTGCAGGATAATCCGGGAACGTCGATACATCATTTCCAAATAATGCAGCTGTGTCTGAGAATTGCTGCCCGGTCAACTGCATTCCGTCACCGGAATCTCCCGAAAAACGGATAACGACATCCTGTTTTTCGATAACTTCTGTCTCTTGACTCATGATATAAAAATTGTAGATTTAATTTTAGTTATTTTTTACCTACTCTATCGTCGATTTTATGTTGTAAAACATGGTAAAGGTAGCTAATACTGGAATCTAAACAAGTTTAGGGAATTATTTTTTAGACCACACATAAAATATTGTATATGTGATATTTACATTAAAATATCAGTCTATTTTTAAGCCGATAAAATAAAACCGGTCTAAACAAGCCGGTAAAAAACGTCATTTTTTTCGAAAAGGTTTGCGGAAATTTCACTATATCTTACTTATTACTTCCGATTCTATAAGAAGAGAAACTGCGGACACTCTGCTTTTTCCTGCAGGTCCATTATACTTTCGGCAAAAAATTTCAGTTCCCATGAGATAACACCCTAAATACAAACCTATTACCCCAGCCGTTTCCATTATATTCCGGAAAAAACCGATACAGGTATAACCTCCTCTGGTTTTCGGCCGTTTCAATTTTGTTAGAACTAACCAAAACTAAAACGAAATGAAAACCAGAATAAAATTATTAATTCTCCTTTTTTTAGGGATAAATTCAGGAGGTTGTCTCCATCAAACTTCGAATACCGATTCCGGCAATGCGCAAAATGATTTCCTGATCACTTCCGGTGAAATCGGCCCTATCCGCAAAGGAATGACGATAAAAGATTTATATGATATCTTTCCGGAGAATCACATAAAAAAGATAAAAACAAAATCGGAACTGACGGCCGAAGCCAGTGACAATTTTTACATATACGACAACCGGAACCGGCTTCTCCTGATTGCCAGTCCGGAACGCAGAGACGATGAGAAATCAAAAATCAACCGAATCGTTATCAAAGACGATAGATTCGTGACTGAAGAGGGGATAGGACTCGCCTCCACGGTAGGAGATATCAAAGAAGCTTATCCGGAATACCATTTTATTCCTTCGGTAGACGAGATCATTTTATTCGTTCCGGAAATCGATGGAAATTTCGAAATTGAAAAGAACACCCTCACCTCCGGAGTCTGGAACGATTCAACCGGCATTATTGCAGAAGAAATTCCGGACAGCACCGAAGTCACTACCCTCGCCGTATTCTGGTCGCCCGTACGAAGCAGCATTATCAGCAAAACATTCTGGCATGACTTAATGCATAATTTTTTCAACTGGTCCGTCACCCAGCTTCCTTCTATCGGAATTCTCATTCTTTTATTTATGGGGTTGATGAGATTATTGGTTCTTCTGATCAGACGGCTGAAAAAACTAGCCATGAAACGGAGCGCGCATTTGGAAAACGTCGATCCGGAGGAAGCGAGTAAAAGGATTACCACCTTAGCGGGGATCATATTCGGGGTCGGTAAAATTTTTCTATGGACCATCTTCATCTTAATTTTACTGGGGAAATTAAATATCAACATCGCCCCTATTCTGGCTAGTGCCGGAATCGTGGGCCTAGCCGTGGGTTTTGGGGCCCAGGAACTGGTACGGGATTTTATTTCCGGCTTCTTCATGCTGTTGGAAGACCAGATCCGTACGGGAGACGTGGTCATTATCAACGGCACTTCGGGAACCGTAGAAAAAATAGAGATGCGTACGACTACGCTCCGGGATGTGTCGGGGGTCGTTCATACTTTCCAAAACGGGAAAATCAATACGCTTTCCAACATGACCAAAGGCTGGTCGGCTATGGTCGTCGATATCGGCGTAGCTTACAAAGAAGATACGGATAAAGTTTCTGAAGTCCTGAAAGCCGTCGGTGAAGAAATGGAAAAAGATGAAACATACGGTCCAAAAATGAATGGTCCGGTAGACGTATTGGGGGTCGACCAATTCGCCGACAGTGCCGTTATTTTGAAAGTCAAAATCACGACAAAAGCCAGTCAGCAATGGGCGGTGAGCCGGGAATACAGACGAAGGATCAAAAAGGCATTCGATGCCCGAAACATTGAGATCCCTTTCCCCCATCTCAGTCTTTATACCGGTGAAGTCACGAAACCCATGCCGATTGAATTGAAAAATAAAAATTAAACGCTAAAACTTGAATAACAGGAATCAAAAGGTTACCTTAGGTGAAATTTATGAAACGAAATTATGGCTCGTTTTCTGAAAGATAAAAAGAAAGCTACCGGCGCAGCTCCCGGTTCCTTAATCTTTATCGGCCAGCAAAGAATGGCCGAAAGCTATCTGCGGGTAATTCGCTATAATGCAGAATATATAAAAGAAGATAAATTCTCTTCTTTCCAGGAGGTTCCGCACTATCTTTCAGACAATCATATGACCTGGATTTCTCTCTATGGCCTGCATCAAACGGAATTGGTCGCTCAAATGGGCCGTATTTTCGGGATTTCTTCCCTTTTGCTCGAAGATATCCTCAACACCGACGAACGGCCCAAATTGAGTGAAGACGACCATCATATTTCGATTATTTTAAAAGCATTACAATTCAATAAAGAGTACCGGAAGGTAAAAATCGAACAGATTTCTCTGATTATGGGAAAAAATTACCTGATTACCGTTCAGGAAACCGATTTTCCCTATTTTAAAGACGTAGAAAAACGGCTGACCTCCGGTATGTCGAAAATGAGATCTTACTCCTCGGACTATCTTTGTTATACCTTAATCGACACCTTGGTAGACAATTACATGATCAATATAGAAACGCTGGGAAGTGAAATTGAGGAGCAAGAAAAGATTTTATTGACCGGCAACAAACAAATTATTAAAAATATTTATCATTATAAAACGGAACTAGCTTATATCCGGAAAAACATCCGGCCCGTCAAAGAAGTGATTACCCGCTTTATGACCTCGGATTCCGACCTTATCAATTCCCGGATTTACAATTATTTAAAAGATTTGGAGAGTTTGGTTACCCAAGCATTGGAAGCTATTGAAATTTATTATACCATGATTTCCGACCAACAAAATATATACAACACCAATATTACCAACAATGTCAACGATGTGATGAAATTATTGACGGTTTTTTCCGCCATTTTCATCCCTTTGACTTTTATCGCGGGCATATACGGTATGAATTTTGAATTTATGCCGGAATTAAAATACCATTGGGGGTATTTTATTCTTTTGGGAGTGATGGCCGTCATCGCCACGGTCATGCTTTTCTACTTCAAAAGAAAAAAATGGATCTGAAAAATAGCGAAGGATGCAGCCAGTGTGATTGTGTGTGTGTTATTACAGGTAAGAAGCTGCTAACCTCCGCTATTTAAAACCTCCTTTCCGAAAAAGCGGATTCCCGGTTTTGACGATACGGTATAAATTTCCGGGGTTTCCCCGGGACCCGGCTTTTTCTATCATTGGCCTTCACAGGCTTCCCAAGTCTCTTCCTATTTCAACAGAATCCACACCATATATAAAAAACGTGGATCTGCCGACCTATTTATAGTGAGGCTCCGCCAGGTGCCCAAACACAAATAAATACAACAGTCCACGCACAATGAATGGTTGCATTTATCCTTGTGTTTTTCTGAAATCTGGCGGATTTCACTATAAGAATAAATATATTTTTCCGAATACGGCTGAAACCGTATTCTGCTATTTTACAGATTGCACAAAGGTATACTAAAAATTAAAAGGAAGAAAGAATGCACCGATTTTTTAAAGTTAAAATATACTTCTCCACAACCGGGTTTACTAGGGATAAAACCAGAATTTCCCAGAGGTTGCGGAAGGGGGGCAGCAAAATAAAGGGAGCCCGGCCAAGCGAACTCCCTGATTTCAATGTTTAAAAATTTATTTCGGATTCTTTTTTCTCCGGCTTAATGGAAAAACCGGTCTAATCCTCCTTTACTTTTTCCGGCCTATCGGTTTCTGAAAAAGCTTATTTATTAAATTTTTTCCCGTGGAAAACCGCATCCTTCCCCAACTGTTCTTCAATCCGGAGCAACTGATTGTATTTAGCCATCCGGTCGGAACGGCTCATCGAGCCCGTTTTGATCTGACCGGAATTGGTAGCCACGGCTATATCGGCTATAGTAGCGTCCTCCGTTTCTCCGGAGCGATGGGAAGTAACGGTCGTATATCCCGCGCGATGAGCCATTTCAATAGCGTCCAGCGTTTCGGTCAAGGTACCGATCTGATTTACTTTAATCAGAATCGAATTGGCACATCCCCTCTCGATTCCTTTTTGCAAATATTCCACATTGGTAACGAACAAATCGTCTCCTACCAATTGACAACGGTGGCCTATCTTAGCAGTCAGCATTTCCCATCCGTCCCAATCATTTTCCGCCATGCCGTCTTCAATGGAATCGATGGGATATTTTGAAATCAATTCTTCGAGGTATAATACCTGTTCGGCAGAGGGACGGCTAGCTCCTTCAGGCCCTTCAAATTTCGTATAGTCGTAAATTCCGGCTTTATAAAACTCCGAAGAAGCACAATCCAAACCGATCATGACATCCTTACCCGGTTTATACCCTGCTTTCTCTATCGCTTGGAGAATGGACTCCAGTGCGTCTTCCGTTCCTCCGAGCGAGGGGGCGAATCCTCCTTCATCTCCCACGGCGGTACTCAATCCCCGATCGTGCAAAACCTTTTTCAGGGTATGAAACACCTCTGCCCCCATCCGGAGAGCTTCCTGGAAGCTGGATGCTCCCACGGGCCGGATCATAAATTCCTGAAAGGCAATCGGTGCATCGGAATGCGAGCCTCCGTTAATGATGTTCATCATCGGAACCGGCAATACTTTTGCGTTACACCCTCCGATATACCGGTATAAAGGGATTTCCAGCGCATTAGCCGCCGCTTTGGCACAAGCCAGGGACACCCCCAGCATGGCATTTGCACCTAAATTGCATTTGGTGCGTGTACCGTCCAACTCAATCAGCAGCCGATCTATCGCCACCTGATCCAGGGCATCCATTCCCAATAAGGCATCGGAAATAACGGTATTGACATTTTCTACGGCTTTCAAAACCCCTTTTCCCATATACCGGGATTTATCCCCGTCTCTCAATTCCAACGCTTCGTTTTCTCCGGTAGAGGCTCCGCTGGGCACTGCAGCCCGGCCCATAACTCCCGATTCCAGTACCACATCGACTTCCACCGTAGGATTTCCCCGGGAGTCCAAAATTTCCCGACCAATAATTTCAACAATATGTGTCATTCTTTTTTACATTTTTCAAGGTTTATTATTTACCGACACAAGTTACGACAAAAGAATGACAATAAATAAAACCGGAAAGAGGAATTAACATTTGTTTGTGAAGTTTACAAAATAACCTTTTACAACCTGCTGGGGAAAAATTCCTGAGGGATAAAAAAAATCATCTCGGTGTCTGCTGAGATGATTTTCTACAAAAAAAGCGGGCAAAAACCCGCTTTCCATTTCCTTATTCTGCTTTCGGAGCTTCTTCTGCCGGAGCTGGTACAGCCTCGGTTTTCGGAGTTTCTTCCGCTACCGGAGCAGTCCCTTCGGGAGCCGCAGCCTTTTTGGCAGAAGATCTTCTTCTGCGGGTAGCAGTTTTCTTCACTTCCTGCTTTACTTCCGTATAGGTAGTATTGTAATCTACCAATTC
The DNA here is from genome assembly GCA_905216195.1 of uncultured bacterium. Classification (GTDB taxonomy): domain Bacteria; phylum Bacteroidota; class Bacteroidia; order Bacteroidales; family Marinifilaceae; genus Culturomica. Next base: position 6,060 of record CAJMSX010000070.1, read on the forward strand.
CATCATACAGGTTTCCGCATTATCTCCGATCCGATTTCCCGTTCTTAAGATACGGGTATATCCGCCGGGACGATTGACGATTTTCGGAGCCACCTCCTTAAATAATTCCGTCACAGCTTCTTTCTGTCCAAGATAACTGAACACTACCCGCCGAGAATGCATATTGTCGTTCTTACTTTTAGTGATCAGAGGCTCTACATATATTTTCAGAGCTTTTGCCTTGGCAACAGTAGTCGTAATTCTCTTGTGGAGAATCAGCGAAGCTGCCATATTAGAAAGCAGTGCTTTTCTGTGAGCGCTCTTTCTGTTCAGGTGGTTAAATTTCTTGCTATGTCTCATTTTTACTTATTCCTTGTCTAATTTATACTTAGATACATCCATCCCGAATTCCAGGTTATTATTTTCCAGCAAGGCTTCCAGTTCCGTCAGCGATTTCTTACCGAAATTACGGAATTTCAACAAATCGTTCTTGTTGAACTTCACTAATTCACCCAGGGTTTCGACTTCAGCAGCCTTGAGGCAGTTCAATGCCCGCACGGAAAGATCCATATCTACCAATTTCGTTTTCAGAAGCTGTCTCATGTGCAACACCTCTTCGTCGAATTCTTCATTTCCATATTTATCTTCAGACTCCAAAGTAATCTTTTCATCCGAGAACAACATAAAATGATGGATCAGGATTTTTGCTGCTTCTTTCAAAGCATCGGTCGGATTAATAGAACCATCGGTTTCTATTTCAAGTAAAAGTCTTTCATAGTCCGTTTTACCTTCCACACGATAGTTCTCTATCTCATATTTTACATTTCTAATAGGGGTGTAAATTGCATCGATCGGAATAAATCCCATATCGGCATCTATCGGCATATTTTCACTGGCAGGAACATATCCGCGACCTTTCTGAATAGTAATTTCCATCTGAAAATTTACACTCGGATCCATATTGCAGATCACCAGGTCGTTGTTCAATACCTCGAAACCCGTTAAGAATCGGTTAATATCGCCCGCAGTAAAAGTTTCCTGCCCAGAAACAAGAACAGTCAGCTTCTCATCCTCTACATCCTCTACTTTTCTTTTAAACCGAACTTGCTTCAAATTCAGGATAATCTCGGTAACATCCTCGATTACTCCCGGAATGGTGGCAAATTCATGTTCTACGCCATGAATTTTTATACCGGTAATCGCAAACCCTTCCAATGAAGAGAGCAAGATCCTGCGCAGCGGATTACCAATGGTGATTCCGTAACCAGGCTCCAGGGGACGAAATTCGAATTTTCCGAATTTGTCCGAAGACTCGAGCATAATTACTTTGTCCGGTTTCTGGAAAGCTAATATTGCCATAAATATTTTTAATTTATTACTTAGAATACAATTCTACAATCAACTGTTCTTTAATGTTTTCCGGTATATCGGTTCTTTCCGGTACATTCAGGAGTTTTCCGCTCATGGAAGCAGCATCCCACTCCAGCCAGGAATATTTACTAACCCGATTGCTTCTCAGCGCATCGTCAATCACTTCCAGGGCTTTGGATTTTTCGCGTACGGCTACGATATCACCTTGTTTTACCATAGCGGAGGGGATATTACAAATTCCTCCGTTTAAAGTAATATGACGGTGACTTACCAACTGACGGGCTGCGGCCCGGGTCGGAGCGATGCCCAAACGATATACCACGTTATCCAGACGGCATTCCAGTAATTGAAGCAATATTTCGCCGGTAATACCTTTCTGCCGTTCTGCTTTTTCAAATAAATTACGGAATTGTTTTTCCAATAAGCCGTAAGTGTATTTTGCTTTCTGTTTTTCCTTCAACTGAACTCCGTATTCGGAAATCTTCTTCCGCCGACGGGCCAAACCATGCTGCCCTGAAGGATAATTTCTCCGTTCCAGAGCCTTATCCGGGCCGTAAATCGGTTCCCCGAATTTTCTTGCTATTTTAGACTTAGGTCCTGTATATCTAGCCATTTTACTTGAAATTATATTTACACGTTACTAATAAGCAGCGAGAAAAACCACAGATTCCGCTCATTCTTTCGGATATACTGGAGGCTTTCATCACCTTTCACTTCCTTATACTCTTCTCCGTTTGGGAGGACGGCAACCGTTATGCGGCAGCGGGGTAACATCGACGATTTCCGCTACTTCGATACCGCTGGCATGAATAGCGCGAATAGCAGATTCCCGGCCGTTACCCGGTCCTTTCACATATACTTTTGCTTTTCTCATTCCGAGATCGAATGCCACTTTTGCACAATCGGTAGCAGCCATTTGTGCGGCATAAGGGGTGTTTTTCTTCGAACCTTTAAATCCCATCTTTCCGGCTGACGACCAGGAGATCACCTGTCCGGTCTGATTCGTCAACGAAATAATGATGTTATTGAAAGATGAATGAACGTGTGCTTGTCCAACGGCTTCTACTTTAACTAACCGTTTTCTGTTTGATGTAGACTTCTTTGCCATAATTCACTTCAATTATTTAGTTGCTTTTTTCTTGTTAGCAACAGTTTTCTTCTTACCCTTTCTCGTACGGGCGTTGTTCTTTGTACTCTGTCCTCTGACGGGCAGACCTAAACGATGTCTAATACCGCGGTAACAACCGATGTCCATCAATCGCTTGATGTTCATTTGAATCGATGATCTCAACTCTCCTTCAACTTTGTACTCTGTATTGATCACTTTTCGTACAGCTGCGAGTTGGTCGTCATTCCAGTCTTTCACCTTAGTGTCAAAATCGATGCCGGCTTTCTCTAAGATAGTCCGGGCACTACTTCTACCTATTCCGAAGATATAGGTCAAGGCTATTTCTCCTCTTTTGTTTGAGGGTAAATCTACACCTACGATTCTTGCCATAAATCTCTTTTAATTTTTACAGATTAATGAATCAACCCTGACGTTGCTTAAACTTGGGGTTCTTTTTGCAAATGACGTATAAACGTCCTTTTCTACTTACGATCTTGCAATCGGCGCTGCGTTTCTTGATAGACGCTCTTACTTTCATGATTAAAAATATTAGTTTTTATATCGAAACGTGATTCTCCCTTTCGTAAGGTCGTAAGGCGACATATCGACTCTTACCTTATCTCCCGGGAGGATCTTTATATAATGCATACGCATTTTTCCGGATATATGGGCGGTTATAATATGCCCGTTTTCCAATTCTACGCGAAACATTGCATTCGACAATGCCTCTGTTATCACTCCATCCTGCTCTATTGACGGCTGTTTTGCCATACTTAATTCAATTTTTGATTTTGATTGCAAACTCAGGACTTGTGTCGTATATCCCAAATCAGCATGTTCATTTTTTCAAAACTTCTTCGATATATTCGAATGTAGACAGAATATCTGCCCCGTGTTTCCCTACCGCAACCGTATGTTCGAAATGAGCCGAAGGCATCCGGTCCCGGGTCCGTATCGTCCAGCCGTCGGCATCCTGGTAAACATGACGCTTTCCCAAATTGATCATAGGTTCTATAGCTATGACCATTCCCTCGGCTAACTTCGTCCCCTGCCCTTTATGCCCGTAATTGGGCACCTGAGGTTCTTCGTGCATATCTCTTCCCACTCCATGTCCTACCAATTCCCGCACCACCGTGAATCCTTCCGCTTCGCAATGTTGCTGGACGGCCTGTCCGATATCTCCGATCCTTAACCCGGCTATCGCCTTTTCTATCCCTTTGTACAGGGCTTCCTTCGTCACTTTCAAAAGTTTCCGGACTTCTTCCCTTACTTCTCCGACTTCGAACGTATAAGCGCTATCGCCATAGAACCCGTTTTTCAAAGTTCCGCAATCAATAGAGACGACATCCCCTTCCTTCAGAAAACGGGAAGCAGACGGAATACCGTGTACCACCTCTTCATTGATGGAAATACAAAGCGTATTCGGAAATCCGTCATACCCTAAAAAGCCGGGAACAGCTCCGTGATCCCGAATAAATTCTTCAGCAATCCGATCCAGTTCTAACGTTGAAATCCCCGGACGAATATGCTTAGCCATCTCGCCCAGAGTCGCTCCAACCAAAAGGTTGCTTTCCCGCAATAACTCAATCTCTTCTTCTGTTTTTAAAAAAATCATGCCGCAAAAGTAATACTTTTTTTTCAAGTAACAAAGTCTCTAAAATCCATAAAGTTTACCGGAAACGCTGTCGAACAGAATCCTCTGCCGAAAATCGGCAGAGGGTCTCTCTTTCAAACTCTATAAATTTCAGTTATAAACTTTATACTTTAATAAGCAGCCGGACCGCCCGGAGTTTTTCCTTTAATACGGCCGGACTTCATCAATCCGTCATAATGCCGCATGAGCAAATGCGATTCGATTTGCTGCAAGGTATCCAGAACAACTCCTACCAAAATCAACAAAGAAGTACCGCCATAGAATTGGGCAAACTGGTTATTGACTCCCGCAATCACGGCAAAGGCCGGTAAAATCGCTACAATACCCAGGAAAATGGAGCCCGGTAAAGTAATGCGGGACATAATCGTATCCAGAAATTCCATCGTTTTCCTTCCCGGCTTTACCCCCGGAATAAAACCACCGTTCTTTTTCATATCCTCCGACATTTGCATCGGATTTACCGTGATAGCCGTATAAAAATACGTAAATGCAACGATCAGGACAAAAAAGGTGAAATTATACCAGAATCCCGTAAAATTCGAGAAAGCAGCAGCAAATCCGGACAGAGCGTCGGAAGCGGCATAGCTCACGAAAGAAATCGGTAACAACATAATCGCTTGCGCAAAAATAATGGGCATTACGCCTGCTGCATTGATTTTCAAAGGAATATACTGGCGTACACCACCGTATTGTTTATTCCCCACGATTCTTTTTGCATACTGTACAGGCACCTTACGGGTTCCTTGTACCAACAAAATGGTCCCGCAGAATACCAGGAACAACACGATCAATTCTACCAATAAAGCTACCATTCCGCCTCCTTGCTGTGACAAACGGGAAGAGCCTTCCGCAACAAATGCGAAGGGTAAGCGGGCGATAATTCCGATCATGATAATAATGGATACACCGTTACCAATGCCTTTATCCGTAATTTTCTCTCCCAACCACAATACAAACATGGAGCCGGCAGCCAAAATAACAACAGAAGATATGGTAAAGAAAGCCCCTTTTATCACAAATGCCCATTCCGGAATTTGTGCATGTAAGTTGGTAAGATACGCCGACCCTTGTAATATCAAAATAATCAGAGTCAAATAACGGGTAATTTGATTGATTTTACGCCTGCCGCTCTCTCCCTCCCGCTGCATACGCTGAAAGTAAGGAACTGCTATTCCCAACAATTGCACCACAATGGAAGCAGAGATATAAGGCATAATCCCCAATGCAAATACCGAAGCATTCGAAAACGCTCCGCCGGAAAACATATCCAACAAACCGAGTACCCCGGTTGAAGTCTGCTGTTTCAATGCATCCAATCCGGCAGGGTCGATCCCCGGCAAAACCACCTCAGTTCCTAAACGGTAGACAGCTACCAAACCGAGAGTCATGATTATACGGGTTCTTAATTCATCAATTTTCCAAATGTTCTTTAATGTATCAAATAACTTCATAAGTTCTTTCTTATTAATAGTTCATAAAGTCTATAAAGTCGGTAAAGTTTATAAAGTTAAATTCACAACCCGATGAACTTTATGAACCTTATGAACTTTATAAACTACGTTCTGTATTACAAAACGACTGCTGCCCCACCGGCAGCTTCAATAGCTTCCACTGCTTTTTTGGAGAAAGCATCGGCTTTCACCTCCAGTTTAGCTTTGAGAACTCCATCTCCCAATACCTTCAGAAGATCGTTTTTAGAGAGCATGCCGGCTTTGATCAGAATGTTTTTATCTATCATTTCCAGATTATCTCTTTCAGCTAATTCCTGCAGTGTACTAATATTGATTGCTTTAAACTCCACCCGGTTGATATTTTTGAAACCGAATTTCGGTACCCGTCTCTGCAAAGGCATCTGTCCGCCTTCGAAACCGATCTTCGTATGGTAACCGGATCTTGATTTGGCACCTTTATGTCCTCTTGTTGAAGTACCTCCTTTTCCCGAACCTTGACCGCGACCAATTCTTTTTTGACGATGAGTCGATCCGCAAGCTGGTTTTAAGTTACTTAAATCCATTCTATTTTTATTAAAAAAGTTCGACAATTACTTTACTTCCTCAACCTTTATCAGGTGAGCCACCTTGGCCACCATACCCAGAATCTGAGGAGTAGCTTCGTGTTCGGCGCTACTGCTGATCTTATTCAGACCCAGAGCCGTCAAAGTTCCGATTTGACGTTTGTTGCTACCGATTTTACTTTTTACCAATGTAACTTTAATCTTTGCCATAATACCCCAATTATCCGTTAAACACTTTATCCAGAGCAATCCCTCTCTGCTGGGCTACCATACGGGCGTCTCTCATTTCTTTGAGGGCGGCAATCGTAGCTTTCACCAAATTGTGCGGGTTGGAAGATCCTTTACTTTTAGCCAATACATCCCGTATGCCTGCGCTTTCCAACACGGCGCGCATAGCACCTCCGGCTACGAGACCGGTACCGGATGAAGCCGGCTTCATAAATACCTGAGCACCTCCGAAGCGGGCAATTTGTTCGTGAGGAATCGTTCCGTTAGATACGGGGATTTTGACCAAATTTTTCTTTGCAGCCTCGACCCCTTTAGCAATAGCCGTCGTCACTTCGTTGGCTTTACCCAATCCCCAGCCGACGATCCCTTTTTCATCGCCTACCACAACGATAGCGGCAAAACTGAATGTACGGCCTCCTTTAGTAACCTTGGTCACACGATTGATCGCCACCAATCTGTCTTTTAATTCCAAGTCAGTATTATTTACTTTTTGTTCCATTCCTGCTAACTTTTAAAAATTAAGACCTCCGTTACGGGCAGCGTCTGCCAAAGCTTTCACTCTTCCGTGGTATAAATATCCGTTTCTGTCGAACACAATCGTTTCGATACCAGCGGCTTTCGCCTTTTCTGCTACAGCAGCTCCCACCCAAGCGGCCTGCTCTGTTTTCGTGCCTTTTTTGTCGGCAAATTCTTTGCTCAGTGAAGTGACAGCTAAAAGCGTCTTACCTGCCGCATCATCTATCAGCTGAACAGAAATCTGGGTATTTGAACGAAATACGCTCATCCGAGGTCTTTCAGCTGTTCCGGAAACAATCTTACGAATTCTCCGTTTTATTCTTAATCTTCTTTCTTCCTTAGTTAAAGCCATAACTTTTACTTACTTTAGGTGATTAAACTTTAGCCGACTTACCTGCTTTCCGGCGTACCTGTTCTCCGACAAAGCGGATACCTTTACCCTTATAAGGTTCCGGACGACGGAAAGAACGAATCTTAGCAGCTACCTGACCGATAAGTTGCTTATCGCAACTTTCCAGTGTAATAATCGGATTGGCACGTTTTTCGGTGACAGCCGTTACTTTTACTTCCACCGGCACTTCCAGAAAAATCGGGTGAGAATACCCCAACCCCAATTCCAGGATCTGTCCGTCAGCATTAGCTCTGTAACCTACACCCACCAATTCCTGTTTGATGGTATAGCCTTCAGAAACACCTACAACCATATTATGGATCAAGGCACGGTACAAACCATGCATTGCTTTATGTTCCTTATCTTCTGTATGGCGTGCTACATGCACGTTTTGCTCGTCCACGGTGATGCTCAGGTCTGCACTTACTTTCTGAGAAAGCTGACCTTTCGGCCCTTTCACTGTGACGGTGTTATCCGGACTTACGGCTACCGTAACCCCTTGTGGTATATGAATCGGTAATTTTCCTATTCGTGACATTGCTTCTTCACTTTTAAATTAATACACATAACACAATACTTCACCGCCTACATTTCTCTGGCGAGCTTCTTTGTCTGTCATCAATCCCTGGGAAGTCGAGAGAATAGCAATACCCAGTCCGTTCAATACCCGGGGCATTTCTTCCACACTGGTATAACGTCTCAATCCCGGTTTAGACACCCGCACCAAAGATTTAATAGCGGATAATTTCGTTTCGGGATTGTATTTCAGAGCGATCTTAATATTGCTTTTTGCTCCGTCCTCTTCGAATTTATAATTTAAAATATATCCTTTTTCTTTCAGGATCTTGGTCATTTCCCGCTTCATATTGGAACCGGGGATATCTACTACCTTATGACCGGCGCTTATCGCATTTCTCAAACGCGTAAGATAATCTGCTATTGGATCTGTCATTTCTCTTTCATTTTTAATATTACCAACTAGCTTTCTTCACTCCAGGTATCAATCCTGCAGAAGCCATTTCACGAAACTGAATTCTGCTGATACCGAACTGCCTCATATACCCTCTCGGTCTGCCGGTCAGTTTGCATCTGTTATGCAAACGAACAGGATTGGAATTCTTCGGCAGAAGGCTCAATCCTGCGTAGTCTCCTTCTGCTTTTAATTTTGCCCGTTTTGCTGCGTACTTTTCTACCAATTTTGCACGCTTCACCTCACGGGCTTTCATTGATTCTT
>CAJMSX010000071.1 GCA_905216195.1 uncultured bacterium
ACCAATATCATTTCCAAAGAGATCGGAATCAATATGAGAATGATTCATGTGGAGACGAAAGACGGTATCTTTGAAGGTATCATTCATGTATATGTTCATAATACGGAGGATTTGAGCAAATTGATTTCGAAGATTTCTTCTTTGAAAGAGGTCAAGAAAGTTACCCGGGTAGAAAATATCGAGGAATAAGCCTATGGAAAAGTTGATGGCAACGGTCATGGATATTTTTACGGCCTATCTTCAAAAAAACGGTCATCGGAAAACACCGGAAAGATATGCCATTCTGGAAGAGATTTATTCTCATTCGGGACATTTCGATGTGGAGTCTTTATACGATTGCATGAAAAGTAAGAATTACCGGGTCAGCCGGGGGACGCTGTATAATACGATCGAATTGTTATTGGATTGTAATCTCCTGGTAAAGCATCAGTTTAAAAATAACCTGGCTCACTATGAAAGGACGTACAATAATCTTCGGCATGAACATTTGATATGTTTGAGATGTGGAAAGGTGGAGGAGTTTTCGGATAGCCGTATCGAGGAAATTGTCCGGCACATGGAAGATAAGCATGGATTCTCGGTACATCACCATTTACTTTATATTTACGGAATCTGTAAAGACTGTAAATTAAAAATGCCCGATCGTGACGAAAATTCTTTTTAAATGATTAATTTTGTATGTTTGTGTTTTTCCGGAAGCGATTTTGGAAAAACTCATTTTTGTGATGTATAAATAATAAATAACCAGAACTGTTTGGCCGCTAATGCTTCGGTGGAGGCGAGAGTTGTGCGGAGGAACTCGGGAAATCGTGTGATTTGGGAACGCAGGCCGGATAGTTGTAACAAAAGAATACAGATGAAAGTAGACGTGTTACTCGGATTACAATGGGGGGATGAGGGAAAAGGAAAAGTGGTGGATGTTTTGACACCGGAATATGATTTGGTCACCCGTTTTCAGGGAGGTCCCAATGCTGGTCATACCCTGGAATTCGGAGGCGAAAAATATATTCTTCGTTCTATCCCTTCGGGGATATTTCAGGGAGGCAAGATCAATGTGATAGCGAACGGGGTGGTATTGGATCCCCTGCTCTTCAAACAGGAGGCCGAGAGTCTGGCCAGCAGCGGGCACGATATTACCGATCGTCTTTATATTTCTAAAAAAGCTCATTTGATTTTACCGACACATCGGATCTTGGATGCTGCTTATGAAGCGGCCAAGGGAGATTCTAAAATCGGTACGACCGGGAAAGGTATCGGTCCCACCTATACGGATAAAGTCAGCCGTAACGGGCTGCGGGTCGGAGATATTTTGGGAAATTTTGCTGAAAAATATGCTTTAGCTAAGGCCAAGCACGAACGGGTGTTGCGTTGTCTGGATTACCGGTATGACATAACGGAGCTGGAGAAGGAATGGTTTGAAGCGATAGAATACCTCAAACGCTTTCATTTGATCGATAGCGAACATTTTATCAATCGTTCCCTGAACGAGGGGAAAAACGTTTTGGCCGAAGGTGCACAAGGCACTATGCTGGATATCGATTTCGGGTCGTATCCTTTTGTAACCTCTTCGAATACGATTTGTGCGGGCGCTTGTACGGGACTGGGAGTAGCTCCGGGAAAGATCGGTGAAGTGTACGGTATTTTCAAAGCCTATTGTACCCGGGTGGGAAGCGGTCCTTTCCCTACAGAGCTCTTCGACGAAACGGGGAAAGCGATGTCTACCCTGGGGCATGAATTCGGTTCGGTGACCGGGCGTGCCCGTCGTTGCGGTTGGCTGGACCTGGTGGCTCTCCGCTATGCGGTTATGATCAACGGCGTAACCCGTTTGATTATGATGAAGGGTGACGTACTGGATACTTTCGATACGATTAAAATCTGTGTGGCTTACCGGATAAACGGTGAAGTCGTAGAGGAATTCCCTTATGAGATCGATGAAACGATAGAACCGGTGTACGTAGAATTTCCCGGATGGAAAACGGATTTGACCCGGATGACTTCCGAAAACGAGTTTCCGGAAGAGTTCAATGACTACATCAGTTTTATAGAAGAACAAACAGGAGTTCCGGTAAAGATCGTTTCGGTCGGTGCCGACCGGGAACAGACGATTATCCGGTATGAGGATTAAAGGGGAATCTTAATTATCCGGATTTTTTCTTGGGATGTTTTTCCACAGGGGTAAAGAATTCCGTTTGTTACTTCCTCCCCCCCTGACAGGAGCTGTCTTTTTCTTCCCGAACTCAGGGGAGAGGGAAGGGAAGCGGATGCCTTTTCGTTTGAAGCCCGGAATCCAAAAACACCGGGAGTGACTGGCGGTATGCTGAGGTTATGCGGTTAAAAGGATTCGGATATGTTTCTTAAAAAGAGTCTGGAAGGGAGGCTCTTTTTTATTATATTTGCACCATAAAGTAAATGCCTATGCTCCTGAATCTGATGACATTTCCATTGACCGATCCGGTGCTGATATTTTCTATGATTTTGTTTATCATTCTGTTGGCTCCCATTGTGCTGCACCGCTTTAAAATTCCGGACCTTATCGGTCTGATTTTAGCCGGAGCTTTGATCGGACCTAACGGCTTGGGTATTATGGCGAGGGATAGCAGTATCGAATTGTTCGGAAAGGTCGGGTTACTTTATATTATGTTTATAGCCGGGTTGGAGATCGATATGGCCGATCTGAAAAAGAATTACGGAAAAAGCATGTATTTCGGCTGGCTTACTTTTTTGATTCCGATGATTCTGGGAACGGTTTCCGGCGTTTATTTACTGAATTTTAGTTGGCCCACTTCCATTCTACTGGCCAGTATGTTTGCTTCACATACCCTGATGACGTATCCGATTGTGAGTAAATACGGAGTGACGAAAAACCGGGCCGTGAATATTTCCATCGGGGCTACGGTGATTACCTGTTTGCTTTCTTTGCTGGTATTGGCGGCCGTTATAGGAATGTCTACCGGAAACATCAACAATCAGTTTTGGATGCGACTGAGTATTTCCACAGTAGTATTCGTCGTATTGGTGGTGCTTTTGTTTCCGGTGATGGGGCGTTGGTTTTTCAAGCGGTATGAAGATCATATCGCTCAGTATATTTTTGTGTTGGCGATGGTTTTTCTGGCTTCTTTTCTGGCAAAAGTGGCCGGGTTGGAAGATATTATCGGGGCTTTTCTGGCCGGTTTAGCCTTAAACCGTTTGATCCCGAATACCTCGGCTCTGATGAACCGGGTAGAATTCGTAGGGAATGCTCTTTTTATTCCCTTTTTTCTGATGGGAGTGGGGATGTTGGTAGATTACCGGGTGTTTACGAACGGTTGGGAATCTTTGTGGGTAGCTTTCGTGATGTGTACCGTAGCTACCTTAGCCAAGTATCTGGCGGCCTGGATTACCCGCAAGACTTTCCGGTATACCCGGGATGAGGGCAGGTTGTTGTTCGGACTGACGAATGCTCAAGCCGCTGCTACGTTGGCTGCCGTACTCGTAGGGTATCAGGTGGTGCTCGGAACCGATGCCGATGGGGAACCCATCCGCCTGTTGAATGAGAGCGTACTGAACGGAACGGTGATCATGATTTTATTTACCTGTACGCTGGCTTCGTTTATCACCCAGAGGGGGGCGCAGAATGTGGCTTTGGCCGATATGGCGGAGGAAGAACTGGTGGATAAATCCGACGGAGAGGACCGTATTTTGATCCCCTTGAGTAATTCGGAGACGGTGGAAGAATTGATCAACCTGGGTATTACGGTGAAATCTCCGAAAAGCAAAGCTACCATGATGGCGTTGAGTATCATAAAATCCGACAGTAATGACGTTTCAGCCGAAAAAAAATCCCAGGCTCTGCTCGATAAAGCGACAAAAACGGCGGCGGCTACCGATAATATGATTCATTCGTTGATGAGGTATGACATCAATGTGGTAAACGGGATCAAGAATGTGGTGAAAGAACATAAGATTACCGACATCGTCCTGGGGTTACGGAAAGAATCGGATATTTCGACCACTTTTCTCGGTGATCTGGCGGAAGGAATCCTCACCAAATGCGCTACGACCACGCTGGTATACCGGCCGGTGCAGCCGTTGGCTACGATAAAGCGTTATATTATGCTCATTCCTGCCAATGCAGAGAAGGAGATCGGCTTTCCCTATTGGCTGATCCGGGTCTGGAACCTGGCCCGGAATACCGGTAGTAAGATTCTCTTTTATGGAAATCCGGGAGTGCTCTCCATCTTGAAAGAAGTACATGCCAAGCATACCATTCACGCTGAATTCAATATATTTTTCGATTGGGAAGACTTTCTGATTATTTCGCGGGAGGTACGGCAAGACGATGCGCTTTTCGTCGTGATGAGCCGTAAAAATTGCCCCTCCTATTCGAAACAAATGGCTTTGATTCCCACTTATATGAATAAATATTTCCAAACGATCAATTGCATATTGGTTTATCCGGTTCAATTGGGCATAGGGGAAGAAGAAAGCGGTGCCTTCCGGAGCATATCCATGCTGAACCATTTTGAAGGGGAGGATTTGGGAAGTGTACTGGGACGTTTATTCAAGCGGAATAAATAGCCTGGGGAAGAGCGGAAAGAACGGACTGAAAGGAAATACCCCTAAACAAGACTTTACTCGCTTAGGGGTATGTTCCAGGATTTTATCCGGTTTTATTTTTCGAGAACTTTCTTTATCTGTCGTTTAGCCAGGGTAAGGGGGGCTAGGGAGCAGGGACCGTTTATACAGCCTCCGTCACAAGCCATAACTTCGACAAAACGCGCTTCCGGCTTTTTTACCATCGCTTTTAGCAAGCCTTGGTTCTTTTTATCGAGGCCTTCAATGGAAAGCGTAGCGAAGCCGTTGCCCAGGGCATTGACAATGGCATCTTTCACTCCTCCCGCCTGAGCGAATCCCCGTCCGAAGCGGGTAACGTTGTTGTTCAGCTCTTTCTCGTTGCAATTGGCAACATCGATATCGTAAGCTACCATAAAAGCCCCCAGTTCTTCGAAACTCATCACATAATCCACTTCCGGAACGGATTCTGCTTCGTACCGTTTGGCCAGGCAGGGTCCGATAAAGACGACTTCGGCCTCGGGATATTGTTCTTTTGCATAACGGGCGGCGTATACCATAGGGCTACGCGTACTCGATACGTAAGGCTTTAGCATGGGTGCGTGTTTGTTTACCCAACCGGTGTAGGCGGGGCAGCAGGAGGTGGTCATGAACGGAGCTCCTTCTTCCATTTTTTCGGTGAGTTCTTTCGCCTCGTTGGCTGCCGTAATCTCTGCTCCCAGGGCTACTTCGAGTACGTCGTCGAAACCGATTTGCCGGATGGCGGACAAGATTTGTCCCGGTGTAGCGTTGAATTGTCCATAAATGGCCGGAGCGACGATAGCGACGATTTTCCGGGAAGGGTGGGTCAGTGTTTTGTGGATGTCGATAATTTTAGATCGCTCCATAATGGCTCCGTACGGACAGGCTTGCATACATTTTCCACAGTAAATGCATTTGTCTTTGTCGATATGTTCTATGCCGTCTTCGTCTTTATCGATGGCTTTTACGGGACAAGCATCCTGACAGGGTACGGGGGTATAGATGATGGCGTGGTAGGGGCATACTTTCTGACACAGTCCGCAACTGACACATTCTTCCGTATTGATTTCAGCTTTCCCTCCCTTAAAAGAGATGGCTCCTTTGGGACAGTTCATAACGCAAGGTCTACCTTCGCATCCCCGGCAAAGGTTGGTTACCGCATATTGGGATTGTATACAAGCACTGCAAGCTTCATGTACGACGGAAAGGATATTTTCTTTGGTATTTTTATTGGCCATGGCCATGCGGGCGAACTCGGAGAGGTGAATCAGGTCGATTTCTTCGTCCACAATGTCGAAACCCAAAATGGAAATGATTTTGTGTTTGAGAATGTACCGGTCTTTATGCACGCAACAACGGATGGGACGTTTGTTGCGGGGACGCATTTCGACGGGTAGGTATTTCAGCTTTGTAACTAACTCATCGTCTTTTAACAGTTTGACAATCTTAATTAGTAACTCCCGTTTGGTGAGCATTGCAAAGTTATCGTACAACATCTTTTCTGATTTATATAGATCGTTTGTTTATCCATATTCCCGACTTTAAGCAAGTCGTTGAAATGGGTTTCAAAGGTAGTTAATTTCGACGTCTTTGAGGAATTTTGTTTCCAATAAATATTTAATTTTCTTGACTACGTTTCTTCTGATTTCCAGTTCCACGGGTAAATTCGGGTCCTGATGGGCCACATTGATGCAAGTGCCGACGATGAAAGTGATTTTGTCGCTTTCGCGCAGGTAATGCGCCAGTTGTTCGGCAGCTCCTTCCAGATTGTTTTTATCCGGATTTTCCCGGCTCAGTAAACGTTCTACTTTGCTGAGTGTCAGAATGCCTTCCGTTACCAGGTCTGCCCCTTCCATTTCGGAAACAGGGGGTTCCCCATTGCCGGAAGTAAGCCCTGAAACGTGTACGGGCACCTTCCATTCCCGGGAAATAATGGAAGCGGTAGTTCCTCCGCAGATAATTTTCCGTCCTTTAAAGTCTTTTACTTTAATGGCCAGGTATTTATCGTTTTTAGGGTCGAAGGGTGGACCGGTACAAACCAGCAGATTGCGGGGGGTACGTCTGTAAGCGACACAACAACTGGCATCGTCCAGCAGATTATACCGGTCGTTTTTTTCTGCCTGAACGACGATTTTATGCGCCATATCCTGAGCCGATATATTTTGCTGCCGCCCAATCAGATCGGCGATGTAAGCAGGGATTTCACGATCCCAGCCGGCGGGGAAACGGGAAGAACCCATGCCCGATTGGGTAATCCCGTCGGTAAAACAAATCAGCCGGTCTTCCTTTTCCAGTTTGAATTCGGAAATCAGCAGGAAAGTATCTTTCAGGTCTTCTCTTTCGACAGGTATTTTTTCCTTGGCGATTTCGACGGGCTGTCCGTTTCTGAAGAGATAATAAGGGGGCGTTTCATATTCGATAATTTTCGTATTACCGAAGCAGTCGATATCGAGAATGCAAAAAGTGGAATAGCTGATTTTACGTACCTGATCCTGGGGAAGCGTGTCGATGATGGATTTCGCTGTACAAAGAATCGTTTCGTTCATAGCGGTATAGTGCATGGCCATGGTGGCCGTCATAGTAGAAAGTACGCTTGCCTTGATGCCGCTCCCCAATCCGTCGGAGAGTACACTGATGATACGTCCTTCCCCTTTGAGTTTTTGGGACATGAAACTATCTCCGCAAACCGGATTTCCCGCTTTGTTTTTCTGAAAATGATCGACTTCGATAAAAATTTCCGAGGGTGACATGGTGGGGGTATTATGAATTTTCTCCTTTTTTGCCTTTCAGGGTTTCCATCACCGCCCGTAAGGAGGCATCGGTAAAAGCAGCATTTTCTCCCATTAAACAGGCTATCTGGCGGACGGTTTCCATATGTTTCTGGATGACTTCCTGGGTTTTTCCCAGCATCCATTCCGCTTTTCCGTAAGGCTCCCGAAGATCCTGGAGAAGACCGAAAACCAGCCGGTGAGGTTGGATGTTGTAGACGGACAGCATCCAGATTTTTTCTTTATCCCGGATTTGTCTTTCGGTAATTTCTTTTCCGGTAGTCAGAGCCGCTCCGAATAAATCGGCGAAAGGACAGACATCGCTGAGGTTCACCCCTTGTAAACCGGGAGAGGCATCGTACACGAGAAGGGTATCTTCTCCCAACAGACAGGCGGCGAAACGATTCATATCCACGATTTTTAATTCCGCATTGGCCAGAATGACTCCTGCTGGAATTTTTTGCAGCAATACGGTTGCTTTATCGTGTGCAATTTTTCGCATATAGGAGACGCACATATTCTCTTCGGCCCGCCCGGCTAGCAGCGCCCTGGCAAAATCCCGGCAACTGTCGTAACCGCATCCGCTGCAATTCAGCTCGTCGGCAGCGGAAGTTTTTCCTACCACCGCCAGGGCTTGTACGATTTCCTCTTCGCTGTAGCGGTCTTCGCGGGTCCGTGGATCCGGCTGGTAATGAACGGTTAATTCCGACAAGCAAAGTTCTAGGGGTGTATTTTCGTATTCCGCATGCCGGGTAACGTTATATCTTTTCATGGCCAGGGAAGAGGGACTCAGTTTACCCGGACCGTTGATACAACCTCCCTTGCAGGAAAGCAACTCCAGAAACAGGGTGTCCTGCCGGGGGCCGGCATCCAGATTGCGGATGACATCTTTGATGTTTTCCATACCTGAAAAAGCCATTTTGATGATTTTTTTATCTGCTTCCGTAATTCCGGCTAACATACCGCCTTCCACCGGATATAAGGCTCCTTTCCCCGAGCGGTAGGGGACGAAATGCTGCTCCGGGGAAACAGGCTCCTGGGCGGGGTCGATACCTTCTTTTTCCATCCATAATTTCAGGTCCCGGAAAGTAATTGCTACCTCCACCAGTTCTTTAAAACTGTCCGCCTCCATTTTTTTCCCGATGCAGGGGCCGGCAAAAATGACCTTGACCTCTTCGCCGTATTGCTTTTTCAGCATGCGGGCATGTGCGAGCAAGGGGGAAAAAATAGGGGTAATGGCCGGCATATGTTGCACCGAATATTTACGGATGTATTCTACTACGACGGGGCATGCGGAAGAAATATAGATTCCTGCAGGAGAATGCCGGAGGTATTCGTTTACCGCTGCCGATACCAGTTCAGCTCCCAAAGCCGTTTCCGACACTTCGCTGAACCCCAGTCTTTTGATAGCAGCGATCAGGGAAGGGGTGGGAATATCCCCGAATTCACTGATGTAAGAAGGGGCCAGAGAAAGAATGACCCGTTTGTGGTGTTGCAGGGTATTTTTTACGAAAGGAACTCCGTTCCGGATTTTTTTAGCTCCCGTAGGACATATCTGCGTGCAGTGTCCGCAGTAGATGCATCTTTCGGCTATGATGTAGGCTTTGTTGTTTTCAATGCGGATCGCTTTGACGGGACATTCCCGGATGCATTTGTAACAGTCCTGGCAATTTTCGGGTTCCGTATAAACTGGTCTTTGCTGCATGGTTTTCTGAACTTTAAATAAAGATTCCGTAGGTGGCGGTTTAAAAGTAACTAAAAAATCGTAGGAAAACAAAAAAGCCGCCGGTTAAGGCGGCTTTTAGGAACATGCGTTGATATTAAGCTTTTTTGGCTTTTTTGCTGAATTTTTTTCTCAAATCGAAAGAGATGGGCGTAGCGATAAACAGGGAGGAGTAAGTACCTACGCAGATGCCGACCAGCAAAGCGAATACAAATCCTTTGATGGAGGTTCCTCCGAAAATGAAGATCGCCAGCAATACGACGATGGTAGACAGGGAAGTGCTGAAAGTACGTCTCAAGGTCGAGTTCAGAGCTTCATTGGTTACATCCATTTCATTTCGTTTGGGATATAAGGAGTGGTATTCCCGGATCCGGTCGAAAACCACCACCGTGTCGTTGATGGAATATCCTACTACCGTCAGGATAGCTGCGATAAACGCCTGGTCGATTTCCAGAGAAAACGGCAATATACCCGAGAAGATGGAAAATACTCCCATGACGATAATGACGTTATGCGCCAGGCCCACGACGGCTCCGGCACCGTATTGCCATTGTGAGAACCGGAACATGATGTAAAGGAAAATTCCGATCAGGGCGAACAGTACAGACCAGATAGCTGCCCGGGTAATGTCTTCCGCTACGGCCGGTCCTACTTTTTCAGACATCTGACGATTGTTTTCCAGGAATTGTTCCCGGGTGGTTCCGTCGGGTAGATATTCTTTCAATCCTTCGTATAGTAAGGTTTCTACTTCATCATCTACTTCCGTACCTTCGGCATCGATTTTGTATTTGGTGGTAATTCTCACCTGATTTTCTCCTCCGAAGGTTTTTACTTCGGGTGCGCTTCCGTATACGGTGGCCAGGCTTGCGGCTACATCTTCCACCTGAACCGGTTTATCGAATACTACGGTATACGTGCGTCCTCCGACAAAGTCTATGCCTTTATCCAAACCCTTGGTACTTAAGAAAGCAATGGAAAGAATAATAGCAGCTCCGGAAAGAAGGTAGGATACTTTGCGTTTTTGCAAGAACGGGAATTTCGGATCCCTCAGCCAATTTTGGGTAAAGCTGGTGGTGAAGGGTACGCTGTCGCTCTTGGAAGAAGCCCGGTCGAGGATCAGGCGGGTAATGAAGATGGCGCAGAATAAAGAAGAGAAAATACCGATAATCAAGGTCGTTGCGAAACCTTTGATCGGGCCTTCTCCGAAATAATACAGGATAAATCCGGTCAGCAAGGTCGTCACGTTCCCGTCGATAATGGCCGAGTATGCGTTATTATATCCTTCTTTGATCGCCAATTTCAGTCCTTTCCCCGCTCGTCTTTCCTCTTCGATACGTTCATAGATCAACACATTCGCGTCGACCGACATACCCATGGTCAGTACGATACCCGCAATACCGGGCAGGGTCAGCACCGCTCCGATAGAGGCTAAGATACCGAACAGGAAGAATAAGTTCGCCAATAAAGCGATATCGGCAGCCAGTCCGGCTCCCTTGCTGTAGAAAAACAACATATAAAGCAATACCAGAGCGAAGGCGATGATGAACGACCACATCCCGGTGCGGATGGACTCTTGTCCCAAAGAGGGTCCGACGATTTCGTCTGCGATGATACGCGCCGGAGCCGGCAATTTACCGGACTTCAGGATATTGGCCAAATCTTCCGCTTCTTTTACGTCGAAATGTCCGGAAATTTCAGAGCTGCCTCCTTTGATTTCGCTGTTTACCACAGGAGAAGATACTACATAACCGTCCAATACAATAGCGATGCTGCGACCTACATTGTCTTTGGTCAAACGAGCCCAAGTCTTGGAACCTTCGCCGTTCATGTGCATGGAAACGACCGGAGCGCCGGACCGTTCGTTAAAACTCTTACGGGCGTCCACCACAGCACCTCCGTCCAGGGGAGCTTCTCCATTACGGGTAGTGATTTTGATCGCATGCATAGCGATAACGTCCCCGGTAGGTTTCATTTCCCAGAATAAACGGGCATTTCTCGGCAATAACGCCTTGATTTGAGGCAAAGCCAGTAAATCATTGATGGCGGCCGTATCTTTCAGGCGGGCCATACCGATAGTCGATCCCCCTCTTAAACTTCCGTCCGGTCCTACTGCCGGCGTCAACAAAGAGAAAAGAGGATTCTGTTTCCGGATTTCTTCCAGGTTGGCAGACGGGTTCAAAGAGTCCTGGGTCGTTTGCCGGATCAGTTTGTCCAGCCCACTGGTGGTATCTGCTGCTGCCGTATTTGGTTTTTCCCCTTTATCGGCGTTTGAGGTGTTTGGATCGATACCCAATATATCGGCCGCCCGTTCCATTTCCCGCAATTTATCGTTGGCATTCACCAGATAAGGGTAGAATTCCGAGTTTTCAAAAGTTTCGAAAAATTCCAAAGCGGCAGTCCCCTGCAAAAGCTTCCGAACGCGCTGGGCGTCTTTGATGCCCGGAAGCTCGATGTTGATGCGGCCGGAGATATCCGCTTTACGGATATTGGGCTGAGCTACGCCGAAACGGTCGATACGGGTACGCAGGATATTGAAGGTATTGTCGATGGCTCCGTCGGCTTCCTGCCGGATGATGTTCAGTACTTCTTTGTTGCTGGCACCGACTTTGATCTTATCTTTCATTTCGACCGTACCGAAAATATCGGGGGAAGCCAGTTGGGCATTGGGGGCGATTTTTTCGAAAGCCTCTCCGAAAAGGGTAACGAAATCCTTAGGACTGGTGGTACGCATTTTTACCGCTTCATCCAAGGCCTGTAAAAAGGCCGGATCCTGGCTGTTGTTCGCCAGATTTTTAACCACGTCGACTACATCGACTTCCATGGTTACGTTCATACCGCCGCGTAAGTCGAGTCCCAACGGAAGCTCCAGTTCCTTACATTCTTTGTACGTGAATTTAACCAGGCCGAGGAAATTATAAACGTCCTTGTTTGCAATTGAATCCAGATATGCTCTTTCTTTTGCCGGATCGCCTTTAGCGAATTCCCGCGCCGCTTTCTCCACCTGGGATGTTTTGAAAGTGAAAAACAACTGGTAAGCACTCACCAACGCAAGCGCAATTGTGAGTAGTGTTATCGCTCCTTTGTTTCGCATTTTTAGAATAGTTTTTTATATTACTTAAACTTTATTGATTCTTCCACGAAGATTTAATGCGCAAAAGTATAATATTTTTTTGAAATAACCACGCGAAACGAATTTTTAAGTCGGTGAAAGAGTGATTATTTTCAGTCAGTCCTTTCCAATACAAAAACTGAAAGTCTGGCGGTTGCAATCGATGACGGCCCGGTGTTTCACACAAAAGTCGCCCCCCAGTAAACCGATGACTTTCCTGTCCAGAAATTTGTGATACATATCATTTACATAATTTAAATCCAGGGCTGCCATTCGTTTTAATCCGACGGCCTGTCCGCCGATTTCGAAGCGATCGACTTCCACCAGGCGTATGTCGCTGATTTCCCCGTTAATGCTACCGGATCGAAAATGAATTTCTTCCTCTGTTTTTTGGGCCTCGGGAAATAAATGGTTATCCGCCACCGTGACGGATGCTCCGGTATCGATAATGAAATCTCCTTCGGTGTCGTTGATGCAGACCCGGATGAGGAGGTGGAGACTGTTTTCTTCTAATTCTACGATTTCAATAGGTACGGTTCGGATTTTCATAGAGTAGGATTAAAAAAACCGTCCTGAGCAGATCAGGACGGTTTACTATACCATCGGTCGGGATTAAAACATTTTCATGTCATCCAACACATTCATAACGTTTTTAACGGCTTGAGCCGATTTTTCGAGTAATTCTTTTTCTTCTGCGCTCAGTTCGACTTCAATGATTTTTTCGATACCGTTTTTACCTAAAATCACCGGAACACCGAGATAGATGTCTTTCATGCCGTACTCTCCGTTCAACAGAGCACATACCGGGAATACCCGGCGAGAGTTCCGTACGATAGCTTCCACCATTTGAGCTGCTGCTGCACCGGGAGCATACCAGGCGGAAGTACCCATTAATTTAACCAATTCACCTCCTCCGACTTTCGTCCTTTCGATGATAGCGTTCAGTTTTTCCGTATCGATTAATTCAGTGACAGGAATACCGGCCACTGTGGTGTAACGGGGCAGAGGAACCATGGTATCTCCGTGGCCTCCCAGTAAAAGGGCCTGAATGTCTTTCGGAGAAATGTTCAAGGCTTCGGCCAGGAAAGATTTGTAACGGGCGGTGTCGAGAATACCGGCCATTCCGAATACTTTGGAAGAATCGATTTTAGCGGCCAGATAAGCGCAATAGCACATCACGTCCAGCGGATTGGATACGATAATAATGATAGCTTCCGGAGAATATTTGATAATATTTTCAGTTACGGATTTTACGATACCGGCATTGGTAGAGATCAAGTCGTCCCGGCTCATCCCCGGTTTCCGCGGCAGACCGGAAGTGATTACCACTACTTCAGAATCGGCAGTTGCGCTGTAATCGTTCGTAACTCCCTTGATTCGGGTGTCATACATATTGATCGGAGAGGTTTCCCACATGTCCAGGGCTTTCCCTTCGGAAACACCTTCTTTGATATCCAGAAGAACGACTTCATTTACAATGTCTTTCTGAGCAATGCAGTTCGCGCATGTTGCACCAACGTTTCCTGCTCCAACAACTGTTACTTTCATTTCGAAATAATTTTTATAGTTATACTAAAGAATAAAATAGTTACCTTTTACCGGTCCTTTTATACCGAGGTCAAAATTAGCCCTTTTTTTTCATTTGAGCTAGAAAATTAGAGAATTTTTTCTTTAATATTTGCCTTTCTCCGGATCCCTCTCTGAAAGTTCAGGTACCAGGCGGGTAATATGGTGCCTTTGACGATGCTGGAAAGAGTGATACTCCACCAGATTCCGGTCAACCCGAGGGCCGGGAAGGAGCAAAGATACCAGGCGAGAGGAATACGGGCACCTGTAAACAATATACCGGTCAGGGAAGGAGGGATGGTACGGCCGCAGCCGTTAAAAGCTCCTTGGGTAACGAGTTCGAACACCATAAAAATTTGCGATAGGGCCAGAATTTTCAGATAGGTACCTCCGGCTTCCACGGCATTCTCTTCGGGAATGAACAGGCCGAATATTTCGCGGTTGAAGATATAGAACAGCAAGCCTGCACCCAAGCCGATGCCCCCGGCGATAAACATGGTCAGCCG
>CAJMSX010000072.1 GCA_905216195.1 uncultured bacterium
TTTTTTGAAAAATTTTTCGTTATTATATACGTGTGAAAGTTTTTGTGAGTGGTTTCGATTGAATAGTGCTCTTTGATTAATTTAAATCGGAAAGATAACCGTGTGAGCGGTATTGATACAAGAATTCGGCCGCGGTTTGGCGCGCTTCTTCGGCAATTGAAAAGATAACCGTGTGAACGGTATTGAGACTTGCCTGAGTGATGAACACGACGCGAACCATTGCGCAATCGAAAAGATAACCCTGTGAAGGGTAGTGAAACTAGCGGGGATCGCACTCGTTCCAGCCGATTTCCTACTGGAAAAGATCGTCCTGCCAAGGGTGTGGGAGGAATGTAACGGGAAAAAAGGAAAGAATGGAGTGGTAATTTTGCTGATTGCAGGGGAAAATCGGAACGGAATAATTATCTTTATACAACTGATCCATAGAGATATATGATGAAAAACGGTATATTGTTTTATTCTATCCCAGTCGAAGGAGTTGAATAATCCATGCAGTTGGTAAAAGAGGAGCTGGAGCTGAACCGGAAGAATGTGAGGAAGATTGCCGGTTGGATCAAGCTGAATCAGCAGATAGAGCATAACACCCCGCAGAAAGATAAAAGTTTGAGGGAACGGTGGAGCGGAAGCCCGTTTATCCGTCGGACAGACCTCTATACTTCTTTCCGGGGCACAAATAATGTTAAAAGTTCGGTGAGCGGAATAACTCTCAGGAGCGGATGACGTTTTAATTTTAGATTACCCTAAAATTAAAATAAAATGAATACGCTTCAGATATTAACCGTAGTAACCGGCACCGGAATGTACGCCAGTGGAAATTTGCCTACCGGATTATGGCTTAGTGAACTTACCCACATTTACCATAGTGCCGGAGAGAAAGGATATAAAGTGACGGTGGCAAGCCCCAAGGGGGGCGAGACGCCTGTGGATCCTCAAAGTTTGAAACCGATTACCCTGGACAAACTTTCCAAAACGTATTGGGAGGATCCTGAATTCCGGGAGAAATTACAACATACCAAAAGTTTAGCTGAAATTTCCGGACAGCGATTTGATTGTGTTTATTTAGCGGGTGGTCACGGTACGATGTATGACTTTCCGGAGGATGCTCTTTTACAGGCTATCGTTAAAGAGCAGTACGAGAATCACCGGATTGTGGCGGCTATTTGCCACGGAGTCTGCGGGCTATTGAATGTTAAATTGTCGAATGGAGAATACCTGGTCAAAGCTAAGAAACTGACGGGTTATTCCTGGCTGGAGGAAGGCGTAGCCCGTCGAAAAAAAGAAGTGCCTTTTGATCTCGAAGAAGCATTGAAAAAGAGAGGGGCCGATTATGAAAAAGCGCTGATTCCCATGACGTCGAAAGTAGTGGTCGACGGGAACCTGGTGACCGGAGAGAATCCCTTCAGTTCGAAAGAAATGGCGAAAGTCGTTATGCAACAATTAAAAGAAAAGAAATAATAACAGGAAAGGAAACTTTTATGAATTTGGAAGAAGCCTTGACGTACCGCCGTTCCGTCCGGGTATTTGATAAAGGAAAACCCATAGATCCGGAAAAGGTGAAGCAGAGTTTGGAACTGGCCACCCTGGCTCCTAACAGTTCCAATATGCAACTGTGGGAGTTTTATCAGATCGTGCAGCCGGAATTGTTGGCAAAAATTTCCGAAGCCTGTCTGAACCAAACCGCTACTTCGACCGCTTCCGAGGTCGTCATATTCGTTACCCGTCAGGATTTATATCGGAAACGGGCTAAATTCGTTCTGGAATTTGAGAGAGAGAATATCCGGCGGTATAGTCCGAAAGAACGCCAGGAAAAACGTATCCGGGACAGAGAGTTATATTACGGAAAACTGATGCCGTTTATGTATGCCCGCTTTTTCGGACTCTTAGGTGTTTTCCGGGTAATACTGGCTGGTATAATCGGTATGTTTCGTCCCATCGTCCGCCAGGTTTCTGAAAGCGATATGCGGGTGGTGGTCCATAAATCCTGTGCCTTGGCCGCTCAAACTTTCATGATTGCCATGGCTAATGAGAAGTATGATACTTGTCCTTTGGAAGGTTTTGACAGTAAACGGATTAAAAAGTTATTGAATTTACCTCGCGCTGCCGGAATAAATATGGTGATAGCCTGCGGCATCCGGGATGGAAATAAAGGAATCTGGGGAGAAAGAGGCCGAGTGCCTTTTGATGAAGTTTACCATAGGTTATAAGCGGGCTCTGGGACCGAAATCGCACAATTGCCCCGTCCCCGTGTGCGATAAAAAAAGCAGTTACATTTTAGGTAACTGCTTGATTTTCAGTGGAGCGGAAAACGGGACTCAAACCCGCGACCCCCAGCTTGGAAGGCTAGTGCTCTATCGACTGAGCTATTTCCGCATGGTGCCGGTTTTTTCTGACCCGACCGACTTCGATTATACATCGGTCCGGAAAGAAAACCTCTTATTCCTGTCGAACGGCTTCCGTCGTTTAAAAGGTGTGGGGAGAGCAGGATTCGAACCTACGAAGACATAAGTCAGCAGAGTTACAGTCTGCCCCAGTTGGCCGCTTTGGTATCTCCCCCCTCGATTTTAAAGAACTTCTTTATTTTCGCGCTGCAAATATAGGGGATTTTATGTAAGTAGCAAAGATTCCTGAACGAAATTAACGCAGACGGTTTTTATCCGGCAGGTTTTGATCCTGGTGCAGGAATACGTTTTTGGGCATAGGATTTTCTTTGGCTCGCCAGGTTAAATCTACTTTTTCTTCTTTTTCGTACCCGTTGTAAAGAACTCTTAGTTGGACGGAATCCTGAGAGGCATCGATTATGTTGTTGATGGGGAAAGCCACGAGGCTGCGGTAATTGTAGGAATGGGGATCGCCGAAGGCGTTGTGCCGGAAATCCAGTACGATGCGTTTGTCCGGAGTCAAAAGCGGATGCCTGGCCATGTTTACCATGTGCTTGGGACCACCTAAGCTCCCGCCGAAGAAAAAATCGAGCGTAATGAAACCGTTCCGGACCCGGATTTCATTCAGGAAGATGGGATCGTTTCCCAGACTGTCCGAGACGGAGGGGGTATAGTCCAGGATGTCTTTGGTCAGAATTTTATAAACATCGTTTACTTTCACGTAATAATCGTAAGGGGAAGTGCTGTCGGCATCACCTAAAATGGTAAAATTGACGAGAACCCGGTCGTTGTTTTTGAGATAATCCGACGGAATGGCCGAGGCCGAGGGGAACAATACCGCACCCTGATCGGTGGTGAGCGTAAAAAGTTCGTTGTCGGTTTTATGAACCACGGCATAGTCGGCCCACCAGTCTCCCAGACTGTAACCGTCGTTGTCGCAGGAGGTAAACAGAATATTTAAAATGAGGGAAAAAAGGAACAGGAGAAATAGGTATCTTCTTTTGACAAATCGTTTTTTCCCCGGAAGAGATTTGCGGGGTGAAGCCTGCCCGGATAATTTTAAATGAACCGTTTTCATAGGATTGAGTTGTTTTTTATTAATTCTGTCTAATAGATGTGTATTCTGCGGAAGGGTTGCGTAAAAACGGATATTTTAACAAAATAAAACAAAAAGACCGGAAATGGATTCCGGTCCGCTGGAACAATTCCAGGATAGGAGCTTAGGAGAAAATGAAACCGTAGTATTTTCCCCGACAGCGGTCAATACAATTTTTTCCGGAGTGAAAAGATAAATTCCAAACCGCCGTTTTTCCGGTTTTTAGCTGTGATTTGGCCTTTGTGGAAGAAGACGGCATTTTTGACGATGGAGAGTCCCAGGCCCGATCCTCCGCTTTTGCGGCTTCTGCCTTCGTTTATGCGGTAGAAGCGGTCGAAAATACGGTTGAGGTGGATTTCGTCCACTCCCTGTCCCGTGTCGTAAAGGGAGAAGTAATAATATTCGGAATCTTCCATATAATTATCTATTCCGATGGTGATGTTGTCTCCGGCGTAATGGACGGCGTTTTCGATAAGATTCCGGAAGATGGAATAAAGCAGGGTGTGATTGCCTTCGATTTCTACGGTATCTTTTACATTATTTTTCAGGGTGATGTGATTGTGGTTGATCTGGTCCTGGAGATCGTTTGTTACTTCGTCTATGGTGTCTTTGAGGTTAACTTCGTTTTTCCCGAACAGGTCGGAGGCTTCTTCGGTTTTCGTAATGAGAGCCACGTCCCGGATCAGGTCGGAGAGACGTAAAATCTGGGTATAGGTGCGTTCGAGGAAAAATTTTTGTTTTCCCGCTTCTATATCCGGTTGTTCCAGTAAAGTTTCGATGTATCCCCGGATGCTGCTGACGGGGGTTTTGAGTTCGTGAGCGATGTTGTTGGTCATTTCCTGTTTCAACAACCGGTTTTTTTCGATGGCGGAAATGTCGTTCAGGGTGATTTCAAAACTATTGTCGTGAAATATCAGCAGCCGGACGGCATAGGTTTTCCCGTTTTTAAGCAGCCGGCCTTGATAGATAGGCAGGGTGGTGCTTTGAGGATTTACGGGGATATGATTTTGCAGAAAAATACGGATGTCGCGGAAATCCGGTTGGGTAAATATATCTTCTACTTCGAAGGTAGGTTCGTCGAGTATGGTATTCAGGTACTGGATAAAATGGGTGTTCGCGTAGATTTTTTTCTGATCGGCTGAAAAAATGCAAATGCCTTCGTCGGAATAATGGAAATGGCGCAGTAGCTTTTCTTTTTCCTGCTTGAGTTGATTTTTATTGTCTTCGAGTTGTTTGTAATTGAGTATGATTTTGTGTCCGATTTCACCCAATTCCGTATCCGGGAAACGGATTTTGTCGTAATCGGGATAATTGCTTTCTGCCGAACTGATAAAATCGTTCAGGCCGGTGATGGCTTTGCCGAAGCGGTCTGCCAGATACAACAGGGAAATCAGGGCGATGAAAAAAAGGAGAACGACGAAGTACATAAAAATATTATCGCCTTGGAGGTAATCTTTGAGGGTGACGTTGTAGGGGAAGGCTACCCGGATGAAATAGGGAGAGGAAAAGAGGGAGTAATAGTAATAATCTTTTCCGGTGGTCGCGGAAAGCCGGATGGACGAACCGCTTCCATGAATCAGGGAAGTGGATATTTCCGGTCGGTAGAGGTGGTTGCCGATGTTCAGATCTTCGGTACCGTTATCGAATAATACGTCTCCTTGCTGGTTGAGTAGGGTGATCCGCAGACTGTCGGGGAAAAGCGGAAGGAGGTTTTTAAGCGAATCGGGGGCGGGATGTGAGCCGGGCTGGGCGAGATAATTGGCAATCATTCCGGCATAAGCATGCAGATTCGTACGCAGGGTTTCCGTTTTATATACCTTTTCCCGGTTTCTTTGTACCAGAATGATAATGGCGGTGAAAACCGTGAATACCAGAAAAAAGTACAGGAATATTTTCTTTTTATAGGTTAAACGCATCTTGTGTAGGATTTATGGTTATGAATCAAGGATCGGTCCGGGTCAGGCTTCGAAACAATACCCGTAGCCGGATCGGTTTACGATATGTTTTCCGAATTCTCCCAATTTTTTCCGGAGCCGGGTAATGTGTACATCGACGGTGCGTTCCAGTACATAGCCGTCGTCGTCCCAGGCTTTTCCGAGAATCTCGTCCCGGGAGAATATTCTGCCGGGGGATTTGGCCATCATGCTGAGGATTTCGAATTCTTTTTTGGTCAAGAGGATCGGCCGGCCTTCCAGAAGTACGTTTTTCGTACTCAGGTCTATCAGCAGTTCGCCTATGGTGATTTGTTTCGGTTTTTCGGGTATTTGCTTACTGCCGGCCCGTTTGAGGACAGCTTTTACGCGGGCGCTCACTTCCTTGATGGAAAACGGTTTGGAGATATAATCGTCGGCTCCGATACTGAAGCCGGTAAGCATATCGTTTTCCGTATCTTTCGCGGTCAGGAAGATGATGGGAATATTCAGGCGCAGTTCTTTCCGTACTTTTTCGGCCATTTTAAATCCGGACATGCCTTCCATCATAATGTCCAGCAGAATCAGTTCATGGTCTTCACGGATCATTTTCAGGGCCTCTTCGGCCGAATGGGCGATGTCTACGGCAAAGCCTTCGCTTTCGAGATTGAATTGCAGGATTTCACATAAATCCTCTTCATCGTCTACTACTAAAATCTTATTTCGGTTCATCATTCAGGTATTTACTTTTTTATTTATCCCTCGCTTCCTGCCTGCAGGGGCGCAGACTCTTCCAGTCCGCTGTGTTTGATGTTTTTGCCTTCCATGAGGTAAATGGCGGCTTCCGCGATATTGGTTGCATTGTCTCCTATGCGTTCGATGTTGTAGGAGATGCTGCTGATCGAAAGAATGTCTGTGATTTGCTGTTCCTGCAAATTTTTTCCTGCGTGGGAAGCCGGTAATTTACGAACGATTTCGTGATGGAATGCATCGACCAGATCGTCCAGTTCGATCGTTTCGCGGGCTAATTTAGCATCCTCGCAGGTAAAAGCAAATATAGCATTTTGAGTCATGTTTTCCGCAATGGAAAGTATTTTTACCATGTCCTTTTTAAAGGGGGGGAATGTTTCCCCGCTGAGTTCGATGCGTTTCAGGAAATTCGAGATGTTTACGATCAGGTCGCCGATTCTTTCCAGGTAAGCGGTCATATCGTAATACGACATGATTTTCCGCAGGTCGCCGGCCCTGGGACTGTAAAGTACGATTACCCGGATTACTTCGTTTCTCATTTTGACATCCAGGCTGTCCAGTATGCGTTCGTTGCTTTGAATTTCGGTGTAGGTGTCTTCTTTCCGGTTGTCTTCCAACAATTGTTGGGTCAAATGGATCTGTTTAATGACCATTTTAGACATGACTTCGAAGTCTCTGGTGATTCCCGAAAAGAATTTTTCTCTTACTGCGTTCATAATGTTGATATTTGTCGGATGAAAAACAAGTTACAGAAGGGTTTATCCGAATTGTCCGTTCAGGTATTCTTCCGTACGTTTGTCTTTCGGGTTGGTAAACATATTTTTGGTTTTATCGTATTCGATGAGTTCTCCCAGGTACATGAACATGGAATAATCCGAAATTCGGGCGGCCTGCGACATATTATGGGTAACAATGAGAATGGTGAATTCCTTTTTCAACTGGAGTAATAATTCCTGGTTCCGGTTGGTGGCGATGGGATCGAGGGCTGAGGTGGGTTCGTCCATCAGCAACACTTCCGGTTTCAGAGCCAGGGCCCGGGCGATGCACAGGCGTTGTTGTTGGCCTCCCGAAAGGAAGGTCCCTTTTTTGGTCAGGGCATCTTTGACCTCGTTCCATAGACCGACGTTGGTGAGACAGGTTTCTACCAGTTCGTCTTTTTCTTTTTTGGGGAGGGAAATGCCGTTCAGTTTATATCCGGCGAGGACATTGTCGTAAATGCTCATCGTAGGAAAAGGATTGGGACGTTGAAAAACCATACCCGCCATCCGTCTCACTTCCATAGGATTCATTTTCAGGATATTCCGTCTGTCCATCAGGATTTCTCCGGTGATTCTGATATCGGGATATAATTCGTGCATCCGGTTGATGGCGCGTAAAAGGGTACTTTTCCCGCAACCGGAAGGTCCCATAATGGCTGTAATCCGTTTTTTCCGGATATCGGCATAAACATGGCTGACTGCATTTTTGCCGGGCGTATAAGAAATCGAAACGTCTTTCAGTTGCAGTATCGGGTCTTCTATCTCTATAAGGGTATTTTTTATTCTATTCTCCATTTTTTGGCAACTTGTTTGGCTATAATATTGAGGGTTAAAATAAGCATCAGTAAAAACAGGGAGGAACTCCAGATCATATCGATCAGATTGGGATCGTTGTAGAATTCCCAGATCAGCAGGGGTACGGCGCTGCTTGGCTTAAGCACGTCCCAATTGACGGCCGTGCTGCCCAGTGCGGTGAGCATGAGGGGAGCGGTTTCGCCCATGACCCGGGAAATGGCCAAGAGGATACCGGTAAACAGGCCGCCGAATGCCGAGGGAACCATAATTTTCAGTATGACGCTCGTATAGGAGGCGCCCAGAGCGAGTCCCGCTTCTTTCAGGCTTCCCGGGAGCATTTTCAGGGTTTCCTCGGTGGAACGGATGATGAGCGGCAGCATCATGATAGCCAGGGCGATGCTCCCTGCCAGGGCCGAATAACTGCCGAGGGGTTTTACGATCCAGGCATAGGCGATGATACCGATGACAATGGAAGGGCTGCCCTGTACCAAATCGGTTAGAAAACGGATGAGGCCGGAGAAAAAAGCTTTGGGTTTTTCCGCCAGGTAGATGCCTCCCAGAATTCCGGTCGGAATGGCCAGTAGGGCTGCCAGGGCGACCATGATCAGGGTGCCGGTGATGCCGTTGGCAATCCCTCCCGGGATGATATGGCCGCTGCTTTTAGCTAACATGGCGTCGAGAGTGCTCGGAGCGGTGTGCAGGAAAAAATCCAGGTTGATTTGTTTGTATCCCTTTTTGACCAGTTCCCAGATAATTAAAAAGAGCGGGATAGCGGTCAGAGAAGAAAAAAGGCAAACAGTCCAGAAAAATATCCGGTCTTTCAGGGTCCTGTATCGGATTGTATTCATAGTTTTAAGTTTAAGCGCTCATTTTTTTCATAACCATTTTCCCGATAAAATTAATTACGGCGGTAATCAGAAACAGCAACAGACCGATAGCGATGAGTGAACTGAGTTTGAGTCCGTCGGCTTCTCCGAATTGGTTGGCGATCACGCTGGCCATGGTATTTCCAGTAGAGGTGAGGGAGGCCGGCAGATTATTCGTATTCCCGATCAGCATAGTAACCGCCATGGTTTCGCCCAGCGCCCGTCCGAGGGCCAGGATGTAACTGGCAAATATACCGGAGCCGGAAACGGGGAAAACGACATTCCGGATGACATCCAAACGCGTGCCTCCCAGGCTGTAAGCCCCTTCCTTCAGTTCTTTGGGCACCATGGCTATGAATTCGGAACTGAGGGAAGCCGCATAAGGTATAATCATGATCGCCAGGACGAGGGAGGCGGTGAGTATGCCGAACCCCTGGGCGGAAAGTCCCAGTTGACTGATCAGGGGCCGGAGGGTATAAAATCCCCATAAGCCGTAGACGATGGAAGGAATGCCTGCCAGTAAATCTATTACCGAACTGATGACGGACGAGATCTTTTTGCCTTTAAAATATTCGCCGGTAAAAAGGGCGACGGGAAGGGAAAAAGGTATACAAAAGATCAGCGCCAGAAAAGAGGTCAGTACGGTACCGATGATAAAGGACAAAGCTCCGTATTGTTCGGCTTCCGGATGGGGGTCCCATTCTGAGGAGGCGATAAACCGAAAGAATCCGAAATGTTCGAAGGCCGGAACGGAACCGCTGAGCAAGGAATAGAACATGCCTCCACATATCAGCAGTACGATCAGGGCGCAGAGGAGCAATAGCCGTTTAAAGATATAATCCCGCATGGAATTTGATTTTAAGGCTTACGGAAAACGGATTCCCGTAAGCCCTGGGGTTTATAATACAGATTGACCGTTAAAGGTGACGGATTTGAGCAATAAGCGGGCATTGGCGTTGGCGGTTGCCGGCAGGGGTGAATAATGTACTTTGGTCGTAAGTTCCTGGGCCGGCCGGCTTAACATCCACTCCAACAATTTTAAAGTGGCTTCGGCTTGTTCTTTCTTTCTGCCTTCATAGGCTTGTTCTTTATAGAGAATGATCCAGGTGAAACAACTGATCGGATAAGCGTCGGCGGCGGGAGAATCGGTGATCATAGCGCGTGTATCGGCAGGCAGTTCCGTAGAAGCTGCAGCAGAAATGGATTCGGTGCCGGGGGCGATGAAATTGCCCGCTTTGTTTTGTAGGAGGGCCATCGGAATTTTCAGGGCAAAAGCATATTCGGAGCCGATATAGCCGATACTTCCCGGGGTCTGACTGATGGTGCCCGCTACGCCCGGGTTTCCTTTGGCAGCAATTCCCGCCGGCCACTTCAGCGCTTTTCCGGTACCTACTTCTGTGTTCCACTCTTGGCTTACTTTGGAGAGATAATCGCTGAATACGTAAGTAGAACCGCTTCCGTCCGAGCGATATACCGGACTGATGGCTGTTGCCGGGAGTGCCAGGCCGGGATTGATGGCCCGGATGCGGGAATCGTCCCATTGTTTAATTTTCCCCAGGAAAATATCTGCGACGATTTCTCCTGAAAGCTTCAGCTCCGGGGCTTCCGGCAGGTTGTAGGCCAAAACGATGGCTCCCAGACAGGTGGGAATATGGACGGTAGGATAGGGCATTTCACTGATTTCCTTGTCGGAAAGAAAAGCGTCGCTGCCTGCAAAATCCACGATTTTGTCTTTCAAGCTGCGGATACCGCCTCCGCTTCCGATACCTCCGTAGGTAATTTTAACACCGGTGGAATCGGAATAGGTTTTGAAGGCCAGGTTGTAATAAGGAAGCGGAAAGGTGGCGCCTGCACCCGCCAATGTGGCCTGTGAAGCCCGGGTGGAATTGGTTTTGTTTTTGCCGGAGTTTCCGCAAGCTGCTACAGCCAGGGAAAGAATAATAAGGATAAGCTTGTGCATATTCATTCTGTATTGATTTTTACACTGCAATATTACAGATGTATTGCTACAGAGATGTTACACGATTGTTACAAAATTGTTACGATGCGTCAAAGCTTAAATTCCAGATTCAGATAGAGATAGGGCTGTATTTTCCCGGAAGAGGGATTCCAGGAGGTAAAGTTGGGAGCGATCCGCAGATAGGTGAGGGGGCTGTATTGTACGCCCGTCAGCAGTCGTTGTCCGTTGTTTTCCCCTTTCCATTTCCGGTTGGACGTCAGGTAGTCGTAGCGGCTGAAAAGGGTGAAACGGGGGAATATGTCGACGGAGGCATAGCAGGAACAACCGTATTGGTCGTGTCCGGGTTGGAAGTCCGTATTCCATAATTTGTTGTATTCGATTCCGATGGAGAAGGCAGTATGGGTGTAGCCGGCGAAAAGGGCCAGGGAGGTTTGGTTATCGCTACCGGTTTCGTCGCTGTTATAAAGATCGTAATAGGCCCTCAGTATCAGAGATTTTGCCGGCCGTAGGGTAAAACCGAGCCCATACCGGTAATTGTTGTCCTGGTTTATTTTTTTATACCCTTCCCCGTTGGTGACGGAAAGGTCCGCATTCAGCCAGTCGGTGAACCGATAGCCGAGAATGATCCCCATATCTGCGCTGGGACCGAATTTATATTCGTCATTAAAAGATTTCAGGATATACCGGTATCCCCAGAAACTTTCCTGTACGCTGAACTGGTCGGTTTTGACCAATCCGAAATTCAGTGTGAAATTTCCCGGCTTCCAGCTTAAAAAAGCATTTTTGACATAGGCGACTCTTTCCAGTTCGGCCTCTTTTGCATGTGTAGGTCCTACGTCGAAGATCAGTTGCCCGCTCAGTTTTTCATTCACCCGGAAGGCGTAGCCGAGGTAGGAGCGGTCGAGTTCAAAACCGGAATGCCGGTTTGCCGATGCCAGTCCGGCGTGGTAATTGACAAAAAGCCGGACGATGGGAGAACCTTTCAGGCGGATTGTTTTTTCCTGGGCCTTCAGGGGAACCAGCGGAAATAAGGACAGGATCAAGAACAGGAATTTTTTCATAGTTCGGCGACGAATGTTCAGGGTTCAAAGGTAAAGTAAAGTTGAACGTATTTTAAAAAAATTACGGAATTATTACCGGATGGTTTCTTTTTTTTACTTCCTTCGGCAAGAAAAATAAAACCCGGTCGGGAAACCGGGTTTTAGAAAGAGAGAAATTCCGCTTTAATAGGTAAAACCCGTTTTACGGCTTATTTCATTTTTATTTTTTAAGGGAACCAGGGTAAAACTCCAGTCGTAGTCCCGGTTTGCCGGAATATTGTAGCCGGGTTCGGGACGGGAGCCCCAACTGTCGTAACCGGCAACTCCCTGTTGTTTCATATCGATGCAGACTTCTACAAAATTCCGGGGACGGATGTCATTGATATGCTGCATTTTCCTGAGACGGTTTTTCGCCCGCTCCGGGTTGTGATTGGCAATTTCTTCCGGAGTGAAGTTATTCCATTGGTAGTCGTGGGAGGATTCCTCGGAATCGAAGTCTTCGACGGAATTTCGGAGAGCGTTGAAACCGATGGTATTTTGGCCGAGGACGAGTAAGCCTTTCCCGTTGTTTCCGGTGAGTGCCAGCCAGCGGGTATCGCAGTGGTGGCCGTTTTCCTGGGGACGCACATAGGGATAATACAGATCCTCGGCAGTGGATTGGTAAAGTCCCACCAGTGTGCCGGCTTGACGGTCCAGGTAGTTTTCTTCCGGTCCTCTTCCGTAATATTCAACCTGATGCAGGGAAGCGGGCAGGCGGAAACGTACGCCTATGCGCGGAACTTCCATTTTGGACGTCGCTTTGCGGGCTGCTTTAGCCGATGGGGAGAAAGTAGCCGTAAGAGTTGCTTCGGAAACTTCCCCGGGTGTTTCTTCCCGGGAGGTCGAGGTAAAATGTGCCGCGACGTTTACGACTCCGTCGGGATAGATTTTATAGGTCACGATATACAGGTTTCCCGCAGCCAGCAGATAATCGGCCGTAATGACTGCCGTATGGCCTTCCCGGGTAATCCTGGAATCGACTATATTGAAATTTTTACTGGATTCTTTCCAAACGTGAAGACGGAGCGGAGTTCCGTTACCGTAGTCATTGTCGGTAGGCCCCCTCCAGAAATTGGGTTGTATGCCGAAACCGTCGTGGAAATATTCGGTCCCGTCTACCTGATAGGAAGTGACGATACCGCTTTTTTTATCGAATACGAATTTCACCCGGGGCGAAGAAGCGATCAGCAGTTCCCCTTGAGTGCTTACGTTTAACGGTTTACCGCCTTGAGCCGTATAAGCCTGTTTACTCAGGTTACTCGGCAGTCTGAATTGGTCGTGGGCTATCAGATGGCCTGCCGGAATTCCGGGTTCCGCCTCTTTGGTATAAACCCGAAAACGAATGAAATATTCGATTCCTTTTTTGGGCGTAAGGGTGAAGGGAACCGTTATGCTTTTGGTTTCCTGGGGATTCAGGCTGAGGGGCAAATTCCCTTCTTTTACCGTTTTCCCGTTTGCAAGAATGCTGTATTTAATTAAATATTTCGATAAGTTTGTGAAATAGAATCGGTTGGTGATGTTTACCGGAAAACCGTCGATTTTAGCGGTGCGGTTGTTGTCTTCACTGAAATCCTTCACACCGGCAAACCCGATATTTTGGTGAACATATTTAACTTCCGCCATAGCCGGGTGTGGATTGCGGTCGGGGTTAACGATGCCGTTGCACAGGAAATTGCCGTCGCTGGGAGCGTTGACTCCGAAATCTCCTCCATACGCCCAGTAACCGCCGTCCTTTTCCACCCAGATTCCCTGGTCTACCCAATCCCAGATGTATCCGCCCTGTAAATTGGGATATTTATAGATGGCTTTCCATTGATCCCAGAGGTTGCCGGAAGAGTTTCCCATAGCATGGGAATATTCGGAAGGAACTACAGGACGGTCACTTCCTTCCCGTCCGATTTCTTCCAGCCATTCGGCACTGGGATATTGGGGGACATACATATCGGAATTCCATTCCCATTGGGCCCTTTCGTAACAAACCGGACGGTTCATGCCTCCTTTTTCCCGTTCTTTGATCCACAAATAAGTTTGATAAAAATTATATCCGTTGCCGGCTTCATTTCCCAGGGACCAGATGGATACCGAAGGATAGTTTTTATTGCGTTCGTACATATTGCGGGTGCGGTCCATATGGGCGGTCAGCCATTCGGGGTTATTGCCCAGCGTTCCTCCTTTCCGCAGGTTGTAATACATGCCGTGGGATTCGATGTTGGCTTCGTCGTACACGTACAATC
>CAJMSX010000073.1 GCA_905216195.1 uncultured bacterium
CGTCCGTTTTATTTCACCCTTAAAAAGCTGAACCTCTAGGAGTAAGACGGGGGTAAAAGTAATTAAAAATTTCAAATAAAAATCAATTATTACCCGCTCTTTATTACAATAAACTGACAGAATCTATAAAAACAAAATTAAATCAATAATAATCAATCTCTTACAAAATACAAAAAATATATCCCCTATACAGTTTTCTTATCGGTTGTCAGTTACATGACCAAACGACGGGTCAATTTAAAACTCTTCAATCCCCATACCACCCCGGCACTGATTCCGAAGGCCAGGCCAGCCATTCCCAATATCCGTACAATTACCGGAAGAGTACTGATTTTTTCAAAGATATCGTAGGCCACTTGTACGAAAATAAAATGGCACAGATAGATTCCGAAGGTAAAAGAAGCCAGGCGGGACAACCAAGCAAAAGAAGATACGTTCCATTTCTGTATGATCACGAATACGGAAAACGTCATCAGAAAAACATTAATCCCTGCAAAATACCAAATGATCTCCAGATTGGCATAATTGCCGGGGAAATATTTCTGAGTTTCCACAAAACCGAAAGAGGTGATGAAATAACCGGTCAGAAACATAGGAATAGTTATACTCAAGGTGCGTTTCCAACTCCACGAAAGCGGATACTTTACGAGATAGTACGCCAATACCAGATAACCGATAAAGCCGGAAACATAATAAAAGGTACCGTAGTCATTCCAGTCACAAACCCCCAATATTCCCATATTGCCGTAATTTCCGGTATATCCCAGAAGCGGAGCAATCATTTTCAGATAAGGAAGTAGCAAAGAAATCCCCCAAATATACAAAAAAAGCTGGATGTCCCGTTTCTTTGACTGCTCCAGCCAAGCACTTAAAACAGGCATAACCAAATAGAGTCCTACCAACATATAGAGGTACCACAAAGGAGTGGTATCATAAGTAAAATTAAAAACAAAGGTATATAATTTCGTCCAGGCATTGGTAAAAACAAAGTTTTCCGGTACAATCGAAGGACTATTCGTAGTGACCATACCATTCAAATACAAGGAAAACAACAGCGGTAAAACGACCGACCAAAAAAGAAGAGGCAAAAGCAACCGTCCGATGCGTTTCCGGTAAAAATCCGGCATACTTATCCGAACCGGCAACAAAAGGACGCCGGTCATCATGACAAATAAAGGTACGCAAGGACGTACAAAACTTCCGGCAAATACTCCCGTTAGAAAAGCATCCGGATTAGTATCGAACTGAGCCACAAAAGGATCACAGCAATGAGAAAATACAACCAGAAAGCAGGCTATAACCCGCAGTAAATCGATCCAACCGATATTTTTTCTTTCTTTTGTTTCCATTCGGTAAACTTATAAATAATAAAACACCCTCCTCTCCCCTCATCCGTGCAACCTTCCAGGCAATCCTCTCTCCTTCAGTCCTCAACCGAGTGAATCTTCCGTCCTTACAAAAATAGAAATTAATATTTATTTTTTAATTATTATAAAAAATATTCTACTCCGATGACACTTTTTTTCTTTTTGATTGTCTTGATTACGAAATAAATAATACTGATATATGGAAGCTAAACTAAAAGTTTTATACGCAGAAAATGACGCTGCTATTGCTCAAATCACCCGGAAGCTTCTGGAAAAAAACGGCTTTGATGTATATTGGACATCCGATGGAAACGATACCTGGAAAATATTCCAGGAAGCAGTTTTCGACATTATCCTTCTGAGTCTCAGACTGCCTTATAAAAGCGGAATCGACTTGTTCCTTTTGATCCGGGAGATCAATCCATACATACCGGTACTGATTCTGGGAGCGGACCCGAAATTATGCGCTTCTTCTCTCCAGATAGGCGTCGATGACTTCGTGCGTAAAGATGCGGACATCGAAGAAATCTGCGTTCGTATTCATATCGCCTACGACAGACATCAATCGCAAAAAACAGATCATCCTACCCACCATCTCTTTACACTTTCTCCTCATACCACTTTCGACAGTCTTACCCGTATACTCACGGTACAAGAACAACAGTACCGGTTATCCACGGTACCCGCTCAAATTTTATATATTCTGTGTCTGAACCAAAACCAATATCTCTCTTCTGCTTTTATTTGTAAAAAAATATGGAATAACGATACCCCGGGAAAGATACGGTTGCTTCAGGATTACCTCTCCCAACTCCGTAAACACCTCTGCAAAGATCCGCAATTAAATCTTCTGAATCAATATGGAAGAGGATACTGTCTCTATGCTGCAGAAATATAACCTTCTTTTTTCGGTTTCCACAACAGTTCGGGGGAGATCATCCTTTGTTCGCAGCCTTACGGAAAGACCCGGATCAAAATACGGGAATTTCAGCTATTCCGGATGACCTCCCCCCTCTTCAGCCGTAACTAAAAATATTTCTAATTCCGGAAGCCTCCCGACGGATCAAAAGGTTGGCCTTCAAAAAAATGGCTGATGGAAACCCCGTCCGTAGCAGAAGAAACATTATGAAACTCCCAGTTGAACTGCCCGGTTCGAAAATCCAAACAACACAACCATTGATAAGAAACTACCGAACCGTTTTCTCCCAGGACTCCCACCCCACTGGTTCCCTTTTGCTCTCCCCATATATCATCGAAAATCCGGAAGGTCCAGAAAAATACAGAAGTATTGATGGTCGTCTTAGAAGCAATATGAGCATCTCCGCTCAAAAATGCACACTTCGAATTCGCCTCCATCCGGGCTAAAATCTGCGGTCCCGGACGGGAAATCGTATCTCTCTCGATAGGTCTGATCGTATCTCTTCCTTCAGGCCCATCCCCGTCTCCAGGACCTGCACTCCAGGGAGTGATTTTAATTACAGCATGAGCCGGGCGGGTAAAAATACAGTAATTCCCGCCTTCTCCCGAACGGGTAGGCAAGAAAGGATATTCCAGTTTTATCTCACAGGAATCCTCCTCTGCCGTCGCCAGAACCTTATTGACATCGGCCAGATTCGCCTGTAAATCTGCATAGGCAGTTCCCGATACATGCAGCACGCTTTCGGCAAAATTCCGGTCAATCGTCAACACCAACCGGTTATCGATAGCCCGCACATATTTTTTTAACTCGACAATCTGCTGCGAGGGGTAAGCTTTGGTCCAGCCTTCTATTTCCTGAGAATTTTTTTTCTCCGGCTGCCATTTATCCGTCTCATTTGTACAACTCATCATACAAACAAACACTATACCGTATAAAAACACACTTATTTTCATAACTTATTTCGTTTTATTCTTTACCATTCCTACCCGGTTACATTCCCGGATATTCTCCTTCAGATCCTTATATGCGCGGGGATCTACTTTCAGACTATCGACCGCTGTGATGGAGTCGATACCAATCACCCAACGGTTATCCTTTTCGACCACAAAAGTCCTCAACCGAAGAAAATCTTGTGCCGGATAGCCTTTTTTCCAACGCAAACCTTCCTTTACCGCCCGGTAAGTGGCCGGATCGACCTGCAGCTTATTTACCGCTTCAACCGAATCTATCGTCAATACGGGATAGCCGTCGCGCTCCTGTATGTACTTTCCCAATATGTTGAAACTTTCAACATCGATATCAGGTTTTACCAACCCGGCCGCTTTCACTTCCTTTGCTTCGGGAATCGCTTTTTTGCTTTTATTCTGTTTGTATGAGTCACAACCCCATAAAAAGAAAAAGCTGAAAACAACCGGAAATACAATTAAAATAACATTCTTGTTCATGATCGTATAGGTTAATTAGAAATTCTACAACAACTAAAAAATATTTTTTATATTATAATAAACAAATATATTTCTTTATAGTTAATATAAATCCACGAAGTTTCTTAAAATTGCCGGAATCTACCCTAAAATATACTATTCAAAACTTAGCCGGATAATTATATTCCGGAATCCCGGCGATTCGATTATCTTTCCCTGGATGAAAAGTCACAACCGGTCAAACTCTCCAACTTTGTAAAATCGAAATCTTCAAACTCATACGGATTCCAGTTTAATCCCGTAACGTCCAACGCCTCTCCTTTTTCAATCAATTGATCCAGATCGAAATGCAAAGAAAGAAACACGCGATACATCGCTCTCATAAATTTGTGAGTAAACGGAAGCGAAGACTGATCATTCAGAAATTCCATAATTAAAGTCCGGAACCATACATCCTTTTCATTTACCCTCAGAACCGGGGAGCGTACGGAAAGAAGCTTTCCGATCAGATCGAGAGGGTTGAGCCGGCAATTCCGGTATTTCAACACCGAATCCAACAGGCCGAACGGATAAAGTACCGGGATATAATCCCTGGATTCATAGGAGACCCGGATTGCAGTTTCCCAATAATCTTCCAAAAGATAATGATCCGCTTCCAACCTTTTTACCGTAAAAAACTTATTATACGTTTTTGTCTCAACTACTTTAAGTTTATACGGAAAATACACACCTATAATTTCTTTATTCATAATTTAATGATTTTAAAATTTTACATATAATCTGGTGAAATTAATTCAAAATTGAATGATTTTATACAGCATATTACACCTAATATTAGCAAAAGCATAGAGAAGAGACTACCGGAATAAAAAATAGTGTCAAAACCTTCCAGTCGGAAGATCAGAAACATCCGGAGAAAAATCTTTATTATTGCCTGAAATTCTACCGGTTTGAAATCAGAATGAAAATGACAATATTTCAATTTTATGTTTTACAAATATTAAAAAGACAAAATACAAATTACCAATTTTCAATGTAATTATTAATAAACATAAGACATTATTGGGGAACATTCCTTTTTCAATTTCCGTTAAAAACAGAAATCAATACAGGAGAAAAGGATAAAAGCGTACCGACAGCTGACGCCTAACTAGTACGAATATTAAAAATAACAAAGCCATGAATGATTTGAAAAACAGTGAAAGCAATTTTCGGAGCGAAGAAAGAAACAGAATTCATTCCGACCGTGTAGAGAGAGATGTAGAAAATCTGATGGGGAACGAAACCGGACATGCCGAACGTCAGAACGACAAGGCTGAACGGAAAATAGAAAAAGCCGAAAAGAAAATGGATAAAGCTCACGAAGCTGAAAGAAAAGCGGAGGAAGAACGTTCCAAAGGAAATTTCAATAGTGCGGAACGCCAGGAAGACAAAGCCGAACGGAAAACGGAAAAAGCTGAAAAAAAAATAGATAAAGCTCATGAAGCTGCCCGGGAAGCAGACCGGAGTACTTACCGGACCGACGAAAAAAAACAGAATTTTTTCAGAGAAAATCCGTTGAACAATAATGATTCCGATTACCGGAACGAAGAGGACCGGAAAGCCCGGGAAGCCGGAGAATGGAATAAATAATCCCTATACCCCCCAAACGAAAGGCAAGGGTATAGCCATACAGATTAAAAATATCCCCGGAATCACACGGAAGAAAGCGAATTTCGTATCGGAGAAAAACCGTTCATAAACGAAATAGGGAATTCCGTGTGATTCGCCTTTATCATCTACCTGATTTTTTCCCTTTCTTTTCTTTCTGGTCGCAAATTCCCGGTATACATCCTGCCCTTTTTCCCGAAACAAAAATCCCGGCGATTCCTCCAACCGCGCCGCTTTTATCCTCTCCACCGACTTACATTCCAGTCAAAACCGGTTTTACATCCACTTTTGTAAACTATTTTAAGATTATTACGTATATGTTCCATAATATTTGATATCATGGATAAGCCGATCTGTCAAATCATCGCCAACCTACTAATTCAAAATCGTTTATGAAAAGAGGTGTCGTAATCTCCGGTCTATATGTATTAGTCTGCCTTTCCTGTAGCTGGAATAAGGAAAAAACGTATAACGATATCCTGCGCCCCGTCCGGGTTGCCCCCGTCACCTCCCTGCAAGCCCAAAACCGGATTTACACGGGAGTGGTAGAAGCGGAAAAGTATACCGAATTATCCTTCAAGTCGGGGGGACCTTTAATTGAAATGAATGTCGAAGCGGGTCAAATGATAAAAAAAGGGAAAGTAATTGCCGTTATAGATCCGCTGGATTATCAATCCCGTTACGAGGCGAACCGGGCAGCTTACATCACTGCGCGCTCCCAATTGGAACGGGACAAAAGATTACTGGCCATGCAAGCTATTTCCGTTCAGGAGTATGAAATCTCCCAGGCCAATTATGCAAAAACCCGCTCCGCTTACCTGACTTCCGGCAACACCTTACGGGAAACCCAACTAGTAGCCCCTTTCGATGGGTTTGTAGAAAAAAAATACGTGGAAAACTACCAAAAAGTACAAGCGGGAGAACCGATTATCAAACTGGTGGATCCCGGACGTTTAGCCATACGCTTTACCCTGCCTGAAACCAGCGCGGGACTTACCCGGATTCCGATGAAAATTAAAGTGGAATTCGACACCTACAAAGGTCTCTGGTTCGATGCTAAAATCAAAGAATACGTCGACGCTTCTCCTGACGGAGGAGGAATCCCGGTCAAAGTCGTCATAGACGATTCGGTGTTCAACCGGGAAAGACACAATATTTATCCCGGATTCTCTGCCCGGGTAAGCCTGGAAATAAAAAACGAAATCCCGGATTGTTACCTCATCCCGCTGAACGCTCTTTTCGAAGACATGATTACCGGACAAATCTCCGTATGGCTTTACCAACCGGCCTCCCGGAAAGTATTCCGTCAACCGGTGGAGACCGGAGAATTATTCGGACAAGATAAAATTATGATAAAAAAAGGACTGCAGACCGGCGATATCCTGGTAATCGACGGAGTCAACTATATTACTGAAGGTCAAGTGGTAAACAATCTCGGCACACCGGAAAATCCGGTCTGACCCCAAAGATTTCAATCTATAATCTCCCAAAAACATGAATATAGCAAAGTATTCTCTGGATAATCCGAAAGTGATTTATTTCTTTCTGGCTATTCTTTTGATCGGAGGAATCATGTCGTTCGAATCACTGGGTAAAAAGGAAGATTCG
This sequence comes from uncultured bacterium, assembly GCA_905216195.1. Taxonomy (GTDB): domain Bacteria; phylum Bacteroidota; class Bacteroidia; order Bacteroidales; family Marinifilaceae; genus Culturomica. The sequence continues at coordinate 6,969 of CAJMSX010000073.1, forward strand.
CCTTTCGTTATCAAATCCGCCGTACTGATTACCCGTTATCCCGGAGCTTCTCCACAGGAAGTAGAACAACTCATCACCGAACCGATCGAACGGGAAATCCAATCGATGAGAAGGGTATACAAAATTAAATCGGAATCCTTCTACGGCATGTCAAAAATCAACATCGAACTCAATCCCGCCACCCCTCCGGAGGAAATGCCCCAAATGTGGGACGAACTGCGAAGAAAAGTACTGAACATACAGCCTCAGTTGCCGCAGGGAGCCTCGAATATAAATGTATCGGACGACTTCGGCGATGTGTTCGGTATTTATTTCGGGCTCACGGCGACCGAAGGTTTTACCTACCACGACCTCCGGAACTGGGCCCAGCGCATTAAAACCGAACTGGTAACGGTAGAAGGAGTACAAAAAGTAGCCCTTTACGGAGAACAAACCGAAGTCGTCAATTTATTCATTTCCATGGCCCGACTGGCCAATTCGGCCTTGAATCTGAATACCGTCATGCAAACCCTGAAATCCCAGAATGCCCTCATCAATACGGGCGAAAAAAGAGCCGGGTATATCGAACTGAAAGTTTTGGCGGAAGGGACTTACAAAAGCCTGGACGATATCCGGAACCAACTGGTAGTTACCGAAACCGGGCAACAAATTCGTTTGGGAGATATCGCTCTTATCGAAAAAGGATATATGGATCCTCCTTCCAGCTTGATGCGGGTGAACGGAAAACGCGCTATCGGCATAGGCGTCGCCACCGATCCGGAAAAAGACGTGGTTAAAACGGGCGAACTGGTCCGGCTCCAATTAGAAGAATTGCTCCCTTTAATGCCGGTGGGCATCGAAATAACCACCCTCTATCCCGAAGATCAGATCGCCCGGGAAGCAAACAACGGCTTTATACTGAATCTGGTAGAATCTCTGGCTATCGTCATCTTCATTATCCTGATTGTGATGGGAGCCCGGGCAGGCATGCTGATCGGTTCCTCCCTGATTTTTTCCATAGGGGGAACCCTGCTGGTCATGCAATTCATGGGAGTCGGATTAAACCGGACGTCACTGGCCGCTTTTATCATAGCCATGGGGATGTTGGTAGACAACGCCATTGTGGTAACGGATAATGCTCAAATCGCCATCCGGCGAGGCATGAACCGGCGGGAAGCACTGATACGGGGAGCGACCGTTCCCCAATGGGGGTTGCTGGGAGCCACTCTGATCGCCATTTTCTCTTTTCTTCCCCTTTACCTCGCTCCTTCCGCCGTAGCGGAAATTGTAAAACCTCTGTTCGTCGTACTGGCGGTTTCCCTGGGATTGAGCTGGGTGCTGGCATTGACTCAGACTACCACCTTCGGAAATTTTATTTTAAAAGAGCGGAAGGACGGACAGGGGAAAGACCCCTACGATACTAAATTTTACAACGGTTTTGCCCGGCTACTGAGAAAGTTGATACGCTACAAAATCCTGACCCTCAGTGCGGTGGTCCTCTTATTTTTTATTTCTCTGGTGATTATGGGACTGATGCCGCAGAATTTCTTTCCCAATATGGATAAACCGTATTTCCGGGCGGATTGTTTTCTCCCGGAAGGATACAGCATACGGGAGTCGGAACACATGTTGTCCGACATCGAAAAATACCTGCTGAAACAGGAAGAAGTGGTCACCGTGTCGACTACCCTGGGCGGTTCTCCTTTACGATACTACCTGGCCAGTACCTCTTTCGGCCCTAAACCGAATTTCGGGAACATTCTGATCGAAGTGAAGGATAAAAAATACACCATTCCCCTGGAAGAAAAACTGAACACATATGTACGGAAAAATTATCCGAATCTGCTCATCCGTTCCTCCCTTTTCAAATTATCCCCGGCTGTGGAAGCCGCTATCGAAATCGGATTTATCGGGGAAAACATCGATACGCTCAAAATGCTGACGGTACAGGCTATGGAAATCATGCGGCAATGCGAAGAGGTCACCGACATCCGCAACAGTTGGGGAAACATGGTGCCGGTCTGGGAACCGGTGTATTCCCCCGAAAGAGGACAACGGCTGGGAATCACCCGCCAAGCCGTCGCCTATACGCTGAAAATAGCCACAAACGGTTTACCGCTGGGCGATTACCGGGAAAAAGACTTGTTTATGCCCATTCTGCTGAAAGAAAACAATTTCGACGCGGGAAATATCGACAATATGCGGACCTTGCCCGTATTCTCTCCCACCGGGCAAACCGTGCCCCTGGCACAGGTCGTAGAAGACTTTAAATTCAACTACAATTACAGCGTCATCAAACGCTATAACCGGGAACGGGTCATGATGGCCCAATGCGACCCCAAACGGGGAGCAAACACCAAACAGGCGTTCAATGCCATCTGGCAACGGGTTCAGCAAATTCCGGTTCCTCAGGGCTACCGGATAAAATTTTTCGGAGAAGACGAAAGTCAGGTAGAATCCAACCAGGCCCTGGCCGCCAATATGCCGCTCACCTTCATCCTGATGTTTATCGTGCTTCTTTTGCTGTTTCGTACCTACCGCAAACCGATTGTCATTCTGCTGATGGTTCCTTTGATTTTTATCGGTGTGGTATTCGGTCTGCTGGTCCTCGGGCGAATGTTCGACTTTTTCGCTTTGCTGGGCTTATTGGGTCTGGTCGGCATGAATATCAAAAATGCCATCGTACTGGTCGACCAGATCGGAATCGAATCCCGCAACGGCTTACCGCCTCTGGAAGCCGTCGTCCAGGCAACCAAATCCCGAATCGTACCGGTAGCCATGGCCTCCGGGACAACCATACTGGGTATGCTGCCCCTTCTTTTCGACGCCATGTTCGGCGGAATGGCTGCCGGAATCATGGGAGGCCTGCTCGTTGCCAGCTTACTGACCATCATCGTACTACCGGTCACCTATAGCCTGATTTTCCGGATTCCGGCGGGACCCGGTAAAAAAAAACATGCTAACAACCAGAATAACACGCTTTAATAACCGAACGATATGAAAACCATATACGGCATCATCGGCCTGTTGTTTTATACGATTTCCGGTATAGGCCAGCCTTTGACATTGCAACAATACCGGCAAAGAGTCTTGATGTACAACCAGGATATCCAACAATCCCAGGAAGCCGTAAAGGCCGCCCTCTACGCTCTAAAAAGTACCCGGACCGGATTCTTCCCCCATGTCGATCTGACAGGCAGCTATTCCTGGCAGTTCGAACGGGTAGAATTCATGCAGGGAACCGATCTGAAACACGACAATTACAGCGTGGAAGCCGGCCTCGTACAAAACGTATATGCGGGCGGAAGCGTACGCAAGCAATACGAAGCGGCCCGCATCGGAGAAGCCATCGCCCGTCTTGGAGAAGAGCACACGGCCGACAACATCGTATATGCGGCCGATATGAACTATTGGTCGGCAGTAGCCAACCGGGATTTCTACCGGACGGCACAACGCTTCGTAGAAATCGTAGGAGAGTTATACGGGATCGTAGACAAACGGTTTACCGAAGGTGCCATCAGCAAAACGGACGTACTGATGGTACAGGCCCGCTTAAAGGAAGCCGAATTACAGCTCCGTACTTGCGAAACGGAGTATAAAACGGCCCTGCAAGCCCTCAATATCCTGATGGGTGCCTCGGCCGATGCTGAAACCCGCCTCTCCGATTCCATCCGTTCCGGCATACTTTTGCCGACCCGGTTTTCCCTCCAGACGGCTTTGGTAAACCGGGCCGATTACCAAACGGCTCTCCAGGAAATCAGCCTGGCCCGCTTACAAACCCGGCTGGTGAAAGCAGACTATCTACCCCGTTTGTCCGTCGGCATTCAGGAAAAATGGGGCACAACCCTCATTAATGTAGACGGCGACAAACGCTTTTCCACCATAGCCTTCGCCAATCTGAACATACCCGTATTCTATTGGGGACAAAGGCGCCATCAGGTAAAAATCAGCCTGACCCGGGAACAAACGCAGGAATTGGAACGCGACAAACTCGAAGACCAGGTCGCACTGGAATTAAACAACGCCTGGGTCCACCTGACGGAATCCCTCAAAAAAATAGAAATCGTCAATTCCTCCCTGGAAATCGCCCGGAATAATTTGCTTTTGAATACCTTTAGTTACAATGAAGGCAAATTACCCGTGATCGATGTTCTCTCCGCCCAGGCCACCTGGCTACAGGCCTTCAACAACGTAGTTTCGGTGCACTATCAATATCAGATAGCTCTGGCCGAATATGTGAAAGCGTTGGGAGGTGCGCTTTGAATAAGTCCCTTTCCCGGACTGTCTTCCGGTCATCCATTCCCCGGCCCGTTTCAGGAATAATGCCGCGGATAACGGAATAATATCGCCAATATCCCGCATATACCGATCAGAACCGGATAATAGAGATAGCGGATAATGGACAAGGGGGATATCCCTGCCAGTTCTCCGGCTATCAGCATTTGCGCTCCATACGGAATAATGCCCTGTATAAAACAGGAAAAAGTATCCAGAATACTGGCGGATTTCCGGCAATCTATCCCGAAACGGGAAGCAATATTCCGGGCGATAGGACCGGTGGTAATAATGGCAATGGTATTATTGGCGGTACATAAATTAGCCAGGCAAACCAAACCGGCTATACTCAGTTCAGCCCATCGGCGGGAGTTCAGATGCCGGGTCAAACGTTCGATAATATAAGCGATTCCCCCGTTATACCGGATCATTTCCAACATCCCTCCGGCAAGCAAAGTAATAACGATCAGCTCTCCCATACCGGTAATCCCCGTTCCCAGGGCTCCGAAGTAGCCGAAAAAATCGAAACCGCCAGTCAGCAGGCCGACGAAACCGGTAACCAAAATCCCCAGTAACAACACCAGCGTCACATTCACTCCGGCCAGAGCGGTACCCAATACCACCACATACGGAATGACCTTGGGCCATTCCACCGGACCGATTCCGGTGGGAATCCGCATATCCATCCCTTCGATTAAATAGAAAATCAATACCAGCAAAGCTGCCGGCAAAACAATCAGGCTGTTTACCTTAAACTTATCCTTCATCCGGCATCCCTGGGTTTTGGTCGCAGCGATAGTCGTATCGGAAATAAAAGAGAGGTTATCTCCGAAAAAAGCACCCCCAACAACCAGCGCGACCATAAACGGCAATTCGACTCCCGTTTTCTCCGCAATACCCACAGCTACGGGAGTAAGAGCCACAATCGTTCCGACGGAAGTCCCTACGGAAAGCGAGATAAAACAAGCGGCCACAAACATACCCGGTAAAAGCAAACGGTCCGGTAAAACGTGCAAAGTCAGGTTCACCGTCGCGTCGATCGCTCCCATCGCTTTGGCGGATTGAGCAAAAGCCCCTGCCAATATAAAAATCCAAATCATCAACAGTATATTCCGGTCCGAGGCTCCTGCCGAAAAACGGTCAATCCGTTCGCTCAACGGAAGCTTCCGGGTCATCCCCAAAGCCGCGACGGAAGAAATTACAAAAGCGACCGTAACCGGCACTTTGTAAAAATCGTCCACGATCCAGGAAGTCAGCAGGTATACTCCCAGAAATATAAACAAAGGACTCAGCGCCCAGAAATTCGCTTTTACCGGATGTTCCATATTATTTTCGGTTGGCACGGCAAAATTACACATTCCCTCCGGAAAATAAAATCCTGATACGCCGTAGCTTGCAAAAAAACTAAAACAAAAGTTGGTATTCATTCGAAAATCATCTATATTTGCACCGCCAAACCGTAAAAGTGTTGGTCCAGTAGCTCAGCTGGATAGAGCAACGGCCTTCTAAGCCGTAGGTCGTGGGTTCGAATCCCGCCTGGATCACAAAAACAAACGAAAAAATAAAGCAAACTCCTGAAATTCAATAAATTTCAGGAGTTTCTGTTTTCAGGCAAAACCTCAAAAAAACAGCAGATTCCGGCAGGAAAATCCGGAGAAATCGGTGGACTTGATTCCGCCCTGATTTAAGTCTACCGAATTAGGTTTTAATGCTTTGATTGACTGGATATTGCATGACGCCGTTTACGATTAAAAACATTAGTTTTAACCCGTTAAAATTCAGTCGTATGCAACGGAACTATTTTTCAATTCTTTTCTTTATTAAAAAGACCAAATTCCTTAAAAACGGTGAAGCACCTATTTGTTTACGCATCACGGTAAACGGTAAGCGTGCCGAGATCCAGATTAAGCGAACTAGGGAAAAAGAAGAAGAAACGCAGATTAGGATTATGAGATTATGGAATAGAAAATCATATTACAGGGCATTCATGCCATGTTAGAAGAAATTCGGGACAACCTGAAAAAGAATCCGGAAGTGGAAACAATAAAGTCAAAATTGAATGCTATTGAAAGAGTCTGTAATGAGTTTGCAGGACAGAAGTTTGTAACCGAAGATATTTTGGCTCAATTCTTGGCTTGTACACTTCAGAAGATAGCAGAAATGAATAAGAAGCAGGAGGCAAATATGAGAGGGTATGTTTCGGAGTATCATATGCATATAAAAGAACAATTTGTAAAACAACAAGAAGGTTATCCCAGATAATTTATTATCCGAGAAAATAGAGATAAATATCATTATATTAGCCACTTCTAATAATATTTTCTCGGATAACATTATGTTATTCGGACTTGGATGATATTTTCAGAAATGGTAATAAACTCTTTGTTTCAA
>CAJMSX010000074.1 GCA_905216195.1 uncultured bacterium
TTCACCGGAACAGAGCGGGGTTAAAGGACCCGAACCGGCCGATAGGTTCTTTTATCTTTCTGGGACCTACAGGAGTGGGAAAAACTCAGTTGGCTAAAGTATTGGCCCAATATCTTTTCGACTCTTCCGACGCTTTGATCCGCATTGATATGAGCGAATACATGGAAAAATTCGCCGTCTCCCGTTTGGTAGGAGCGCCTCCCGGTTACGTAGGGTACGAAGAAGGCGGACAGTTGACCGAAAAAGTGAGGAGAAAACCTTATTCGGTCGTTTTACTGGACGAGATCGAGAAAGCTCATCCGGACGTTTTCAATATTCTTTTGCAGTTGCTGGATGACGGACAATTGACGGATAGTCTGGGACGACGGGTGGATTTTAAAAATACCATCGTGATTATGACTTCCAATATCGGAAGCCGGCAATTGAAGGATTTCGGAAGAGGCATCGGCTTCAAAGCTCACGACCATAGCGGTGATACCGATTATGCGAAAAGCGTGTTGCAAAAAGCTTTGAAAAACGCTTTCGCTCCCGAATTTCTCAATCGTATCGACGATGTGATTATTTTTAATCCCTTATCGAAAGAGGATATTCATAAGATTATCGATATTGAACTGAAAGAATTGGTAAAACGGGTAAACGATTTGGGCTACTCCGTGAAAATATCCGATTCCGCCCGGGAATTTCTTACCGAGAAAGGATACGACCCGCAGTTCGGGGCGCGGCCGTTGAAACGGGCTATCCAGAAATACCTGGAGGATGCCTTGGCCGAAGTGATTATCAAAGGAACCGTACCGGAAGGGGGAGTTCTGGAGGTGGATTGCGATCAGGAATCGGATAAGGTAATCATAAAATAAACGGAACGAAGGCGGTTTATCGTTTAGGGTTATTCTTCCGTTTAACCTTAAACGATAAACGGTCGTCCGTTACTTTTCGTCCTGTACCAGGTCCACCTGTTTTTCTATGATTTGGTCCAGTGAAATAAAAGATTCGGTCTTCGCAATTCCCGGGATATTCTGGAGTGTATTGATCAAAACATCCATTAAATGCTGGTGGTTATTACATCGTAATTTCAACAGGAAAGCATAGGGTCCCGTGATGAAATGACATTCGGTAATTTCGGGAATTTTTTCAAGTTCCTTCACTACCGCCTTGTATTGATGGGCATTGTCCAGTACAACCCCGATAAAAGCACAGATTTTCAATCCCAGCGCCCGCGGCTTGACGATAAAACGGGAACCTTCGATGATACCGGCGTCTTCCATCTTTTTTACTCTTTGGTGAATAGCTGCCCCCGATATGCCGCACTCCCGGGCTATTTCCAGAAAGGGAACCCTTGCATTCTTTACCAGATAGGAAAGAATTTTCTTATCTATATCGTCGATTTGGTATTTCATTTTTTTATAAATTAATTGGAACGAATACGATTTATCTGAAATTCAACACACTATATAACTGTTTCCTTTGCTTGTAATACTTTTTCCCCTCTTCGTTCGTAATGGATTTAACGACATTGTCTATCAGATTGTTAAAGATGGTCGTGAATGTAAATCCTTCCGGAGGATAAATCTGCGGATTATGAATATCGTTCAGTTTGGCAATAAACATACGGGATATCATTTCGCTGGATACATCGTTTTTATACATTCCCTGTTGCATTCCCTTTTCGATGTTGATCTTGATTTTCTCGTAAATAAAATCCGAGCGTTTGCTTTTGTGTTCTTCATACAGTTCCGGAAACGCTTCGGCTAAAGCCATGGTAACCGAAGGGGTAACGTTGAAAAAGCGCTTGTTGATTTCGTTGCTGACGATCAGCATAATATCGATGGCGTTCCATCCGTCGAAATTGTATTCATTAAAAATCTCTTCGAAACATTTCCTTTCGTGTTCCAATATAGTGATTACGATATCCTTCCGGTCCTTAAAATTTTCCTTGAGTTCACTCATGGAAACGCCGACTTTGTTCAGATGCTCCTCATTAAAATCATTGATCCCGTATCTGGAAATGTAGGTTCTGAGTTTTTCCGCCAACAGAAATTTCTTATCGTCCATGTTTTAATTGAGTTTAGTTTGAAGGTGTAAATATAATAAACAAATGAGAATTCCGCTTATAAATTATTATTTTTTGGGCTTATTTGATTTTGAACGAAAATATTTCAATAAGGAATACTTATAATGCGAGAGCGAAAAACGAACATCCGGGGAGAGCCCTCCTGGAATATAAAACCGGAAAAAGAGAGTGGAAATAAAAAAACAAAAGAAGTGATAGACTTTAATTATTTCATTTTTACCTTTGTCAGCGAAAAATAGAAAAATCAGGAAACTTCCCGGTGCTGGGCACGTTTGGGAAAATGGTTGGGAAAGATAAGGTCTCACAGGACCACTAAAAGAAAATTAGGATGTTATGAAAAAATATATTTTGCTGTTTTTGGGATGGTGGAGTCTGACCGGGTTCGCACAGGAAAATAACTCCCGTTTGGTAGTAGGTATTACCGTCAGTCAGTTTTATCCGGAATGGCTGACGATCTATCGCAACGACCTGGGAGAAGGCGGCTTAAAAAGGTTGATGTCCGGGGGAAAGAAAACCATAGCCGATTACGATTACCTTTTTTCCCAATCCGGAACGGATCAGGTGAGTATATATACAGGACTTTTGCCGTCTTCCCACGGCATCGTTGCTCACGATTGGTACGAGCGTTTGAAAGGACAGCGGGAAAACAATGTGGCTTCCGGGCAATACGAGGAAATAGACGGCGATACCTTGAAGGGATACAGTCCCGAACGGCTTCAGTATTTCACCTTGGGGTGTGCGATGAAAATGGAAAACGGATTTTCGAAAATTTACAGTATCGGAGCCAATCCGGAGGAAGCGATTTTAAGCGGAGGCAGTTGTGCGGATATGGCTTTCTGGCTCAATGAAAAAAACGGGAAATGGACGTCTTCCCGCTTTTATGCCGATTCCTTGCCGGTCTGGCTCAAAGAGTACAACAATCACGTGGAGAGCGATTTCTTTGTCCGTAGAGGCTGGATGCCTTTGTCTGACGAGCAAAATAGCCGCCTGACGCTGAAACTTAAAAGCAAAGTGGGAATCGGTAACGGTTTTTTCTACGATATCGCTCAGGCGAAACGGAAGTTTAATACGTACCGGGTACTCAAAGCTACCCCTTACATCAATACTATGATTGCCGATTTGGCAGGGGAAGTGATTACAGCGAACGGACTGGGGAAAGATAACGATGTGGATTTGTTGATGCTGAATTTTTCCTCCCTGGATTATATGAACCGGGATTTCGGGGTGTATTCCAAAGAATTCCAGGATCTGGTATTGCGATTGGATAAGAATATTGAAAAATTGTTCCAGGTACTGGACCAAAAAGTGGGGAAAGGAAAATATACCGTGTTTCTTACTTTCAGCGAAGCCCGGGAACTTTTGCCCGAAGAATTGCAGCGAATGAAAGTGCAAGGGGGATATTTCAGTATTTTTAAAGCTGTGGCTCTGTTGAAATCTTATTTGAATCTGGTGTATGGGGACGGAGAATGGGTGATCGATTATGATGCGGGTCAATTGTATCTCAACCGGGAATTGATTGAAAAACAGAAACTTTCTCTGAAAGAAATGCAGGACAGAGTGGCGGATTTTATGGTTGAATTCGAAGGGGTTTCCAAAGTGCTTACTGCTTATTCGTTAACTCACAATGCTTTTTCTCAGGGACAAGAGCGCTTGATTCAGAATGCTTTTTTCCCGAAACGGAGCGGAGATGTGTTATATTGTTTACAACCGTCCTGGATACCGGAATTGAATGACCGGGAAGATTTCTATTTTCGTTACAGCAAGCGGAATAAAGTTCCGTTGTATTTTTTCGGAGCCGGCTTGCCTGAATCCTTGCCTGTAAGCTGTAAAATCCAGGATATTCTTCCGTCTTTGTGCCAATTGATGGGAATAACCGTACCTTATAGCGCTCAGGGAAAGACTTTGTTTCAGTGAATTCTGCGGGCGAAAAGTTGAATAAGGGAAAAAAGAAGCGCACCTTAATTTTGCGCTCCTGATTTTCCGGTATTTTCATATTTGATTTTTTTGATTCTTCGGCTGTCGACGTCCAGAATGGTGAATTTGTGTTCCCGGTAGGTAATGACTTCGTTTTTTCGGGGGAGTTCTCCTTTGATTTCAAGGATCAGACCGGCCAGCGTATCGGCTTCCCCTTCGATTTCCCGGAAACTGTTTTCGTCCAAGTCCAGAATTTTTTCAAAATCGTTTAATAAAGTATGACCTTCAAAGATATAGGCGTCGTTTTTAATCTTAATGTAGGTTCGCTCTTTTTCATCGGTCTCGTCGTTGATTTCCCCGACGATTTCTTCCAGAATATCTTCCATGGTTACGATACCCGAGGTCCCTCCGTATTCGTCGACCACAATCGCCAGATGAACTTTTTTAGACTGGAATTCTTCCAGCAAGTCGTTGATCTTTTTAGTTTCGGGAACGAAATAGGCGGAGCGGATCAGGGATTGCCAGTGGAAATCGCTGTTTTCCTTCAAATGAGGCAATAGGTCTTTTATATATAAAACTCCCGTGATGTTGTCCAGGTTATCGTTGTATACCGGAAGACGGGAATAGCCGTGTTCGATAATTACTTCGCGCACATGTTCAAAGCTATCTTCCTGACTGATGGCAATCACATTGATGCGGGGTTGGATAATGTCGATGGCATAGATGTTGGAAAAACGCACGATCCCTTCCAGAATGTCCTTTTCTTCGTTGATTTCAGAATCTTTGGTTAATTCGAGAGCTTTCGATAACTGATCGATGGAAATGCTGTCTTTTTTTGCAATTCTTTTACTGATCAGAGTCGTTGAATTGATCAGAAGATAAGACAAGGGACGAAAAATATATCCCAGGAAGGTCAGAGGAGCCGCCATAAAAATGGCGACCTTCATCGGAGAACGGTTCGCATATAATTTAGGGATGATTTCCCCGAACAAAAGGATGATGAAGGTTACGACAATTACCTGTATAACAAATCCCCAGATCGGATTCTGGGAAAAGTCGAAAAGGGTGTTCACGAGGTAGGCCGATATAATTACGATGCCTACATTGACAAAATTATTGGATATCAGAATGGTAGCTAATAATTTCTCCGGTTTTTTGTAAAGATTGCAAACCGTTTCATAACCGCGCCGGCGGAGTTCTTCCTGTTGACCGGGCGCCAGGGAAAAATAAGCGATCTCAGAGGCGGAAATGAGTGCAGAGAAAAAAAGCAACACAACCAATAAGGCCGTGAATACAAAATCAATAAGAGTAAAAGGTCCGATAAAAATATCAGCAGCCGCGGCTAGTGAGTCAGTTTCCAAAATAAAAATAATTAGTTAAACAATCGGTCAGGGGAAAAGCCGGCATACCGGCTCTCGGCTTACTCCCCTTCTTTCTCTTTAAAACGGTAAATCGTCGCTGTCGTCCGTTGCCTGGCTTTCTTCGCTCGCAGCGGGAGAAGATGCCGGGGTTTCATAATTTCTGGAACTTCGGTTCATTCCCCCGTTCTCGCCCGTATCCTGCCGGAAAGAAAGCATTTGCATATTGTCGGCATAGATTTCGGTCGTGTATCTCTTTACTCCGTTCTGGTCATCCCAGGAACGGGTACGGATTCTGCCTTCGATATACAATCTCATGCCTTTTTTGACGTATTTCTCCACGATTTCTGCCAAACCTCGCCATAAAACGATGTTATGCCATTCGGTTTGATCCACTTTTTCACCGTTTTTGTTTTTGTAGCTCTCGGTAGTAGCCAGCCGTAAGTTCGCAACAGCCACACCTCCGTCCAGGTACCTCACCTCTGGATCAGCACCCACATTCCCTATTAAAATCACTTTATTTACCATAATTACCGGATTTAAATTTTACACAAGTTACGAAAAAAACAGCTATTTTAATGTCATTTTTTTCAAAAATATATCAGAATGCGAATTTAAAGCAAAAACTAAAATATAAAAAGTAATCGGTAAAGTTTTTCTCGAAGGAAGCAAAATCCTTTAGCCAATTATTAAAAAAAATGACAAAAAATGAATGGTTTGTTTCTTTCTTTGAGGAAAACACTTATATTTGCAGACTGAAAATCATCAAAAAGAAATAAATTATTGAATATTAAATATTTATAAAAATGACTAAAGCGGATATTGTTAACGAAATTTCGAGAACGACCGGGATTGAGAAAGTAGCTGTACAAGCTACAGTAGAGGCTTTCATGGAGTCAATAAAGAATTCCGTAGTTGGAGGTAAAAATGTGTATCTGAGAGGATTCGGTAGTTTTGTTGTTAAAAAAAGAGCTGAAAAGACAGCCCGTAACATTTCAAAGAACGTAACCATCAAAATACCTGAACACTTCATTCCTTCATTTAAACCTTCTAAGAGTTTTGTGACTGAAGTAAAAGGTAAAGTAAAAAAATAAGAAAGGAGTAAGTTATGCCAAGCGGTAAAAAGAGAAAAAGACATAAGATGGCTACTCACAAACGTAAAAAAAGACTGAGAAAAAATCGTCATAAGAAGAAATAGTTCGAGTTTGTGAGTCAAAAATAAACCTAAAGGACCTTGTTCTTTAGGTTTATTTAATTATAAAAAATCGGAAATCCGGAGTCGTTTCCGATACGTAGTTTTTCAGATTCCATCTGACGTAGATCGAAAGAAATGTTGACCGATGAACAGTGAGTTAGTTATTGATGTCAGAGCTGATGAGATCATCATTGCTTTGCTGAGGGAGAAAAAATTAGTAGAATTAACTAAGGAGAAAACGAGTGTTCAGTTTGCCGTAGGTGATATCTATCTGGGAAAAGTAAAAAAAATTATGCCCGGATTGAATGCTGCTTTTGTCAATGTAGGTTATGAAAAGGATGCATTTCTTCATTATCTGGATTTAAGTCCCCAATTTCATTCTCTCGATAGTTATATTAAACAATGTATAGCCCGGAAGGGGCTGCCTGTAGCCAAACTGAAACTGGAGCCGGAAATCAGTAAAGTCGGTAAAATCTCAGACATATTGACGGTCGGACAATGGGTGGCCGTGCAGGTAGCGAAAGAACCCATATCGACCAAAGGTCCCCGTTTGACTTCCGAACTGAGTATTGCCGGTCGTCATCTGGTGTTGATGCCTTTTTCTGAAAAGGTTTCCGTTTCCCAAAAGATTAAATCTCCGGAAGAAAGAAAACGCTTGAAAAGGTTGATCGAAAGCATTCGTCCGAAAAATTACGGCGTTATTGTGCGGACGGTGGCCGAAGGAAAGAAGGTTGCCCAGTTCGATAGTGAATTGAAGGAATTGGTCGAACGTTTTGAAACGGCTTTCAAACACATACGGGATATCGAGCCTCCCAAGCTGATATTGGGGGAAATCGACCGCACGAGTGCTATTTTACGGGATGTACTGAATCCTTCTTTTGAAAATATTTATGTCAATGATATTACGTTGAGTAAGGAAATCCGGCATTTTTTGAGCACGATAGCTCCGGAAAAGGAAGATATCGTGAAATACGTTTCTCCGGAAATTCCGATATTAGATCATTTCGGTGTGGATAAACAAATCAAATCTTCTCTCGGCAGAACGGTTTCTTTTAAAAACGGGGCCTATCTGATTATCGAACATACGGAAGCTTTCCATGTCATCGATGTAAACAGCGGTAATCGTGCCAAATTGGGGGACGATCAGGAATCCAATGCCCTGGAGGTAAATCTGGCAGCTGCCGAAGAAATTGCCCGCCAATTGCAATTGCGCGATATGGGCGGAATTATCGTGATCGATTATATCGATATGCAGCATGCCGAGAACCGGCAGAAGCTTTTCGATAAAATGAAAGCCTGCATGGAGATCGATCGGGCGAAACATACCATTTTGCCTTTGAGCAAGTTCGGGTTGATGCAGATTACCCGTCAACGTGTGCGTCCTGAAATGACGGTAGACACCATGGAGGTTTGCCCCGTATGCCACGGAACCGGAAAAGCCGAAGCGGCGATATTGGTGATCGATAAGATTGAAGAACAACTGGAATACATCGTGAAAGAGAAAAAATGCCGGGAGATTGTTTTGAAAGTGCATCCCTTTGTCGGAGCCTATTTGAAACAGGGCCTGATTTCCATCCGGAGAAAATGGGCGTTCCGTTACCGGATCAGCCTGCGTATACTCGATGTACCTTCCTATTACATCTACGAATACCACTTTTACAATAAATACAAGCGGGAAATTACGGATTGAACGAAAGACGGAAGATGTTAAACTTCCGTCTTTCGTACTTAAAGAAAAATGAAAATGAACTCTTCTCCATTAATTATATGTTAATATTAGAGTGAAAATTTCTATTAAGTAGAAAAATAATCTACTTTTGCGGAGTGAATGTTATATTTATAACACAAATTCAATTTATAACCCATTTTTAAAATTTATGAAAAAAGGATTACTTACTTTTTTATTTACATTGGTTCTGGGCCTGTTTACGATCAGTGCACAGGTTGAAAATCCGGCAAAATGGTCATTTTCTCAGAAGAGTTTGGGCAATAATGAGTATGAACTGACCATGAAAGCTACTATTGCTCCTACCTGGACGATCTATTCTATGTATACTCCGGAAGGAGGGCCTATGGCTACCACTCTTACCTTAAATGAGATTGGAAAAGGGTTGGAATTTGTGGGGAAAGCGACCGAGAGTGAACCGCACAAGAAACACGACGATATTTTCGGTGTGGATGTCTGGTATTTTTCCGATGAGTATGTAATTACTCAAAAGGTGAAAGTAACCGATCCTTCCATCGCTTCCGTAACGGGAACTTTGGAATATCAGGGATGTCAGGAAGGACAATGTGTGATGTTCGAGGAAGATTTCCAGATCGGACTGGGTAAAGCCCAGGTGACGGAGAAAGCCGGACCGACTACGGTTTCTGAGGAAGGAACGGCCCAACAAAAAGATGAATCCCTGTGGGGATTCTTCTGGCTGGCCTTCCTGGCCGGGTTGGCTGCAGTCGTCATGCCTTGCGTATTCCCGATGATTCCGATGACCGTTTCGTTTTTTATGCATGGAGATGCGAACAAGGCCCGGGCGAAAGCGAAGGCTTTGTTTTTTTCTTTTTCCATTATAGCTATTTATACGGTATTGGGATTGATTATTTCGGTCGTATTGGGGCCTGACTTTATCAATTGGCTGAGTACAAACTGGGTGCCGAATGTCTTTTTCTTCGTTATATTTATGATTTTTGCTGCTTCCTTTTTCGGGGCGTTTGAAATCGTATTGCCTTCCTGGCTGGTCAATAAATCGGATAAGCAGGCGGATCGCGGGGGGTATATCGGAGCTTTCTTCATGGCTTTTACGTTGGTGCTGGTCTCTTTTTCCTGTACGGCTCCTATCGTAGGTACGGTGTTGGTCGAGGCGGCCCGGGGGTCGGTGTTGCGTCCGATCATCGGCATGTTGGGCTTTTCCATAGCCGTAGCGTTACCCTTCGGTTTTTTTGCTTTTTTCCCTTCCAAACTAGGGAATTTACCGAAATCCGGCGGATGGTTGAACTCCGTGAAAGTGGTTTTAGGATTTATCGAAGTAGCCCTCGGTTTTAAATTCCTCATGGTGGCCGATCAGACGTATCATTGGGGATTGCTGGACCGGGAAGTATATATCGCCATCTGGGTAGCCGTATTTACTTTGCAGGGATTATACCTGATGGGAAAATTGAAGTTCAAAAACGACAGCGATTTGTCCTATATCGGGGTAACCCGTCTGGCGTTTATTATCGCCACATTCACTTTTGTCATCTACCTGATTCCGGGGATGTTCGGAGCTCCTCTAAAAGCGTTGGCCGGGTATTTGCCGCCTCAGGAGTCCATCGATTTCGATATCAACCGGATTGTGAGGGATAATTCCAAGGAAATCCTCAAAAGAGGCGTAGCTGTGGGTACTCCAGGTGCAGCGGAGACCTCGGAAGAGTGTGAAGCTCCCAAATATGCGGACTTCCTCGATTTGCCGCAGGGTCTCGACGGTTATTTCGATTACCAGCAGGCTTTGAAATGTGCCCGCGCTCAGGATAAGCCCTTATTTATCGCTTTTACAGGTCACGGTTGTGTGAATTGCCGGGAGATGGAACAATCCGTTTGGTCGGATCCCCGCATTCTGGATATGCTTCGGCACGATTATGTCGTAGTGGCTTTATATGTGGACGATAAGAAGACCTTACCTGAAAATGAATGGTATGTTTCCGACTATGACGGAAAGACGAAAAAGACGCTCGGAAAGAAAAATGCCGATTTTCAGATCAAGTACTTTAACTCCAATGCTCAGCCCAACTACATTTTATTGGACAGCCATGCACAGGGGGACGATCTTCAAAAGTATATGTTGATGCCTTCCCGCGGGTACGATCTGAACCGGGAAGCTTTTTACGAGTTCTTAAAACAAGGTTTGGAGAATTTCAAAAAAAGAAATAAATAATAAACGCAATTCTAACGGAAGCCCCCAAATACTAACATTCATTTGGGGGCTTTTTCTGTTTGTTTTGCTCCTTGGAGAACAGCCGGATTTAAACATATCAATAGAAATGTTTTCTGTTCTTCGGGGCTTAAAACAAGGAACGGGTACGATTAAATCAGAATTTAATCGTACCCGTTTTATAGGGTCTTTTAGAAGGAAACCTTCGGATGCGCTCCGCGGTCCTCAGTGTCATTGTATGTACACTGAGGAACCCTCAAAAATGTGGTGCAAAGATAATTTTTCTTCTTTTACATTGCAAAAAATGTTGTCCCTAATTCTTTACATTTTTTTTCAATGCTATTTTTCCCAGCCGGAGGTATTTATACAACGTGCTTTTACTCTTTATATCCAATCTATTACAGATGGATTTAACGGGCATACCTTCCAGATAGAGGACTGCTGCTTTTTTTACTTTTTCCTGGGCTTGGGGACTAAGTCCTTTCGGCCTGCCGAAGATTTTTCCTCTTTTTAGGGCAGCTTCCCTTCCTTCCCGGGTTCGTTCCACAATTACATTTCTTTCGAATTCGGCCAGCGCAGCAAAAATATGCATGGCAAACTTCCCCATATAATCGGTTGTATCTATATTATCTTTTACCGATTTTATCCGTACTTTTTTATCTTCCAGTTCCGAGCAAATGCGTACAATTTCCGAGAGGCTGCGAGCTAAGCGGTCGAGCTTGTATACCACCAGAATATCACCTTCTTGCAATAAGGAAAGACATCGTTCCAGTTCCGGCCTTTTCTTTAATCCGGATTTCTTTTCGCAAAATATTTTAGCACACCCCTGTTTTTGTAAAATGTCTAACTGCATGTCCAGATTCTGGTCACGTGTGCTTACTCTGGCGTATCCGAATGTCCTACCTGTATGAGCGATCATTGTGCCTATTTAATTAAGATTAATAGTGCAAAATTATAAATGTTCATTTAATACATTTGATATTGCTGCAATTTTCCGAAGTTTAAAAAAATTCTGATTTTTTTAAACTCCATGATTGAGACTAAATGTGCTGTTTTTAACCGGAATACGGAATGGTATGCCGTTTATACGGCTTTCCGGAGTGAGAAAAAAGTATATTCCGGTTTGGTGAAAAGGGGATTTGAAGCCTACCTTCCTGTGCAGACTCTCCTCCGTCAATGGAGTGACAGACGAAAACGAGTCGATTTTCCGGTAATTGAGGGATATGTTTTTGTTCAATGCAGTACTGAGGATTTTTCAAACATCTGTGCGGTACCGGGAGTCGTTACTTTTCTCAGTGATAGATCCGGGATTCCTCTGCCTCTGGAAGCATCTACCGTTGGTGCTTTGCAAAAGCTGATAGAAAAAAGTGAAGAACCCCTGGTATTTTCCAAGGAATGCCTGATGGAAGGAGACCGGATTGAAGTGATCCGGGGAAGATTTAAAGGGTGGTTCGGTGAGCTGATAAGGAAAAAAGAGGAATGCCGCTTAGTCGTTCGTTTAGGCCATTGGGGATGTGTGACGGCAAATGTGGCCGTTAACTGTGTGCGCAAAGTATAGAAAACCGCATTTCTGTACGCAGAATTCAATTGTAAAAGAATAAATAATATATGGAACCTCCCTGTGCTTGAGCATGCCGATGAATATGGTGAGGCAGGGAGGTTGCAGAAGACCACTAAAAGAAAATTATAATCCTATGAAAAATTTTGCTTTGATAGGTGCGGCTGGCTATATAGCACCCCGGCATTTGCGCGCGATAAAAGATACCGGGAATCGCTTGGTCGCCGCTTATGATAAATTCGATAGCGTAGGAATCATGGATAGCTTCTTTCCTGAAACCTCTTTTTTTACGGAAATGGAGTTGTTTGACCGGCATTGTTCCAAGTTGAAAGGATCGGAGAAACAAGTGGATATGGTTTCCATATGTACTCCCAATTATTTGCATGATGCTCATATCCGTTACGCTCTGCGTTTGGGAGCGGATGTTATTTGTGAAAAGCCGTTGGTATTGAACCCCTGGAACATCGATGCTTTGGCTGAAGTGGAAAAAGAAACGGGACATAAAGTAAATAATATACTTCAACTTCGCTTACACGAATCTATAAAAGCATTGAAAAAACGGATAGATTCCGGTCCTTCCGACAAGGTGTATGACGTGGATTTGACTTATATAACTTCCCGGGGCAACTGGTATTATACCAGCTGGAAAGGAGATGTCCGGAAAAGCGGGGGAGTAGCTACCAATATCGGTGTACATTTTTATGATATGCTGACCTGGATATTCGGACCGGTAAAAGAAAACATCGTGCATGTAAAAAGTCACGACCGGGTAGCGGGCTTTTTAGGTCTGGAAAAAGCTAGAGTACGTTACTTTTTGAGCATTAACGGGGACAACTTGCCGGAAAACGCTGTGCAAGGGGAAAAGCGCACTTACCGTTCCATTCAAATCGAAGGGGAAGAATTTGAATTCAGCCAGGGATTTACGGAATTACATACTGAAAGTTACAAGCATGTTTTAACAGGAGAAGGTTTCGGACTGGACGAGGTGCGCAGTTGCATCCACATTGTTCATGATATCCGGAATGCGGAACCTATCGGTTTAAGAGGGGATTATCATCCTTTGGCAGCCCATTCATTGGCTTCGCATCCCTTTGGTCGTAATTGGTAAAACTGGCAGAAGATGAAATTACAGATGGTGGACCTTGGTGGTCAGTATGAAAAGATCCGGGAAGAGGTAAATGCTGAAATCCAAAAGGTTCTGGATACTACGGCATTTATTAATGGTCCGAAAGTAAAAGAATTTGCTTCTCATCTGGCTGAATATTGTGGTATTAAACATGTTATTCCTTGCGGGAACGGTACGGATGCATTGCAGATCGCTTTCATGGCTCTGGGCTTGCAACCGAGCGATGAAGTGATCGTTCCTGCTTTTACCTATGTGGCCACGGCTGAGGTTATCGGTTTACTGGGGCTGA
>CAJMSX010000075.1 GCA_905216195.1 uncultured bacterium
ACGACATGACGGGTTTCATAATAATTATCGATGTGAAACCACCGACAAATCGCTTCCGCTACCACCTGCATCGAAATACCGTAAAGATGGAGGGTTGTTTTCGGCTGATTTAAAGCGGAAGGGTCTCCTTTTGTAAAATAATCCAGTACATAACCGGCATGACGCTGGTCGGGAAATTCATCCCCGGTAACCCCATAATCCAGACTGGCATAAGGCATATAAACAAAAGTAAAACAGGCAAATACAAAAAACAATAAACGATATACCATATCTCGCTCCACTCTCCCCGAAGTCAAAAACAATTTCCGGAAGAATTCTCCCGAAACCAAGTATCGAAAAGGAATGTAAAACGCATAATTCTTCCATAACGTCTTCCCGGAAAAAGTTTTAGGGTTTTCGTTTCCCGAAAAAGTTTCGGGTACTACAGCTTCAAACTTGATTTCCCTGCACTTTTGTAAACTATATCCCAAAGCCCTCAAAGGATCGGGAGCCAGGTTCCGGCCGGCATAACCTTTTAAAAAATACTTTTTAGGCCCGGCTAAAATAGGAGAATTGGTAATTTCCGAATCGGTTCCCCAGAGATTGCGGAAGTATTTTTCCCGTCCGGAAGATTTCCCGGGACTCCAGTAAGCTATGGTCTTTTCTTTTTCTGATTTATCGTAATTCCGGAGAAAAGCGTTCAAGAGAGAAGAAGAGGTCCGGCTTCCGTCGGCAAAAACCAGGATATCGGCTTCCATATTTTCCACTAAACGCATATACTCACTCTGTTGCAGGCTTCCCTCCACCTTCTTTACTTCCCAACCCGTAACTGCTGCCTTTATTTCGGGCCCCGGTTCCGCTTTTTCCGGAAGAAATAAAACAACTATCTTTTTATTCAAATGTTCTTTCCTCATAAGCAACTCGTTATTAGGTCCGTATCTCCGAAACGGATGCCGGAATTTACAGACGGACCTATCTATAAATTTTATTGACAAAAATATAAAATTATTTGCCTTTCCCTCAGGAATGTTCAATTTACTTCATTTTATCGGAAAGAGTTCCGGTCTTTCCCCTCTGGGTCAGAGGGACCCAACTTCTTTTGCGTTATACTGCCTTTCTGGCAGTTTTTGTGACATCTTTTTTTCTATTTTATATAAAATCCGACATTTTTACAAAATTCTTTCCGCTAAACGAAGTGGCATACCATTTGATAAAAAATAATTGTGTTTGGATTAAACCCCAGACACCAATAAAACGAATAATAGATAAACGAAATAAAATACACATTACTATGGGAAAAATTATAGGAATTGACTTAGGAACTACCAACTCATGCGTCGCCGTAATGGAAGGTAACGAACCGGTAGTTATACCAAACAGCGAAGGCCGGCGGACAACCCCTTCCATCGTAGCTTTTGTAGACAACGGTGAAAGAAAAGTAGGTGACCCGGCTAAACGTCAGGCCATTACCAATCCGAAAAAAACCATATATTCCATCAAACGTTTTATGGGTGAAACTTACGATCAGGTTGGAAATGAAGTAAAACGAGTAGCTTACGAAGTAGTGAGAGGCGACAACAATACCCCTCGCGTAGTCATTGACAACCGGCAGTATTCACCTCAGGAAATTTCCGCTATGATTCTGCAAAAAATGAAGAAAACAGCGGAAGATTACCTGGGACAGGAAATCAGTGAAGCCGTTATTACCGTGCCGGCTTATTTTAACGATGCCCAGCGTCAGGCTACCAAAGAAGCCGGTGAAATTGCAGGATTGACGGTAAAACGTATCATCAATGAACCGACAGCTGCCGCTTTGGCATACGGATTGGACAAAAAGTCTCAGGATATGAAAATAGCCGTATTCGACCTGGGGGGAGGAACTTTCGATATTTCCATATTGGAATTGGGAGACGGCGTATTTGAAGTGAAATCCACCAATGGGGATA
Organism: uncultured bacterium; assembly: GCA_905216195.1. GTDB lineage: Bacteria > Bacteroidota > Bacteroidia > Bacteroidales > Marinifilaceae > Culturomica. The sequence goes on from CAJMSX010000075.1 coordinate 1,926, forward strand.
CCCACCTGGGAGGAGACGACTTCGACGACAAAATCATCAATTGGTTAGCCGACGAATTCCAAAAAGACGAAGGTGTGGACATCCGGAAAGACCCGATGGCTCATCAGCGTTTAAAAGAAGCTGCCGAAAAAGCAAAAATAGAATTGTCCAGTTCGACTTCAACGGAAATCAATCTGCCGTATATTTTCCCGGTAGACGGAATTCCGAAGCATCTGGTACGCACCCTGACCCGCGCTCAGTTCGAACAGTTGTGCGATAGCCTGATTCAGGCAACGATTGAACCTTGTAAAAAAGCTTTGGCGGATGCGAATCTGAAACCTTCAGATATTAACGAAGTAATTCTGGTAGGCGGTTCGACCCGTATACCGGCTGTACAGCAAAAAGTACAGGAATTTTTCGGAAAGGTTCCTTCCAAGGGAGTAAATCCGGACGAAGTCGTTGCGGTAGGAGCCGCCATTCAAGGGGGTGTACTGACCGGAGAAGTAAAAGATGTATTATTGCTGGACGTAACTCCGCTTTCTTTAGGAATTGAAACTCTGGGGGGCGTAATGACCAAACTGATCGAAGCCAATACAACCATCCCGACCAAGAAATCGGAGGTATTCTCAACGGCTGCGGATAACCAGCCTTCCGTGGAAATCCACATTTTACAGGGAGAGCGTCCCATGGCCCGGGATAACAAAACGATCGGCCGTTTCCACCTGGACAGCATTCCGCCAGCCCCGCGCGGTGTACCCCAGATCGAAGTCACCTTCGATATCGATGCCAACGGTATTTTGAATGTATCGGCCAAAGATAAGGCTACCGGTAAAGAGCAATCCATCCGGATCGAAGCTTCTTCCGGTTTGTCGGATGCGGAAATTAAACGGATGAAAGACGAAGCCGCCGCAAATGCAGAAAACGACCGCAAAGAAAAAGAGAAAATCGATACGATCAATAAAGCCGATTCTATGATTTTCCAAACCGAAAAGCAATTGAAAGAATTCGGAGACAAATTACCGGCTGACAAGAAAGCACCGATCGAATCGGCCTTGCAGGAACTGAAAGACGCACATAAGAATCAGGATGTCAATGCGATCAATACCGCTATGGATAAACTGAACAACGTCTTCCAGGCTGCTTCACAGGAAATGTACAACGCCCAACAACAGGCAGGACAGCAACAAGGCCAACAACAACAAGGCGCTCCGAATACCGGCCAACCTAACAATGGCGGCGGCAAAGACCAGGATGTGACCGACGTTGATTTTGAAGAAGTGAAATAAAGCTTCAAAATAACAGATCTTAAAACGGACAAAGGGACTGACTAATGCATAAGGGTTAGACAGTCCCTTTTCCTTTTATTTTTTTCAATTAACCGTTTGTCTCCGCAAAACAAGTTCCGACTCAACACCACCTTTCTTTTTGTGGAAAATACCTTCTTCACTGTCAGACAGCAACCGGACTTTCCCTTACATCCGTTTAGTTTGTAATTTTCCTCTATTCTCCGGTTACACTTTTCGTTATGAGAAAAATCGCTCCAAAAAAATTCCGGACATCTTTTGCCTACCGGTACATCCGTTATAGAGATATATCAGGCATCGAATTCTCGTTTTTCTTTCCATATTTTAAACTATTTTTTATCTTTGAGCGTTAAAAAATGAAGGCATGAAAACTATAGGTTTATCGTTATTCTTTTCCTTTTACCTGGTATTCCATTGCCAGGCTATACATTTTTTTGAAGGAGACTATGCTACGGCGTTGAAAAAAGCCCAAACCGAAAACAAAAACCTGTTTATCTGTTTTTCCGCATCCTGGTGCGGTCCCTGTAAAATGTTGGAAAAATATGTATTTCCGAATGAAAAAGTAAGCCAATATGCTGACACCCATTTTATCTCTCTTCACCTGGATATAGATATGCAGGAAAATGCCGATTTGCAAAAACGGATCAACGCGACCTATGCAGGAACAGTTCCTCATCTGTGTATCCTTTCCCCGGAAGAAGTTGTGCTCAAGGAATCTTTAGGTGCTTTATCCATTTCCCAAATGCTGAAATTTTTACGAATTACACCACAAGATACCTTACAACGAAAAATCGCCATCTCTTCTGACAGGGATTCAACCGGGCCACTTTTTTTCTATAAAGACCATTATCAGCAAATACTGGAAAAGGCCCGACGGGAAAACAAAAACATGTTACTCTTTTTCTCCTCCCATTACTGCAGGCCATGCCACCTGATGAAAAGAACCACTTTCGAAACACCCTCCGTTATCGATTACGTGCAGGCACATTACCTTCCGGCACATCTTACACTCGATAATGAAGAAAATATAAAACTATGTATCCGTTATCACAATAAAGACCAGATTACCCCTTACCTGGTTATAGCCACCCCCGATGAGAAAATAATCAAGAAATACATCGGCTATATGGATTCTACCGCTTTTAGGACTTTTCTCCAAACAGATTCGCTCCTACCCCGCACAGACATTTTACCTGCGGAGGCTGTTCGGATTTCATATAGACAATCCACCCCGAGCTGCTGGAATAAATTTATCTATAATCAACGAGCCTCTCATTGGAAACTGGAGGTCGTTGCTGGTATGAATGTCATGACTTTAAAAACGACCGGTCATTTATCGGCATTGGATTTCAATTACCGGATCGGCTATGAAGCGGGAATAGCTTTCAACCGGGCCTGGCCGCATTTCCGGTTAGCACCGGGCTTATCTTTTATCTCCAAAGGCGGAAAAAGCAAAGATTATACGTTACGGCAAAACTATCTGGAAGTACCCGTTAAAATCGGATGGATATTTCACAACCTCCACAACGGCTGGTACCAGTGTCTCGATGTCACTCCATATGGTTCATGGCGGGTCGGACACCAACTAAAACGTTCTGATACCACCATTCCCAAAGCATTTTTTGACACCGATACCTTTGATTATGGTCTCCGATTTGCTCTTCATGCCCAATTTACTTCCGGAAAAATCGAAGGAGGATACAATTTAGGATTACACAACATCTCCTCTGTTTCAGGAGGAGGCATGTATAACCGGGGGTTCTTTCTCAATATAATGCTTTCTTTCGGGCAATAACTGGAAGAGCCTTAGCCGGCTTTTCCAGTTAAAGAAAAGCGCAAAGAAATTCCCCGATTCTTTCTTGAAGGCGGGAGGGTGGACAATCGAAATGATTCACGAGAATCGTGAAAGCCAAAATTTCTCCTTTTCCTGTCGTCAGATAACCGGAAAGACAGCGTGTCCCGGCAAAAGAGCCGGTTTTGGCCCTCAATTTATTTTTCAAAAGGGAGTTAGCCGTTACATAAGGATTCAACCCGGCATCCGCACCCGCCAAAGGCAAAGAAGCGACAAAATCCCGGCCCAGCGTTTTATAGGCCCATATCAATAAATTGGTAAAGAGTCCGGCCGGAACCGCATTAGCGGCAGACAAACCGCAAGCGTCTTTCAGCACCATGCCGGAGGCTCCCACTCCGATCTCCTCCAGTAAAAGCCGGCAACGCTCCGGATAGTTCGTCTCGTCTACCAATTGCCCCAAAGCTTCTGCAAACAGATTGATACTCTTCTTATTCATTTCCCGGACAATGTCTCTCAAGGCCGGAGAAACGAACGTTTCTATTTTTTCTTTCTTTCCCCCTCCCATTTCGATATTTTCGACAACGATACCGGCTTCATTCAATTTTTTCCCGATTTCTTCCAAAAAACACAAATCCGGACGATGCATGGCCCCTTTGATCGGAAATACCTCCCGCTTTGGGGGTAAGGTTCCCAGAATATGCATCTCTTTGCTATACGGACCTCCGAAAATCCAGGCATCGTCTGTATTTCCCGTCCCGGCTTTTACCTCATTCACAAACCGTACACCCGGTTGTTCCGGTTCCACACTCAATAATACGGCTTCTTCTCCGGGTAATCCGGTACGAAATTTCAAATAATAGGTATTATCCTTGTAGTTAAAAGGGAAACAAGCCGCTCCGTAATAATTGGAAATATCTTCCCACAACCAGGAACCGGGCAAAACAAGCTGCTTATTGTTTTCTATCCGGATCTTTCCCCGGATTTTCCGGATGTTCAACTGCCGGATTGCATCGACCAGCCGGTCGATAAACGTATAGTCGGGAAAATAACGGGAATCCAGACACGGATCACCTTTCGCTTCGATAACAATATCCCCGTTCAACACTCCCTCCGTCAGGTCACCGCTCCTCCATACCGATGTCCTGTAATGAAAATCCGCTCCCTTCTCTTTCAGAGCCAGAGCGGACGATAATAATTTACATACAGAAGCCGGCTGTAAAGATTTATCTCCCCACCGGTCTATGAGGATGCGCCCATCTGCAACCGCCTTTACCGAAATACCTACAACGGCATGTTTCAGCTCTGCTGTCTTCAGCAACCGATCCAAGGCTGCGGCAGACTGTCCCCGCAGACCACTGAACAATCCCCACAGACAACACACCAATAATCCGAACCGTTTTCCCATCTTCTATTCTTCTTCCATGGTCTTCAGGATATTTTCCACCTCTTCTTCGGTATTATGCAATTTGGCTTTGCAGAAAGCAATCAATTCCGAAACCCGCTTTACCTTTGCACCCAACTCGTCTACATCCAATTTATTCTCTTCCAATAACGCTACAATCTGCTCTATTTCAGCGATAGCCTCTTTATAATTTAACTTTTCTTCCATTGTTTCCTTTTATAATAATTCATTACTTGCCAACCGAATCCACCTTGCTCTTTAATTTCCCATCCGCAATGAGGGTTTCCACAATATCTCCCGCTTTCACTTCGGTTACCGAACGAAGGGCCCGGCCGTTCAACCGGGTTATGGAATACCCGCGTTCCAATACATTTTTCGGATCGACATATTTCATATGCATCTCCGCCAATTCGATAAAATGACGTTCTTTTTCAAACCGGTTTTTACATTTCTGCCGGAGCTGAACGGAGAAATCCGACAACTGATTTTCCCGTCTTTCCCGAAGAAGGTTCAATCGGTTTACCATACGGGTATATACGGTGTTAAAATACCCTTTCCGGTTATAAACATACAAATGTACGGCATGCCCCAACCGATGGGATAAGACATGCAAGCGATTTGCATTTTCTCCGAGCCATCCCTGTACCAATCGTTTCAAATTGACAGCCAATAACTTTTGCCGGTTACTCTCCCGCGACAATAAATCTTTCACCCCGCTTACAAACTCAATCCTCAATTCCTCCACATGCGCATCAAAAACCTGAAAAGCATCGATTAAAAAAGCTGCTGCTGCTGTGGGCGTTTTAACGCGCATAAAGGCCACCCGGTCGGCTATCGTCTCATCCCGCTCATGTCCGATTCCGGCAATCACCGGCAAAGGGAACTGAGCGATATTGGCGGCCATATCGTAAGAATCGAAACAGCTCAAATCCGTCTGAGATCCCCCTCCCCGGATAATCACTACGACATCGAAAACAGATTCATATTCATAAATCCGTTCCAGAGCGGCGATAACGGATTCCGTCGTTTTTTCCCCTTGCATAACCGCAGAGAAAAGTTGAACGTGAAATTGATATCCGTACGGATTATTTTCCAGTTGATTCAGAAAATCCCCCAAGCCGGCAGCCGTAGGAGAGGAAATCACCGCAATATTTTTAGGCAGCAGAGGCATTTCCAGTTTCCGGTTCATGTCGATAATCCCGTCTTCCTCCAATTGCAAGAGTATTTCCCGCTTTTTTCGCTCCAGATCTCCCACCGTAAAAGTAGGATCTATATCCTTTATATTCAGCGAAAAACCGTATACTTCGTGAAAAGCGACCTCGGCATGAAACAAAATCTTCATCCCCTTTCCGAGACGCCTTCCGGTGGTAGTCTCAAAATAAGGTTTAAGCATCCGATAAGTGAAAGCCCAGATCGTCCCTTTGGCGACGGCCCGCACCTGCTCTTCGCCCTCCGGTTTATCCACCAGTTCCAGATAGCAATGACCGGACCGGTTTTCCTGCACCGAAGCAATTTCAGCCGCTACCCAAACCGGTGCGGCAAATCCTTCTTTCAGGGTTTGCTTTACCTGCCGGTTCAGATCGTATAAAGAAACGAAATCCATCATCATCAACACGTTTTCAATTAAAATCCGCTTCCCGTTTTCGGAAAATGATGCGCTAACCGGCCCTGCCTATAATTCAATGGTCCGATTCAGTTCATCTATATAGTCCAGCATCTCCTCCCTCCCCAAACGCTTTTCAGAAGAAGTCATAAAAGCCATCGGAGTCGTTTCCCAGGTATCCAGCATCACCTGATGATAATCCGCTATGCAAGTTCTCCGTTGAACCGCTCCCAGTTTATCGGCTTTGGTAAATACCATTACAAAAGGAACCCCGTTTTCTCCCAACCATTCCATAAACTCCAGGTCGATACGCTGAGGGGCATGACGGCAATCGATCAACACAAACAAACAGATCAAATTTTCCCGTTTGAGAATGTAATCCCGTATCATCCGTTCAAACTGAGCTCTTCCGCTCTTAGAGGTCCTGGCATAACCATAACCCGGCAGATCCACCATATACCAACTGTCGTTAATCAGGAAATGATTGATCAGTTGGGTTTTCCCCGGCTTCGCTGCCGTCTTGGCCAGTCCGGAACGATTGGTAAGCATATTGATCAAAGAAGATTTCCCCACATTCGACCTCCCGATAAAGGCATATTCATGCCGGTCTGGTGCCGGACAATTCCCCACCTCCGTATTGCTGACCACAAATTCTGCTTTTACAATCTCCATGGCTATCGGAATTTAAAATTTTTTCCCTGAACGCCGGCCGTTATCCATGCCTTTTTTCTTTTCTCCGAATCTGCCCCGGCTACTTCCATCACTTCGGTTGGCAGCGCTTTTCCATTTATGGTTAGCTGTCGAATTCCGGCGGCCTCCCTTCTCATTTTCTCTCCGGCCTCCGCCCAAGCGCTCTCCCGTTTCCCGAAGAGTGAAAGGCAAACCATTAAAATTTACATTTTTAAAATAGGAGCCGAAATTATAGATATCCGTTACATCCACTTCAAACTTCGTACTCGTATCCAATATCCGGATGCCTCCGATTTCCAATCCTTTCCGGGGAGAATATTTATTGATTATACTCATCAGATCACGGGGCGTAAAATCATCTTCCCGTCCTACGTTTACACTAAAAACCGTAAAGTTATTCTCCGCTTCCCGTCTTCGGCCTTCTCTGTCATTAGTAGAACGGCGTCTTTCATCTTCCGAAAGATTCAGGTCTTCCACGCCCACGTATTTTTTCAGCAAACGTCCGAACTCATACGAAATGATCTTTTGAATCAGTTCTTCTTTGGACAATTCTTCGAACTTCCCGAATAATTCCGCCTGATAGGGGAGCAAAGTCTCTTTCTGCTCCGAAGCCAGAATCTTATCTGCATAATACAGCAACTGAGCCCGGCAAACTTCATCTCCTCCCGGGACTTCCCGGTATTCAAATTTCTTCTTCAAAACCCCTTCGATCCGTCGCAGTTTTCCTTTTTCCTTAGAATTGATAATAGCCACCGAGATACCTTCTTTTCCGGCCCGGCCGGTTCTACCGCTTCTATGGGTATAACTTTCCACATCTTCCGGCAAGTTATAATTGATAACATGGGTCAGGTTATCTACATCCAACCCCCGCGCTGCCACATCCGTAGCGACCAACACTTTCAAACGTTTCGCCCGGAAACGGGCCATAACGTCATCCCGTTGACTTTGGCTCAGGTCGCCATGCAACGCATCGCATTCAATACCGTCTTTTTGTAATTTATGGGCAATTTCCCTGGCATCGATCTTCGTACGCGTAAAAATAATCGCATACATATCCGGAGCACAATCGATCACCCGGTGCAACGTTTCGTAGCAATCTTTCGCTTTCACCTGATAATACTGATGGCGTACGGTATCGGCCCCCTGGTTCTTTTTTCCCACCGAAATTTCCTGAGGATTCTTCAGATAATTCCGGGCGATTCGTTCGACCTCTTTCGGCATGGTTGCCGAAAAAAGATAGGTATTCCGTTCCTGCGGGGTTTCTTCCAGAATAAAATTCAGATCTTCCTTAAAACCCATATTCAGCATTTCGTCCGCCTCGTCGAGTACTACCGCTCTCACCGCTTCTATATTAACGGCACGCCTCTTAATCAGATCGCACAAACGCCCCGGAGTAGCTACCAACACATGCACACCTCTTTCCAATTCTTTAATCTGACGTCTGATTTCCGTTCCTCCATACACACAAGTAATCCGCAGATCGGGACGGTATTTCGAATAATTTTTCAGATCATTCCCGATCTGTACGCACAATTCCCGCGTAGGACTCAGTATCAATACCTGTATCCGATTCAGAGACGAATCCAATTTTTGCAATAAAGGTAATCCGAACGCGGCCGTTTTTCCGGTTCCGGTCTGAGCCAGGGCCACCAAATCATTCTCTTCACCTAAAATTACAGGGATAACCTTTTCTTGCACAGGACTCGGCGTCTCAAACCCCAAATCCGCAACTCCTTTTAAAATTTCCCCTTCTAAACCTAATTCTTTAAATTTTTCCATTCAATTATATTAAAATTACGACTGTTTTCCTGTGGGACACACTTCCCGACAGCCTATCAAAATCACATCAAACGCTTCCGGTCAGATGATCCGCACATTCCTTCTGCGCTCAAAAGCGGGAACATTTTCCAATTCCTCTATTTCTTGGGGGGTGAGGTCCGGTTTCAGAGGCACTTCCTCTGCCCGCAGCAATAAACCGTCTTCCTCTTTCCGACCCGGTTTCGTATCGATGATATCGATATCGTCTTTCGGAAATCCCGTTGCTATAATGGTGACGGAGATAGCATCTCCCAAACTTTCGTCCGTCCCTACTCCCCAGATCACGGCTGCACTGTCACCTACTTCATGAATAATAATCGAGGTGATTTCAGTCATCTCGTTCATCGTAATTTCATCGGTACCGGAAGTAATATTCAACAGAATGTCTTTCGCTCCCCGGATATCGTTATTATTCAGCAACGGACTATCCAAAGCCTCTTGTATGGCCCGGCGGGCCCTGTCTTCTCCGGAAGCCTGCGCAGCTCCCATAATAGCGACTCCGCTATTGGTCATCACCGTTTTCACATCGGCGAAATCTACATTGATGTATCCCGGCAGAGTAATGATTTCTGCAATTCCCTTGGCAGCGATGTTCAAAACGTCGTTCGCTTTGGCAAAAGCGGCGGAAATCGTCTGAGATCCGTATATTTTCTTTATCTTTTCATTATCGATCACTATCAGGCAATCGACGTGATCCTTTAAAGATTTCAAACCTTCCCGGGCCTGATTTAAACGTTTGGGACCTTCAAACCGGGCGGGAATAGAAACAATTCCGACGGTCAATATACCCATTTCTTTGGCCAGCCTGGCAATTACCGGAGCCGCCCCTGTCCCTGTTCCGCCTCCCATGGCCGCTGTAATAAAGACCATCTTCGTATTTTTCCGAAGCATTTCTTTTATTTCTTCCAGACTTTCCTCCGCCGATTTTGCTCCTATTTCCGGATTATTTCCTGCCCCGTGTCCTTCCGTCAGCGTTACACCCAACTGGATTTTTACCGGTACGGGACTATTCTCCAAAATTTGGGCATCCGTATTGCATACCACAAAATCCACATCACAAATACCCTTGGAGTACATGTATTCTACGGCATTCCCTCCACCGCCTCCTACGCCTATTACTTTAATAATAGTAGGGGATATTTCGTCCAGATTAAAGTTTACCAATCCATCTATCATAACAGATACGATTTAGAGTTGAGCAACGGCAGGAAGCAAGTGATTTTCCCCTGCCACCGCCTTTTATTTCATTTCGGTGTCCCGATTCAAATCTTCATTAAATAAACTCTCAAATTTCCGTTTAAACCAACTATCGGTATCGGGGACCTCGTTTACCCCTCTTTTTCGCTGTTCTGTCGGTCCGGCCTTCGGTTTTTTGGATTTTTGTTCTTCTTGTTTCTGTCTTTTCAGCCGGGCTTGTTCCTCCAGTTCCTCGGAATCCATCATAACCATCTCCAATTCTTCCGGAACCTCTTCCACTTTAAACACCACTTCCGGTTTCTTTTCTTTTTGAGGATAAACTCCTTTCTTTTGAGACATACCGGCCCCGACTCCACTGTTGCGGTTGAATCCTACGGCTATGACGGCTACCCGCAACTTCTCCCCGAGCGTTTCATCCTTTCCCGCACCCCAAATCACATTCACATTCCCCCCCACTCGTTGTGGCACC
>CAJMSX010000076.1 GCA_905216195.1 uncultured bacterium
AGCATCCATAAAATGCGTGCGTCCGATCTTTACGACCGACATAAACTCCCGGCTCTTTCTCTTCAAGGTATCCCTCAATTTCCCGATACCGGGAAGCGTAGTTTTTATCAATACCGTATAAGCCGCCATATGCATAGCCGTCGGAAAAGCGTCGTTGGACGATTGCGAGCAGTTTATATCGTCGTTCGGAGACAAAATCTTCTTTCGGTCCGTCAACTTCCCGCCGGACAAGACCTGCCCCCGGTTAGCGATCACTTCATTGACATTCATATTGGTTTGGGTACCACTTCCCGTTTGCCAGACGACCAAAGGAAAATGATCGTCCAGTTTCCCCTCCAGAATTTCATCGCAAACCCGGCCGATCAACCCGCATTTTTCTTCACTCAATATTCCGGCATCCCGGTTCACCAAAGCCGCAGCCTTTTTCAGACAGGCAAACGCCCGGATAATCTCTATAGGCATCCGGTCCGTATCTACCGCTATCCGGAAATTTTCTCTGCTGCGCTGAGTCTGCGCTCCGTAATAAGCTTCAGCGGGGACGCGTACTTCCCCTAAGGCATCTTTTTCAATCCGGTATTCCATTGCTCTAAATATTTAATTATCAAATATAAACGAATTCTATAGGGAAAAGTTAGAGAGAAATCAAAGCTTCGGTTCTCTTTTCTTTACCGCCAATTTAATGGTACGTTTTTTTTAGTGATACTAAAAATAATCGACTATTTTTATTTATTTATATAACTTTTTAATTTTCAATTTTTTAACTCCCATCTTCCTCTTTAGCAAGTAAACCATTTTAGCTTCCACTTAAAACGTACCTTTATCCGCTCGATTTACACGATCATTTTGTGTGTGTTATAAACTATTTATCTGTAATCGATAGAAATTTTTTTATGAAGCCTGTATCTTCGGATAATAACGAACACGATTCTTTTCCCGGGGGATCCCTTCGAAAAATCTCACCTTTCCCCAAAGAAATTACCCCTACACCCTCTGAAGAAATTAAAATATTGATTGCTGAAGATCACGAAGACAATTACAAATTATTGGAATTTATCTTAAAAAACCACTATGGCCTTCTACATGCCCATGACGGTCGGGAAGCCGTCCAACTGTTTAAAATCCATTCTCCCCGATTGATTTTGATGGACATTAAAATGCCGGTACTGGACGGTTATGAAGCAACGGCCGAAATCCGGAAATTATCGGCCACCGTACCCATCATCGCCATTACCGCCTACGCCTTTGCAGAAGATGAAAAAACAATCCTGGAAAACGGATTCAACGGCTACATGGCCAAACCCATTAACATCGGTTTGCTGAAAAAAACGATTTCTGCTTTTCTGAACGAATAGGCTGCTCCGCCCTCCGCTTAATTTTTACTTTCCTGCGGATCCACCCGTATCCTCGCCTGGGCCTCCCCTCGGGTATACCCCATAAAAAACGGAGCCGCTTCCCATGAAGCAGCCCCGTTTACCGGTATGGATATTGAAAATTATTGTTCGCCGTATTTCATTTCAGCGTGACGTTTATATCCTTCATATCTCCATTTGGCGTTCTCCTGCGTCATCTCGAAGAGCTTTTCAGCATCTTCGGGAGCAGCTTTCATCAAAGAGTTGAAACGCACTTCTCCCATCAGGAATTCACGGAATTTGGAATAATCCGGTTCTTTGGAATCCAACTGGAACGGATTCTTTCCTTCCGCTTCAAGCAGCGGATTATACCGGTACAACTGCCAGTATCCGCATTCCACCGCTTTCTTCTCTTCCGCCTGGGACTTACCCATGCTGGCTTTCAGTCCGTGATTAATACAAGGAGCATAGGCAATAATCAGAGAAGGTCCGGGATAAGCTTCGGCTTCTTTGATCGCTTTCATATATTGAGCCTGATTGGCCCCCATAGCCACTTGAGCTACATATACGTAACCATACGACATAGCCATCATGCCCAGATCCTTTTTCCGTACCCGTTTTCCGCTAGCCGCAAATTTCGCCACGGCTCCGGCAGGAGTAGATTTGGACGATTGACCGCCGGTATTGGAATATACTTCGGTATCCACCACCAGAATATTCACATCGTGGCCGCTGGCCAATACGTGGTCCACGCCGCCGTAACCGATATCGTAAGCCCAGCCGTCACCGCCGAATATCCATTGAGATTTCTTGGTAAAGTAGTGTTTCAGGGCTAATATTTCTTTGGCCACAGGAGCGGGATCCTTCATCAAGGCTGCCGTCAAAGCATCGCTGGTGGCAATCGTCTTGTCTCCGTCACAATAAGAAGCCATCCATTCCTGAGCAGCGGCTTGGGTTTCGGGGGACAGTACGGAACTGTTTTCTTCCAGCAACCTTTTTGCCCGGTCGCGCAAACGGTTGGCACCTTCGGCCATACCGAAACCGAATTCTGCATTGTCTTCGAACAAAGAATTGGCCCAGGCGGGTCCGCGTCCGCTCTTGTAATTGGTACAATACGGAGTGGAAGGAGCAGAAGCACCGTAAATAGAAGAACAACCTGTCGCATTGGAAATCATCATTCTTTCTCCGAACAACTGGGTGATCAGTTTGATATACGGAGTTTCTCCGCAACCGGCACAAGCTCCAGAGAATTCGAATAACGGCTGGACGAACTGGGAATTTTTCACATTATTCGGTTCTACTACCTGTTTGTAACCCACTTTTTTATCCATATATTCCCAACGACCGATCTCCGCCTGCTGGCTTTCCAGGGGTTTCATAATCAGAGCCTTGTTCTTGGCGGGACATACATCGGCACAGTTACCGCAACCGGTACAGTCCAAGGGAGACACCTGTATTCTGAATTTATATCCGGCCAATTCTTTCCCGATCGCGGGTTTAGCAACGGTTCCCGCAGGAGCGGCGGCCAATTCTTCTTCCGTCATCAGGAAAGGACGAATGGAGGCGTGAGGACAGACATAAGCACATTGATTACATTGTATGCAATTATCGATCTGCCACTCCGGAACATTGACGGCAATACCGCGTTTCTCGAATTTGGCGGTTCCGCAAGGGAAAGTCCCGTCTTCTCTTCCGACAAAAGCACTTACCGCCAGAGAATCTCCGTTCTGGGCATTCATAACGTCTACCACCTGACGGATGAAAGCAGGCCGTTCGGTATTCTGAGCGGGCATTTCGTCCGGCAAATTTTTCCATTCGGCAGGTACATTTACCTTCACCAGATTCCCTTCCATACCCCCGGCATCTACGGCAGCATAGTTCATATTTACAATGGTTTCCCCTTTCTTACCGTAAGACTTCACGATAGCGGCTTTCATTTCTTTAACGGCCAATTCGTAAGGAATTACATTCGTAATTTTAAAGAAAGCACTCTGCATAATGGTATTGGTGCGATTTCCCAATCCCAGTTCCTGTCCGATTTTTGTTCCGTTGATGATATAGAAATTGATTTCGTTCTCAGCCAGGTATTTTTTCATATGATTCGGAAGGTGCTTTTTCGTTTCTTCTTCGTCCCACAAAGAATTGAGCAGGAAAGAACCTCCTTTTTTTAATCCTTTCAACACATCGTACTGGTTGATGTAAGCAGGTACGTGACAAGCCACGAAATCCGGGGTAGTCACCAGATAAGTCGACCGGATAGGTTCGTCTCCGAAACGAAGGTGAGAAGCGGTAAATCCGCCGGATTTTTTAGAATCATAGGCAAAATACGCCTGGCAATATTTATCCGTAGCACCTCCGATAATCTTAATGGAATTTTTATTGGCACCCACCGTACCGTCAGAACCCAATCCGTAAAATTTAGCTTCATAGGTACCGTCGGAAGTCACTTTGATTTCTTTTTCCAGCGGCAGGGATTTGAAAGTCACATCGTCTACAATTCCTACCGTAAAATTATTCTTCGGCTCGTTCATCCCCATATTTTTATAGATGGCGATAATCTGTGCCGGAGTCACGTCTTTAGAGCCCATTCCGTAACGGCCGCCCAAAATCATGGGGGCATCGGGTTTTCCGTAAAATACGTCTTTCACGTCCAGATAAAGCGGATCTCCGTTCGCTCCCGGTTCTTTCGTACGGTCCAGTACGGTAATCCGTTTTACAGAGGCAGGCACAGCTTCCATAAAATACTTCACTGAGAAAGGACGATACAAATGAACAGCGATCAAGCCGACTTTTTGTCCCTGGGAGGCCAGATAATCGATCACTTCCCGGATGGTATCGGTTACGGAACCCATAGCGATCACGATATGTTCGGCATCCGCTGCTCCGTAATAATCGAACGGACGGTATTTTCTTCCGGTCAGTCGGGAAATTTCATCCATATAGTGGGCAACCATATCGGGTACCGCATCATAAAATTTATTGGCAGCTTCCCGGCCCTGGAAATAAATATCGGGATTCTGAGCCGTTCCCCGGGTAACGGGAGCCTCGGCCGTAAGAGCCCGGTCCCGGAATGCCTGAAGAGCGTCCTGATCCACCAAATCTTTTACATCTTCCATACTCAACGCTTCGATTTTCTGAATCTCGTGAGAAGTACGGAAGCCGTCAAAGAAGTTCACAAAAGGAACCCGCGACTTGATGGCGGTCAGATGGGATACAGCGGAAAGATCCATCACCTCCTGTACGGAACCGGAGGCCAGCATAGCAAAACCGGTCTGACGGGCTGCATAGATATCGGCATGATCACCGAAAATACTCAATGCATGAGCGGCTAAGGCACGCGCACTGACATGGAAAACACAGGGCAGTAATTCTCCTGCAATTTTATACATGTTGGGAATCATCAGCAATAATCCCTGGGAGGCCGTATAAGTAGTCGTCAAAGCCCCTGCCTGCAAAGAACCGTGAACAGCTCCCGCAGCTCCGGCTTCCGATTGCATTTCGACCAAACGCACCGTCTCGCCGAACATATTTTTCCTGCCTTTGGCAGCCCACTCGTCCACGTTTTCTGCCATGGGAGAAGACGGGGTAATGGGATAAATACACGATACCTCACTGAACATATAAGCGATATGCGCAGCAGCAGCGTTACCATCACAAGTCATGAATTGTTTTTCTTTTGCCATCTCTATTAAATTAAGTTATAAGTTTCATTTTACAAGCCACCAACCGGTGCGGGAACTTCTCCCAGCCGATGGGCAGCCCGGATTTATTCATTATTGTTTATTTACCATTCAATACACAAAACCGGCCAACCACAAAGGAACCACATTCCCCTTTCCCCTTTCCAGCATATCTTCCATGAGAATCACATCCCGCTCGTTTCTCTCCCCTTTTCCCTCCTGACGCACATTCACCCGGTATATTCCATCGATCAGAAAATCGGCTTTTTCCGTATAATTAATCCGGTTTACCGGACACAACTGACTCAGAAAAAACGTTTTTCGTAAAACCTCCCCGTCCACCTCATCCAAACACACCGCATTCAATAAGTTCGGATTGTGAATATACAACTTATTCGGCTTTTTCCCGTTATCTTCTTCACTGCCTTCTTCCTGCAAGAGGGTAATCAAACGGGCATTCTTCATGTAATACAGATAATTCAACACCGTCGCCCGGGAAACTCCGATTTCATGACTCAATTTGCTGATATTCACACTTCCACTCTTATCTTTAGCTACCATATATAAAAGCTTTTTCAGCTTTGTCAGATATTTCAGCTCTATCTGATTGTTATAAGGGATATCGAATTCCAGCGTAAGATTTATATTTTTCAGCAAATAGTCGATGTGGGACTTTTCCTCCAAATAAATGGGATAATATCCGTATTTCAAATAATTTTCAAAATAAGCTAAAGGACGGATCTTTTCCAAAATTTCATCTACGATTTCAGTATGCTTCGTACGGATCTCCTCAAAAGAAAAAACGGGAAAATTCAAACCGGTTTCTAATTCCAGAAATTCCCGGAACGACAAACCGCTTAAATTATACATCGCCACAATCCCCTTTAAATAGTCGTTCGACTTTACCCGAACAATGGAAGAAACCGTAAATACAATCTGAAGATCCGGAAAAGCCTCATAACAACCCCGCAATTCTCCGGCCCAACCCGGATATTTGTGCACCTGATCCAACAATAAAACTTTTCCGCCCAGTTTATAAAAACGTTCTACGAAATGAAACAGACCTTCACTGGCAAAAAATAAATTATTAATATTCACATACAGCCAGGAATCATCGTGTTTCCCGTATTCCTTGCAGTATTCCAATAAAAAATTGGTTTTCCCTACCCCCCGGCTCCCCTTGACGGCAATCAACCGCTCTCCCCGGTCGATCGTATCGAGAAGCCCGCGGCGTATAGCAGAATTCCGCTCTTTCAACAAAGTTTTATGGTTACTGCGTAAACTGTCCATTTCAAATTATTTGGCATACAAAAGTAATAGATAAACTATGATTTTGCAATATCTACATTGCAAATGTGTCCTAAAACTGCTATTTATAATTATTACAAATACCGGACCTTTCTTTCGCTTATCAAAAATTCTCCAAAATTGTTAATTGGGGTCCGGAAAATTTAAAATTTTAACTTCCTTTTAAAATTTTATTTTACCTCACATCTGAAATAAAGTTACTATATTGCGAAAATTTAAAATCGATGCAATCGTATGCATCTGCGTTCCGAATAATTCTATAAATTTTTAATTATTAAATAGTAAAGACTAATCACCATGGTAAAAACATTTTTCTTAACAACCTTAGCATTGGTTACTTTGGGTATATTGAATCTTACCGCTCAGGAAACCAAAGCCCGTTCAGGTTACAAATTCGAAACGGTAGCCGATGTAAAAGTTACTCCGGTAAAAAACCAGGCCAGTACCGGAACCTGCTGGTGTTTTGCCACGACCTCTTTCCTGGAAGCCGAATTATTGCGTACCCACAACAAAAGCTACGATCTTTCGGAAATGTTCACTGTACACAACGCCTACCTGGATAAAGGAATGCGTTATTTCCGTTTTCAGGGAGCCAATACGTTCGGACAAGGCGGTCAGGCTCACGACGTGATCAATATGATTGAAAAATACGGCATCGTTCCGGAAAGCGTTTACGGGGGATTAAACTATGGAACCACTTCGCATTCTCACGGAGAAATGGTAAGCGGACTGAAAGGTTATCTGGACGCCATCAACAAATCCCGCGGCCTGACAATCGCCTGGCCCGACGCTTACAAAGCCATTCTGGAAACCTATCTGGGAAAAGCTCCGGAAAAGTTCACCTATGAGGGCAAAGAATATACCCCCAAATCTTTCGCTTCGGCCATCGGCATCAATCCGAAAGATTATATTGAACTGACTTCTTACCAGGCTTATCCTTTCTACGAACAGGTAGAACTGGAAATTCCTGACAACTGGAGTCATGACAGATATTACAATGTACCCCTAGACGACCTGATGGCTATTATGAACAATGCTTTGAAAAACGGTTATACGGTTGCCTGGGACGGTGACGTAAGCGAAAAAGGATTTAGCCACGGAAACGGATTAGCTATTTTGCCGACCGATCAGCCCGAAAATATGAGCAGTACCGACAGAGCCAGATTCGAAAAAATCACTCCGGCTCAGATGTATTCCTTCGTATCTCCGGTTCCCGAAATGAAAGTAACCGATGCCGACAGACAGGAAACGTTTAATAACCGTCAGACCAGTGACGACCACCTGATGCACCTGACCGGTATTCTGAAAGACCAGAACGGAACTTTGTATTACAAAACCAAAAATTCCTGGGGAACCGAAAGAAATCCCTTCGGAGGTTATCTGTATATGTCAGAACCCTACTGCCGGATGAAAACCGTTGCCATTTTGGTACACAAAGACGCTATTCCGCAAGCAATCAAGACCAAATTAGGCCTCTAACCAAACATACACTCGACAGAACTGCCCGGATTCCCGGGCAGTTTTTTTATGCCCCATCCTCCACACCTGAATTTACCGGCTTTACCGATACGAGCATCGCCAGCAAAATAAGGACCCGGACCGCAAGGAAAAAGGGCTTTCCCCGAAACCTGGTAGCAAAAATAAACCGGAAGCGAAGCGCTTCCGGCAAAATATCAGCGGAACGATAGTTCCTCCGGAGAGGTTACCGCTTTCTGTCTGTCTGAACTTATTGATCGTTCATGGAAATCAAAAATTCTTCGTTGGATCTGGTTTTTTCCAAACGATCTTTGACAAATTCCATGGCTTCGATGGAATTCATATCCGTCAGGTAATTCCGGAGAATCCAAATCCGGTTCAGGAAGTTAGAATCCAGCAACAAATCCTCCCGACGCGTACTGGAAGCCGTAATATCCACCGCCGGATAAATCCGCTTGTTAGACAACTTCCGGTCAAGCTGTAATTCCATATTTCCGGTTCCTTTGAACTCTTCAAAAATAACGTCGTCCATCTTAGAACCTGTTTCCGTCAAAGCTGTTGCCAAAATGGTCAGAGAACCACCGTCTTCAATGTTCCGGGCCGCTCCGAAGAAACGTTTCGGCTTATGTAAGGCATTGGCATCCACTCCTCCCGACAACACTTTTCCGGAAGCCGGAGAAACCGTATTGTAGGCCCGCGCCAAACGGGTAATGGAATCCAGCAATATCACCACATCATGTCCGCATTCCACCATACGCTTCGCTTTTTCCAAAACGATATTGGCGACTTTGACATGGCGTTCCGCCGGTTCGTCGAAAGTAGAGGAAATGACTTCTGCATTCACGCTGCGGGCCATATCCGTAACTTCCTCCGGCCGTTCGTCGATCAGTAATATAATCAGGTATACTTCCGGATGATTGGCAGCTATGGCATTGGCAATTTCTTTGAGCAGAACCGTCTTACCCGTCTTCGGCTGAGCTACGATCAAACCGCGCTGACCTTTACCGATCGGAGCGAACATATCTACGACCCGGGTAGAAATCGTCGCTCTTCCGTTCCCGGTAATATTGAATTTTTCATTCGGGAAAAGAGGGGTGAGATGATCGAAAGGAATACGGTCCCGAACCGCTTCCGGAGATTTTCCGTTAATCCTTTCTACCTTTATCAGGGGAAAATATTTTTCTCCTTCTTTCGGAGGACGTACCGTTCCTTCTACCGTATCTCCGGTTTGCAAACCGAACAGCTTGATCTGGCTTTGGGAAACATATATATCGTCCGGAGAATTCAGATAATTGTAATCCGAAGACCGTAAAAATCCATAGCCGTCCGGCATAATCTCCAATACCCCTGAATTGGTTATAATTCCTTCGAATTCATAATATTTATCCCGTTTATCGAATTTCATCCGATTCGGATTGGGAGCGGTATTTCCATTCGCATTATCCCGCTTCTCCTCGTAACGGTTTTCCTGCAAATCAGAAGATTCCGGAACTGCCGTATTCGTTTCCGACTGATACTCGTAACTTTCTCTCGGATAATCTTCCTCCACATCGGAATCTCCGAAATCCAGATCTTTCTCCAGGATATCCCGGTGGTTAAAGTGCACCTGCCGTTCCTTAACCGGTTTTTCCTGGAACTTAGGCCGATTCAGTTCTTTACGTATACCCGTTACCGGTTCGGCCGGCTTCACGGTCTCTTCCGTACTTTTCGGTTTTTCCACGGTAATTTCCGCTACGGGCTTTGTCTCTTCCCGTTTCGGTTCCTCCCGTTTCGGCTCCTCCCGTTTCGGCTCCTCTTTCCTTCCTTCTTCCCGCCGATTGAACTTTTGCACTCCGCCTTTCGAATCTCCTACTTTTTCCACCCCCGAACGTACAACTCTCACTCTGGGTTTTCTGCCCCTTTTAACCGTCGGAGCCGACTGATTATCAGACGACTCAGGAACAGCGGGACGAACTACTTCCGCAGCGGCAATGGCCTGCTGATCTAAAATTTTGTAAATAAGTTCCTGTTTTTTATAAGCTTCCGTCCGCTTAATGTTCAAATCTTTTGCAATTTGCCGCAATTCAGTCAGCAACTTGTCATTTAGTTCCAGAATGTCGTACATATAACGAGATTAATGAATATTTAATTTGTAGAAAATCATCCGGCAAGAACCGAATGGAAATGAAATTGCTGCAAATTTATAAAAAAATATGATTCGTCCCAAACGACCGATAGAAATTCCTCAGGGATAAATCTCAAATACCGGGATTTCTTTTCTTTATTCCCGGAAGGGACCGGACCCCCTCCCGCTTCAAATCCCCCCTTCCGGCACACACGGGCCGGCCCGCTCTTGTTTTTCTCCTCCCCTGAAGAGAAAATTAATCGTTCTCCCCCAGAATTTCTCTCGTATACGAATAAGGAAAAGAAACGTCCTTACAGCCCCGGCTCAGGTTCGGCCGGTCCGTCATGTGAAAATCCAAAGTAATTCCTTTCAGAAGTTCGCTGAATACCAAATAATTCTTAGCATAAGGAACTCCGTTTATTTTCAATTCTCCTACATAGGGAGTATCGGGACCGTTTCCCCGGGCAAAAATCCGGATTTTCTGCCCGTTTTCCAAGCAAATCTCGGCTTTACGAACAAGGGGAGAACCGATCACATACTGATCCGTACCGGGACAAACCGGATAAAATCCC
Organism: uncultured bacterium; assembly: GCA_905216195.1. Classification (GTDB taxonomy): domain Bacteria; phylum Bacteroidota; class Bacteroidia; order Bacteroidales; family Marinifilaceae; genus Culturomica. Next base: position 10,490 of record CAJMSX010000076.1, read on the forward strand.
AGACTGGAAAAGACATACCAGGCGGAGGTCTGACCGTTATCCTCGTCTCCGCAATATCCGTCCGGCGTAGGACGGTACATTTTCTCCATCGTCTCTCTTACCCGGTATTGCGCTTTCCACGGTTGTCCGATATAATTATACAAATAAATCATATGCTGCACCGGCTGATTTCCATGAGCATAATTGCCCATGTTCATGATCTGCATTTCCCGGATTTCATGAATGACGCTTCCGTAATAGCTGGCGTCGAACACCGGAGGCAAGATAAACACCGAGTCCAGCATTTCCCCGAATATCCGTTTTCCGCCCATCAGTCCGACCAACCCTTCTACATCGTGAAAAACCGACCAGGTATAATGCCAGCTGTTTCCTTCGGTAAAAGCGTCCCCCCACTTCAACGGATTAAAAGGAGACTGAAAAGAACCGTCCGTATTCCGTCCCCGCATCAGCTTAAAGTCCGGATCGTACAGATTGCGGTAATTCTGACTCCGTTGCAGATACAACTTCACTTCCTCCGCCGGACGTCCCAGTTTCTTTCCGGCCTGAGCGATGCACCAATCGGCGTAAGCATATTCCAGCGTACGGGCTGCACTTTCCCGTATCCCCGCATCATAAGGTACATATCCCCGGGTATTGTAGTATTCGTAACCGTACCGGCCGGTGGATTTTACCTGCGGATGACAACTGTTGGCTGTTTCCAGCATCGCCTCATACAAAGGTAAACGGCAATGTTCCGGCGTCACTTCTTTCAAAATGGCATCCGAAACTACGGAAGCCGAATTATTTCCCACCATACAGGACCGGTGCCCCGGCGAGGCCCATTCCGGCAGGAAACCGCTTTCTCTATAGGTGTTCAGTAAACCTTCCTGTATCCGGGCGTTCACCGAAGGATAAGCCAGATTCAACAAAGGGAAAAGACAACGGAAAGTATCCCAGAATCCGGTATCCGTAAACATATATCCCGGAAGTACTTCTCCGGTATACGGACTGTAATGCCAGGGATTTCCCTTTTCATCCCATTCGTAAAATTGCCGGGGAAAAAGGAGTGAACGATACAGGCAGGAATAAAATGTCCGCATCTGGTCGGGGTCCGCTTCGATGCGGAAAACCCCCAATACCCGGTTCCATACCTCTTCCCCCTCCGCCTTGACCTCCTCGAAGGTTTTTCCTTCCAGTTCCCGCAAGTTTCGTTCGGCCTGCTCGAAACTAATAAAAGAAGAAGCCACCCGTACCTCTACTTGCTCTCCCCTATGGGTACCGAACCCGACCAAAGCCCCCGTATGATCATCTCGGACTTCTTCTCCTTCACACAACTTCCCGTTTTTCCATACGGAAGCAAATTCCAGCGGCTTATCGAAAAGCAATACAAAATAATTCTTGAAATTTTCCGGCACGCCTCCGCTGTTCCGGGTAGTATACCCTATAATCTTATTTTCCTCCGGAATCACCCGGATAAAAGATCCCCGGTCGAAAGCATCCACCACTACCC
>CAJMSX010000077.1 GCA_905216195.1 uncultured bacterium
GGAAACAATTTGGCAAAATAACCCGAAAATAACAAAAACCGACAGTACTACTTTCCTGGGCAACTTTTCTTCCCGACGAGCGCCCGCTAAAAACAAACTGATCGAAAAGGAAGCTTTTGTATGCGATTCCTACGACATCTATCCCTATAATTCCGACAAGCGATACTACTCCATTATAAGCCGGGCTAGGAATTCCATATGCGGAGAATACGATCCCGAATTTTTTGCTTACCTCCCCGAACCCCTCGATGGTACTCAAGCCAAAAAAGACTTAAGCCAATACAGGGATTTAGAAGAACAATTCCGTTTTTACAATAAAAAACCGTATTATGAACCTTCATTCTATGCCGATTTCTTTGATATTCTATATAAAAATCTCGGAGACATCAATGTAAATCAGTATGCATATATTTTGGAGGTCTACAGGCAACGGGTAACCGATGTTTTTTTCAAAGGAAAAGATCCGGAAACCTTATTTACCTCTTTTACGGTTCCCGAATAATATACATGATTTGATAGTCCTCTATTTTAATTGTTGTTGAAAACCAAGTTATAGTCTATGAAATACTTTTTTACCGTTTTTATTGTAATATTAATGAATCTGGTCCAGCCGGAAGTTTTTGCTCAAACAGAATCTATGGTACAAATCAAGAATTCCAAGGGAGAAGGAGTATCCGGCGTATATATGGTCAATAAAACCCGTACGTATCTCATCACCTCCAGCGATGAAGAAGGGCGGTGCTATTTCGATGCCGGAGCACTGGCTCCCACCGACTCCATTCAATTCGCCTCCCTCGGATTCGAAGAAGTGATGATAACGGCCCGCGAACTGGAAAAACGATCGGAAATCTTCTTATCCGAAAAAACATACGATCTACAGGAAGTGGCCGTGTCCGATATACGGCCCGAAACCCTGCTGAAAAAAGCTGCCGCCTTAATGAAAAAACCAAAAGGGAAAAACCATCACTATCAATACTACGGCAAGGGACAATACATGAAGATTACCCAATGCAACGGCAAAGCCGTCGAATACCGCAGGGAATACGGCGCTTTTTTTACTTCCGGGAACATTCTCCGACAGGGGAAATGGGACGAGTACTATCGCTTCGATTTTGTTTCGGCCTATATGGCCAGAAGCTATAATTTAATGGCAAACGGACAGGATACCCTCTATCCTCTCTATATTTATAAAAAAAATTCGGAATATAATTACAGTGCTCCCGTAATAAAAATACACAGACTTAACCGGGCTATTTTATTAGACGGACCCATTTTTACAAGTTTGAAATACTACCAGTTCCGTCTCATCGACAACAACCAGAATTATACGTATGAATTCCGCAGCAAACCCCGGATTCCCCTCAGTGATTTACGTATAAGTTGCAACGGTACCTTGACCATAGACCCGGAAACAGCCCGGCTCCGCAACATAACAATTGATTATATCGATTATAATATGATCGAGCTGGTCCGCTTTAAGAAAAAAGTTAATTCCCCTTATTCTACCCGGGCCCGGTTGGAAATCGGCTGGACGCCGGAAGGACAGCCTTATATCAAAAGCTGCCGCCAGGAAACAATTTGGCAAAATAACCCGAAAATAACAAAAACCGACAGTACTACTTTCATCGGTACTTCGCCTTCCCGCAGAGCGCCCGCTAAAAACAAACTGATCGAAAAGGAAGCTTTTGTATGCGAGTCTTATGATACCTATCCCTATGATTCGGACGGGCGATACTACTCTCTTATCTGCCGGGCTATGAATTCCATATGCGGAGAATACGATTCCGCAATTTTTGCTTCTCTCCCCGAACCCATCGATGGTACTCAAGCCAAAAAAGACTTAAGTCAATACAGGGATTTAGAAGAACAATTCAAAATTCACAGCAATAAACGCTATATAGATGATCCCTCTATTCATGCCGGGCACCCGGATATATTTCACAAAAATTATGGAGATATCACACTCTTTCAGTATGCATATCTTATTGAAGTATTCAGGCAACGGATAACCGATGTTTTTTTCAAAGGAAAAGATCCGGAAACCATGTTCACACCTGTTTCTATCCCCAATTAACGAATTAGCTCACCCTTAAAAACCAGACCCATGAAACCTGAAACAATCTACATCGCTTTATTTTTTATCTGGAGTTCCGCTTTATCCGTTCTCTGTATTTCATATGAGAAGAAGAGCATAACTTTTACCAGCGAAAATGAAAAGGCCTTTGCCCAAACAAACGTCACTCAACACAACCAGGAAATAACGGTAGAACACTTCTGCCGGTGTAAAAAGGGGGGGTGTTATGCAGGAAATGCTATCTCTTTACGGCCATCCTGCGGAAATCCTCCCTGTCATGAAAATACTTGCAATTAAAATCATCTCTTAAAAAACGAAAGCCATGAAAAAAATCTTACTGATAAGCTTAGTCGCCGTTTTATGCGGCAGTTGCCGGACCGAAAAAGGAAAAAACCATAATTTTTACGATTCAATTCCGAATCGTTCCTGCGAAAATATCGAAATAAAAAATCCGTTAGTTCTGGACACCCTCATTTTCGACGGGAAATATTCTTCTATGGAAGGCTCTTTCTTTATCTTGCGGGATACGGTGTTTATGGCCGATCCGGCCGTCCAAGCCATCCTCGCTTTCGATAAAAACGGAAAATACCTGGGACAAAAAGTGAGAAGAGGCGCAGGACCCGACGAATTGGTAGGGGTCAATACCGCCTCCGCCCGGGGGGACGGATGCGTGGTGATCGACAACAATTGGACCGTATCCGTTTTCGACAAAAACTGGCACCGGACTCATAGCTTCGAAATCGACTGGGCACCGAAACAAAGCCTAAAAGACCGCCAAAATAACCCGGATCCGGAAGACAGCGGAATTTATGAACTGGAATACTACAAACCCCTGGTCCATGCTTACGGAGATTCCTCCCTGCTTATCCACATTACCACCGAAAACCCTCTCCTCAATGCCTATCAGGGACCGGGAGTCGATAAATTTTACAATGAAGCGTACAGTATCGGACAAATTTCCCTATCCACCCGTAAAGTGGAGAAATTATTATGCCCCTATCCACCGCTCTACTCGAATTATAAATACCTTCCTACTTTTAAAAACCAACTCTTCGATACCCGTGGAGATAAACTCTACTATTCTTTCGAAGCCGATCCACAGATTTATTGTTACAACATCCATACTTCGGAAATCTTTTCTTTCGGTAACCCGGGGAAAAACATGGAAACGAAATATCCGGAATATCACAATGCAGAAGATACGGATGCAAACTATTCCGACGATCGGGAAAAATACGGTTTTTACTCGTACTTAAAATGTGATCCGATAAATAACCTGATTTTCAGAGGATACCGGAAAGGAGAAAATTTACCCGACGGACTGCAAATCTATAGCGGAGATTGTCTGATCGGAGATGTGGAAGTGCCCCGGGGCTTCGAAATCATCGGCTACAGCGCCCCCTGGTATTACGCCTACGGAAACAGTGATTTCGAACAGGAGAACATGACCTTTTACCGTTTTAAATTATAAGATTCGGGAAAGAACAAAAAATAAACATCCCTAGCCGGTAAAACACAGCGGTTACTTTAATTTAAATTATTTAGTATGAAACTCTTCTATCTGGGAGCAGCCTGGCTACTCCTGCTAACGGCTTGCAGCCCGAAAGAAAACAGCCGGATACAAATTATCCGGGAATGGCAAAACAAAGAAATCCTTTTCCCCCGGCATTTACAAGCCCGTGTCCTGGGGAAGGATACAATCTGTGACGATTTACTCCATAAAACTTGCAAAGTGCTGGTACATGTAGATTCCTCCGGTTGCACCCCCTGCCGGCTACATCTGTACCAATGGCACAAAATCATCCAGGAATATAAAGGAGAAACGGAAAAACTGGCGTTCGTATTTATCGTACATGCCCAGAATCCTAAAAAACTGGACATCATTTGCCAGGAAAATAAATTCAATTATCCGGTGTTCTATGACAAAAGCGGGACTACCAACCGGTTGAATCGATTCCCCAAAGACATTGCTTTTCACACCTTTCTTCTCGGGCCCGGTAATAAAGTGTTGCTCAGCGGAGATCCGATCGGACGTCCCCCGGTATGGGAGCTCTACCGGAAAAAAATAGCCGAATACCTGAATAAATAAAATACCCGTGAAAAAGTATTACAAACTCTGGAAAACGCTCGGGATCACCCTGACGGCGGCTATCGTCACCGGAATGTTGCTAAAAATTTTCGTATTCGGCATTTTCAATATTCCTACTTTTTCGATGACTCCCGCCATTCAGGGCGGAGACCGGGTATTGGTCAACAAAATTATCTACGGAACCCGGCTTTCTTGTTCCGTTCCCCCCAAAGGAGGCTCCGCTAAAGTGGTTCGCCTGAAAGGCTACGACCGCCCCCGGAAAAACGATATCGTAGTTTTTAATCCGCCTTACCGGCATAACATAGCCCGCATTCACATCGACCCATCCAAATTTTTCATTAAACGTTGCCTGGGTGTACCGGGAGATACGCTCTCGATTGCCGAAGCCCGTTACATCGTCAATGGAAAAAAAATATACGGAGATACCATCGCCCAAAAAAGATTGTGGCGCGAACGAGCAGGCCTATCGGTAGACGAACGCATTCTCCCCTATGCCGATACGCCCTTTCTCTGGACCGTACTGGATTACGGACCCATTATCGTACCCGGAAAAAATGTAGAAATAACACTTAATTCAGCTAACCGTTTCTTTTACCAAAAACTGGTCGAATATGAAAATCCCGGTAAAACCGTTCCGACGGAAGGTAGCTATACTTTCCAGAAAAACTGGTATTTTATGGCCGGCGATAATCTGAGATCTTCTTATGATTCCCGCTATTGGGGAGTAGTCCCGGAAGATTGCATCATCGGAAAAGCCGTTCTGATTTTGTATGCCCGGAATATTTTTGAAAACACCTGGAAACCGGAACGTTTTCTGAAAATCGTCAGGTAGGGGCGACCGTAAAACCCGGCCCGTGAGGAAGAGAAACTTCCTTTTCTCCCTGAGGGAACCAATACAGCCGGGAGAAAAGGAAGGAGCCGAAAGAGCAGGCCGTATTCAAAAAAAGCGCCGGCCGGCGGCAAAGGAATAAAAACAAATCTTAACTTAGCGTCGGTAATCGAATTATTAAATGTTTCTAAGCAACCGATCATGAAAAAATTATTTCTTCTCCTGACCGGGCTGTTCGTAAGCATGATGCTGAACGCCCAGAACGACAACCGGGGATATCGGGTAAAAGTAGGGGATACCGCTCCCGATATCACCATCCGTTACACCGATGGAACTGTAAAAAAACTATCCGATTTCCGGGGAAAAACGGTTATGTTGCAATTTACCGCCAGTTGGTGCGGAGTATGCAGAAAGGAAATGCCTTTTATTGAAAAAGACATCTGGTTGAAACACAAGGATCATCCCAATTTCGTCCTGTTGGGTATCGACCTGAAAGAAAGTAAAGAAAAAACAGAGGAATTCGCTAAGGCCATCGGCATTACTTATCCCTTGACCCTCGACCCGGACGGACAGTCTTTCTATACCTATGCCGAAAAGAATGCCGGAGTCACCCGGAATATCATCATCGATAAAAACGGGAAAATCATTTACCTTACCCGGCTCTACGATCCCAAAGAATTCCGGGAAATGGTAAAAATCATCGAGAAAGAACTTCAATAAATCATCCAAAAAACATTTCTCCCCGGGAAGACGCAGAATCGCCGCTTTCACACGGCCCCGTTCTTCCCGGGGAGAAAAGCAAAAGAGGAAGCGGAAGGATTTTATTGTTTTACGGCCTCCTGCAAGGTTTTATCGATCCGTCCCATCACCGGATATAGTCCGTCGTTATCCAATACATCCCGGGCAATATACGCCTCCAGATTCGCCCGTATAATCTCATACGAAATTTTCATTCCTTTCCGGTCTTTTTTCAACCCTCGTTTAGCGGCATAATCGGCCATATCCTCCACCAGATCGAATTGATCCAGATACGCCAGGATTTCTTTGTAGTCTTTCATATTCTTCAATTGGTCCCGGTGCCGGTCCATAAAATAGAAGGTATAATCATAAAGCAGATTCGTACGTCTCAGTCCTTCCCAGTATTTGGAATATCCCACCGTATCGGCGGGCACAAATAAATCGGGCATAATACCGCCTCCTCCGTAAACGGTCCGCCCTCCCAAGGTCTGGAATTTCAGGTTTTCATCGAAATGGATACTGTCTTTTTGTTCCAGTTCGCCGTGCATAATCCGTTCCAGCAAATCTTCGTAATATTGTTTCTTGCCTTTATCGTAAGGCCGCTGTATAGACCGTCCCGAAGGAATATAATAACGGGCGATCGTCAACCGTAAAGCGGAGCCGTCCGGAAGCATCCGTTGTTCCTGTACCAGTCCTTTCCCGAAAGACCGGCGGCCGACAATGGTTCCCCGGTCGTTGTCCTGAATGGCTCCAGCAAATATTTCACTGGCGGAAGCGCTGTTTTCATTGATCAGGATCACCAAAGGCAAATCTTTATACTTTCCTTTGCCGTTGGAATAATAATCCGTCCGGGGAGCCGCTTTCCCCTGGGTATATAGAATGAGCTTCTGGGCATCCAGAAATTCGTTGATCATCTTGATCGCTATGGGTAAAATACCGCCTACATTATCCCGCAAATCCACCACCAGCTTTTTCATCCCTTCTCCTTCCAGTTTTTTCAATGCTTCCATAAATTCATCGTAGGTATTCATCCCGAAGGTCTTTACCCGTACATACCCTGTAGTATCGTTTACCATATAAGCCACCTCTATGCTTTTTACGGGAATACTATTCCGGGTAATGATTTTTTCCAAAGGCTCTTTTTCACCCCGGCGCACCAGCGTAATTTTCACCTCTGTGCCTAAAGGTCCCCGCATCATGTTCATAATCCGCTCGTCATCCATTTTCACCCCGGCAACAAGCGTATCATTCACTTTTATGACCCGGTCGCCGTCTTCCACCCCCGCTTTTTCCGAAGGCCCGCCGGGCACCACCTTGATAACCGTCACCGTATCCAGGTATTTATAATACTGTATCCCGATTCCGCCGAATGTCCCCATCATGTCTTCATTCACGCCTTCCATTTCTTTCGCCGGAATATAGACCGTATGCGGATCGAGGTCCTTAATCATCGTATTGATGGCGCTTTCTTCTATTTTATTGATATTCACCGAATCCACATACGAATAGTTAATCATATTCCGTACCATATCCAGCTTGCTCCCCTGCATCGGCAAAAACAATTCCTGTTTATTGCGGATATCGTTCCGGATGAAAAGAGAGTTGATAAACATACCCAACACGATCGCCAATGCCACGATCAGGGGCATCAGGATCATTTTCATACTGTTATTATACATGGTGTTCGCTTTTAATTTTTATTCCCGTTTAAATCTCTACAAAATTTACCTCTATATGCGCTTTCATCAACAAATCGATACCATCGGCACAATGGTATTTTTCCGAATATACGACCCGTTTGATACCTGCCTGAATGATCAGTTTAGCGCACTCGATGCAAGGTGAAGCCGTCACATAGAGGGTAGCTCCTTCACTGCTATTGCTGGATTTAGCCACTTTGGTGATCGCATTCGCCTCGGCATGTAATACATAAGGCTTGGTTCTGTTATTTTCATCTTCGCAGATATTTTCAAATCCGGAAGGAGTTCCGTTATAACCGTCGGAGATAATCGAATTTCCTTTCACGATCAACGCCCCTACCTTCCGGCGTTCGCAATAGGAATTCTCGGCCCATATTTTCGCCATACGCAGATAACGCTCGTCCAGTAACCGCCTCTTTGCCCGTTCTTCCATAGCCTGCTATTTTCTTCGTTCTCCGATATAATTTATCATTTCATAAAAACCTTTCTTTCTTTCTTCGGAAGCTTTCACTTTGGCTAAGGCCTCCCGGCTCATCCCGAGGTAGCGATCGATGGTTTTCTGAACCGCTTCCGCCACGCCTACGCGGTTGTAAATTTCCGTTACCGATTTAATTTTTTCTCCGGGATCGCACTCTTTACAGTTCATCCAGGCACGTAACGATTTCCGCTCCTCCTCTCCGGCTACCTCCAATGCTTTGATCAACAGATAGGTTTTCTTATTTTCCAGAATGTCCCCGCCGATCTTTTTCCCGAACTCCTCCACTTTTCCGTACACATCCAGGTAATCGTCCTGCAATTGAAACACCAATCCCAGGTATCCCCCGAAATCGTACAAAGCGTTATATTCTTCGGCCGGAGCGCCGGCGATCAGGGCTCCATGCCTCAAGCTTCCGGCAATCAGAACCGAGGTTTTAAGATAAATCATGTGGATATATTCTTCTTCCGATACATCCTCCCGGGTTTCGAATTCCATATCGTACTGCTGCCCTTTGCAAACGTCCATCGCTACCTGATTAAACCCGTCGATCACTTTCCGCAAATAAGCGTCTTCACAAGTTTCGATATACTTATAGGCCGTAATCGCCGCCGCATCCCCGCTGAGGATGGCCACATTGCTGTTCCATTTTTTATGGACCGTCAACCGTCCGCGTCTCAATTCCGCATCGTCCATCACATCGTCATGAAGCAGGGTGTAATTGTGAAAAATTTCTATACCTACAGCCGATTTCAAAGCCTTTTCGATATCGTCCCGGTATAAATTATAGGCCATAAGGGTAAGAACCGGACGCAATCTTTTGCCCCCGTCTTCCAAAATATATTTTATGGGCTCGAACAAGGAATAAGGCTTCTCGACATATTCCTGTTTTTCAAATTCCCGCTTGATGATTTCCCGGAGTTCTTTTATGGTATACATATTCTTTTTTTAATAAGGTGCTAAATTATAAAAAAGTAAGGTTATACCTAACAATCTATCCGAAATTCTTATCCGGAAACCGGATTCTCCCTTTTTTCTCCGTTTCCCGCCTCCCCGGAAACTTTCCCGGCCTGCATTCGCCGAACCGATTTCCAGCTGCGTCAATCAGGCCCGCTCGTACGCTTCCGGAAAGGGAAGACCGGAAAAAATCCGCCGGAGGGGTATCCATCCAACGGTTTGGGATCACAGGGGAAAAATTCCCGGCTTCAGCATGAGCGGATTTCCGTTTTTAAAAGGATCAAGCGGGGCAGTCCTCCGTATTTGAAAACTTTTTTCACGACCCGATACCCGCTTTTTTCCATATTGTTTTTCGAGTAAATATTGTCGGGATGGATGGTACACATAAAATAGCGGTATCCTTCTGCCGCTAACTCTTGTTCCGCCAAGTCGGTCAGTTTGCGCTGGATCCCGCATCCGCGATAGAGGGGGTCTACCACAACGGCATCCATATGGACCACTTGTAACAAGTCCGTCTCCGGCAACTCCAGGTCATACCTCAAATTATCGGAATCGGTTCCCGGACAAGTTATCGCATACAATCCCGCCAGCCGGCAGGTCTTCCTATCTATTGCTTTCCAGATCCTTCCTTTTCCCGTAGCTAACAATCCGTTCATATAGGCGGCGGCATCGTCCAGAGCGAACCACTCCTTATGCTCCATGTTTTCCCATACCGTTTCTACCAGCCGTAGCAGAGCCGGTATATCTTCCGAAGTGGCTTTCGGGAATATAAAATTCACTTTACCTTTTTCTTTTATCAATCCTTCTTTCCCTTATTTAAGAAATCCTTCAGGGAGGTTTCACTCCAGTGGTCTTTCAGAACGGGACGCGCCAAGGGAATTTCCGGCACATGTCTGACCGGCTTCACCTGCTTCACTCCTTTTACTTTTTCAGGGCGGGTAACGAAAGTATTGATCTCTCCTCTCGCAATCACTTACTTCGCGCCGACTGCATAGTGGCTTCGGTCATACAACACCCCTTCCTAATACCAGCCCAGAAATTTACCGTTGAACCCGTAGACCTGCTCTTCCGACTCCAGATAGGCGAGAGGCTCGCCTTCAAAAGTATAGATCGTGGCTTCATCCTCGTAATCGATATAGGCAATAGGTTCTTTCTCTTGGTTGTACAAGGCGGTTTGTAATTCCGGCTCAGGCTCCTCGTTTTTTTCCTTAGACTCACAGGCAGCACATAAAACGGCAATCGAAAAAACGATACAACATAAACTCCTCATTTTCTTACCCATAACTTTTTTTTTAACATGACACTACGGATTTCATTTTTCCGGTTAGCCCGGTTTCCTGAAACATCGGCTTTCCTTCGTTATTTTCAGGGTGCAGAATTACAAACTATTTCTCAAACGACCAAATCCCGATTGTCATTTCTATTTTTAGAGATTCGTCCGCATTTTTCTATACCTGTCCCAGTATACTCCGGCTTTTAAACGGTTTTCCCTCAACCGGACCGACATGCCTTGAACATCAGGAAAAAGCTTACCTACGCAAAAGAAGGGAGTGGTAGCCGAGCCGGGAATCGAACCCGAATTTAAAGTTTAGGAAACTTCCGTTCTATCCATTGAACTACTCAGCCTTGGTGGGCACAAAAGTAAAGCAAAATCCGTTTAGTTCCAAATGCTATCCCGAAAAGATTCACAGGCAGCCGGTTCCTGTGGGAATCGGCCGCCGAACCGAAGGTTTTAACCGTTTTTTCCGGCGATATCCGGGGAAAAACATATCTTTGTCCCTCAAAATTATTCATATGAAAGTAGTCATACAACGCGTACTGGAGGCCGGAGTGAAGATCGACGGCCGCGTACATGCCTCCATCGGCAAGGGTTTGCTGATTCTGATAGGAATCGGATTTGAAGATACGGAAGAAGATATCGAATGGCTCAGCGGAAAAATCTGTAATCTAAGGATTTTCGACGATGAAAACGGCGTCATGAACCGCTCCGTCCGGGAAGCCGGCGGTGAAATTCTGGCCATCAGCCAGTTTACCCTGCTGGCCCGGGTAAAAAAAGGCAACCGGCCCTCCTACATCGATGCCGCCAAGCCGGAAATATCCGTTCCTTTGTATGAAAAATTCGCCGAAGTATTGAATCAGGAAATGGCCGGAAAAGTGAAAACGGGAATTTTCGGAGCGGATATGAAAGTTTCCCTGATCAACGACGGGCCTGTCACCATCCTCATGGACTCCAAACACCGGATCTAACCGGTTAACCGAAATGAAATGAAGTTTTTCCCCCCAACCTATACAGCATGGAAATAGAAGAATTACAAAAACGAGTAGACGAGTGGGTGAAAACCTATGGTGTACGTTACTTCAACGAGCTGACCAATATGGCCATACTGACGGAAGAAGTAGGCGAACTGGCCCGGGTGATCGCCCGCAAATACGGAGAACAATCCTTTAAAGAAGGGGAAAAAGAAAACCTGGCGGACGAAATGGCCGATGTGTTGTGGGTGCTGGTTTGTCTGGCCAATCAAACCGGAGTCGATCTGACCGACGCCCTGGAAAAAAATTTTACTAAAAAAACTTCAAGAGATTTAAAAAGACACAAAAACAACCCGAAGATACAGCAGTAGTCATTTATTCTTGTTAAATTTGGGCGCCTAAAAAGAAATAAACATAAATTTCAAGCAAGCTTAAACAACGTCTCTTAAAATTTGAAATTTTCAAATCAGCAGGTATGTGGACTAAAATAGCGGGGATCATACTTCGCAACCGAATTGCTTTTATCGCCGGAGTTTTAATCGGTACCCTCTTTATGGGGTTTCAGATTAGAAATCTGGAAATGTCCTACGAGCAAGCCAGTCTGTTACCCCAGCAAGACAGCGCTTATACCGACTACCTGCAATTTCAGGAGACTTTCGGGCAGGAAGGAAACGTCATGGTTTTCGCAATCCAGGATTCCGATTTTTACCAATTGCACAAAATCAATGACTGGATTAAAATGGGGAACCGGATCATGGAACAAAAAGGCGTCAACGCTATGGTATCCATTACCCATACGTTCAACCTCCACAAAAATACCGAACTGCAGAAATTCGAAATCCGTCCCA